>PXDX01000002.1 GCA_003564915.1 candidate division WWE3 bacterium
CGAGTTAAAGGCTGACCACCCGCTGCCATCCCATTTGGCGATGCGGGTGGAAGGAGAGTCGCCCGCACTCAAAAACTCGCCAGCCACGTAAAGATCGGATCCGACCGGCAAGAGAGCGCGCAACGGAGCGTTGAGGCCGGAGCCGAGCGGGTTCCATTGCGTGCCATCCCACCTGGCAATTCGATGGGCAGACACGCCTCCCGCTTTCATAAAATCACCCGCCGCGTAGAGATCCGTCCCCATAACCGCCAGGGCGCGCACTGTATCGTCCACCCCGCTTCCCAAGGGCGACCATTGGTTACCATCCCATTTCACGACACGGTTGACCCGTGTTTCCCCGGCCGTTGTAAACTCGCCGCCCAGATAGAGATCGTCACCGTCCACGGCCATGGCGAGAACGGGTCCCGTAAGACCGAAGTGATTGGAAGCCGGAACGACCGGACCCCACTCAACTCCATCCCAGCGCGCGATTCTACTCACTGCCCGATCACCCGACGCCCAAAATGCGCCACCCGCATACAGGTCCCCACTGGCGCTGAAAGCCATCGCCTGAACAATACCGTCCACGCCGGTGCCAACCCCAGACCATGCGGTGCCGTCCCACATCGCAACGCGACTTACCGAGCCCCCGCCTGCCGTGGTAAATGTGCCTCCCGCGTAAAGGATTCCATCCCGCGCCACAAGTGAACGAACGGCATCACTACTTCCTGTGAAACCATCCAAGCCCTCACTCAACGCTGACCATGTTTCCCCATCCCACTTGGCGACGTTATTCGCGGGCGTGCCTCCCGCATGAGTAAATCTTCCGCCCACGAAAACCTCGCTCCCGGAGACCGCCACCGCAAATACGATGCGATGGAGCAATTCACCCCCGAGACCATCACCCAACGACGACCAATTGCTTCCGTCCCACTTGGCGATGTGCATCGCCGGAATCCCGCCAGCCGTCCTAAAGTTGCCCCCGACATACAAATCATCGCCCGATACCGCCAGAGCATGAACCCCTCCCCCTCCCACACCAGATCCCAATCCCGACCAGGCGTTTCCGTCCCACTTGGCCATCCCGCCTCCTATCCATTGCCCATCAGGATTTCGGAATGCGCCCGTCGCATAGAGATTCGGCCCGAGCGTCGTCATCGCCCATACAGGGCTATTCGAACCGATACCCAGGGCCGACCACGCCTGTCCATCCCATTTGGCGATTTGATTCACCGTCACACCACCCGCCCTTCTGAAGGACCCACCCGCGTAGAGTTCTCCCGTCTCCGCCAAGGCCAACGACCAAACCGAACCATCCAAGCCATCTCCCAAAACCGACCATTCGCTTCCGTCCCATTTGGCGACACCCCTGACAGAAACATCCCCGATCAGGGAAAAATTTCCGCCGATGTAAAGGGTTCCATTCGGGTCGGCGACAATCGCCTTCACGTCATTGTCGGTTCCCGGAAAAGATCCCATGCCGATCCAGTTCTCGTCGCTGAAGGTAGGATCGATCCGGACCGGGTAGGCAGCCGCCGAATCGTCCACCCAAATCGTCAAGCGATTTTCCGCCGGCACTTCCATGCGGGCATCCAGCACCTGCCCGTTCACATCGACAACATGCAGGCGGCTGTAGGCTATTCTTCGACCCGTCCCCTCCAGTATCAGCCGTGCGCCGAATGGGGCTGCTTCGGTCCGAGCGCCATCCACCGCCAAGTTCAGACACAACTCGCCCTGTCCGAGCGGTCGTTCCTTTACGATAAAGTCCTGCCGAACCCCGTCCACGCTTGTCGAGTATTCCTCGGTCAGATGCTCGCGAACAAACCTGACTAACTGGCCTTGTGTCTCCACGCGCCCGGATCGTGGCACAGTCCTTTCCTTCAAATCACAACGACCGACCCCATCGGCAATCACGCGAAAACGCTCCGGCCGGCCGCCATCCGGCTCAGTTGTCGATGTCAGCCACAAGCCTTCCATGGACGCGTGTCCGCGGAGATGTTGGAAGGCCGAGTGGATCACCGCTTTCTCCGCTCCGGCATGGATGGACAGTCCATCCCCTTGATAATCGGCCGCCACGTGCTCTGCGATCCCCTTCCACGGAATTGCTTCGCCTGGACTCAGCAGGCCGTCCGGGCCCTGCGAAAAGTCGTGCAATGAGAATCTCTCGGCATACGCGTGATGCTCGTCGCCGGCCCCCTGGGTTGTCCATGGCCAGAGAAGCAAGGTGGCAATAAAAAGAAGAAAACGCACCGAAGGATTTCGAAAGAAGGCTTTGAAAGACATTAGATCAACGTGTTAAGGTTAACTGAAGTAGGCCCATATTTTTACTATCACTTAAACAAAACGCCCGCACCTTGTCCACGGGTCGCACGCGGCCAACACCCTGGTCCACCGCGTCGTTCGGAAGGGGGGATGAATTATCCTGGACGCCATCGCATGGCGGGATGGATGTTTTCACCGCTATTCACCATTATCCAACCGAATTCCTTTTTTATCCACGGCAATCAATCATAGATGAGAGGGTATAAGGTACCGAATAAAAGGATATTCACCATTTGATGAATCCGCCTCCGAAAGAAGGGTTATTCCGTTGTCCGCGAACGGCCGGGTCGGCGCATATAGGTGATCAACACGCCGGAAAGCACGATGCCAAGGCCGGCGAGGTCCGTGGAGCGGAGCGTGTCTCCGAAGGCAAGCCAGGCCATCAGCATGGTGACCGGAGGGCCGAGGTAAAAGAGGCTGGCCACGCGGGGGGCGTCGATTCGGGCGATGAGTTGCCACATGAGCGCATAGGCCCCGAGGGAGACTCCCAACACCAGCCAGGCAAGCGATCCGAGCAGTTCGACATTCCACTGCGTCGTCAATTTTTCCAGCAACAGGGCTGGCACGGTCACGGCCAGCGCGGTTCCGAGGCTTTGGTAGAAAAGACTTACATCCGCCGGGAGCGACAGGTCCTTGCCCGTAAGCTCCACCCGCCTTTGAAGGAGGCTGGCGACGGTGATTGCAAGAACGGAGACGAGAGGGATCAGGTATCCGAAAACCGAATTAAAATCATGAAACTCGATGCGGTTCGCCAAAACCACGCAAACGCCCGCAAATCCGAGTCCCAGCCCCACCCAACGGTGCGGCGGTGTCCGCTCGCCAGTGATCCGGCCGGAAAGCGCTCCC
The DNA here is from genome assembly GCA_003564915.1 of candidate division WWE3 bacterium. Classification (GTDB taxonomy): domain Bacteria; phylum Patescibacteriota; class WWE3; order UBA101185; family UBA10185; genus T3SED10-354. The sequence goes on from PXDX01000002.1 coordinate 3,148, forward strand.
GTAACGAGCGGCTGAAGCGCGACGACCAGCGCGATAATCCCGGCCGGGATTCCTTGCTCCAGAGCGAGCATGACGCAGGCGAGCCATACCCCGTGCGAGAGAACCCCAATCAGCATGGCATGGCCCGCGGCATTCATGCCAGACCGGCGAAATCGACCGGCCAGGCCCAGGAAAAGGCCCAATAGCAAGCTGAGGGCCCAGTAACGCCAAAACAGCAACGTAAAGGTGGGCGCGTGGGGCAAAGCGGATGCCGCCGCAATAAAACCGGAATTCCAGAGAAGCACAAAACCAAGCGCCACGAAGGGAGTGGATTTGAAAAACATACCCCGCTCATCGTCTCTCCCACCCCACCGAAAGCGCAAGCTTGATCACGGAACCTCAACGGCCCCGGGTGCGATCAAATGTGCTGGGATCAATAGAACTGACCCCACAGCCGTCCCCCGACTGGTTTGACATGGATCCGGCGAGGTAACATGTTACCCATTATGCCAGCCGGTAATTCCTCCCATAAAATGCGCCAGTATCGCGAGCGGTTGCGAAGTCAGGGTCTGCGCCCGGTCCAGATCTGGGTTCCAGACTGCAATGCCCCGAATTTCCAGGAATCGCTCCGGCAACAGATTCAGCAACTCAATGCCATCGACGAAAAGGAGGTCCTGGAGTTTATCGACCGGGTTACGGAAGACCCGATGGATACATGAAACGCGGAGATATCGTCTCCCGCTAACGTGTGAGAGCCACGGCCACGCCTATGAGGATGAAAAAGGGCGTCATACCAACAATGATAGCAACCACGATGTTCGAAATTGTCCTCCAAATTGAAAATCCCTGCACCTGCGAAATGCCTTTTGTAAAGATGAACAATGTCCAGATTACGGCGACCATATTCATGAGTAAAAACCCGATGTAAACGAGGGACCCAAGATCGTTCTCATTAAAAGGTTCGGATACAAAAACCTCCTTTCCTGCCCAGGCAATCATTCCGAGCCAGAAAGGAAGCGTGACGACGACCGGAAGGGTTGCCCAGGCAAAGGCGGTTCGGATGGCCCTGCTCGACGCTTCTCCGCCCAACCAGACCCCTGTGATTCGCAACACCCAACTGGCGATGTATAACACTATTACTCCGCCAAGAGACCCAGCCACAATGGCGGAACCAAGCAGGACCAGGAGGTTCGCTCGATCGCCGATTCCGCTTCCTGCGCCACGGCCCAGCGAGTCGGTTATTCCCCATAGCACGACGAGTAAAATTACATGCTTTTGAGGGTTGGTCCGAACCATTGTGGCAACAGTCATTCGTGGGCGGGTCCAAATAGACAGCCACGGATTCAGTTTTTCTTCATTGCTGGTGAAGTCGGGAGGAGGCTCGGCCATAAGTTGCATCAACCTTTGCACGAAGAGCGTGCACGCACAAGCTTCCCTGACTTCCGTCTGACTTCTGCGACATCTGGCTTCTGCCGTCTGGCGTCCCTTCCGCCCCGCTCCAAAGAAGACAACGAAAGAAAAAGTTATCCACTTTGCCTCTTGCTTCCGACTAAACAGGTAAGAGGAATTTTTGATGGACGACGAAAACCACACACGGCGGCTTTGCGGGGCGGCTCAAAACGGAGACCCAAAAGCCGCGTCGGAGTTGCTGGTTCTCTTTCATAAAAAAATCCACGGGTATTTTCGCCGCCTGTGCTCCGCCGAGACCGACGCCGAGGATCTAACCCAGCGCGTGTTTTGCAAGGTTTGGGCGTCGCTTCCCGCTTTCCAGGGAAACGCCTCCGTCGCGACCTGGATTTACCGCATCAGTTATCACGTTTATGTGGACTGGCGGCGTCGGTCGAACCGCATCGAGCCGCAAACGGAGGCCTGTTCAAACTCCTTGACCGGAGAGGCGGATGATCAGGGCTCCGAAACTTCCACCCGCGCGAAAACGCGCCCGTCATCGCTCCCCACCGTCGTCCTGTAGTGGACTCTTTCATACAGTTCGGCCATCGGGCCTCCCCCGGGCAGGAGGATCTCTTCCCTGGAAACCAACTGCAAATCCGGGGCCTCCTCCCAATCCATTAGGTCGGTGGAGAAAACCACCCGGTAATCGACGTCCGCGACGGCTTCACGCAAACGATTGAAGACCACGTTCAACCCGGCCTCGTCCAAGTAAACCAGCGGCAGGCCTCCATCGGTTTCGCCGGGATCGGTGACGGGCCGGCCTGGGGCCAGCGGGTTGATGGCCAATGCGTATTTCAACAAATTGGGAATCCCGCCGCCAAAGGGATCGGCGAGGTCGGCGGCGTCTCCCGTATCATCCCGTTCGCCGTAATGGAGGGTGCGCCAGAGTTGCCGCGGCTCCAAATTCCAGATGGTCAGGCTTTGCTCAAACTGACCGGTGAGGGAGAAGCGGAGGGTGTGGGAACCGGTGGTTTGGTTGGCCGTCACGGTTGGAATTTCCATGGGACCCGTGCCTTCGGGTCGCCAGGTGAGGCTGGTCTGGCCGTTCTCCTCAAAAACCGCCCCGGCTCCGCCGCTGCCGGGAACCAGCGTCAGGTGCAGCGGCACGTTTCCGGACCAGGGCACCGGTTGGTCCGCGGAATCGACCAGGGTAAAGCGGGGCCCGGGATCCAACGCCCGACCCGTAAGGGTGTGGACGTCCTTCGTGTCGGGCCGGGCGGTGGTGTAAACGTAAACCGTGATGGTGGGGGTCGCGGCCGCGTGGGCGGGGCCGGACTCGTTGGAAAGCCGCATCCAAACCCGTTTGGTGTTTTGCAGATCGGAAAGCTGAACGATGGGGCCGTCCCCTCCCGGCAGCGGCGTGGACGTGTCTCCGGATTCGCCGAGGAACCATGTAAACGCAAACGGTTCGGTGCCGCCGGCGGGGAAGGCTTCGAGTTGGTGGGAGACTCCCTGCGGAAGGACCGCTCCGGGTGAAACCTCGCCCGGCACCGGCGGCTCGACGCGCCGGATTTCCGCCGCCGTTGAGGCCCGGTTTGAGGGAAAGACCGAGGGGTCGGCCGGAAATGGCCCGGTCGAGGCGATAAGAATGAACCACGTCGCAACCCGGTCGTCGGCCAAATCGCCGGAGCCGACCGTGAGTTCTGCAGAGGTTGCCCCGTCCAGCCGCTCCGGGGATCCGTCGGTGTGATCGGGTCCGTCATGCCGGTACCACTGGTAATAAAGCGTGTCGGTGACGCGGGATTGCGCGAGGGCCGTGAGGTGGATGTCGGGCTGATCCGGGTACACCACGAAGAGGCCGCCCACCGGGTTCTCCACAAAAACGGGCAGAGTGGGAAAGCTGTAACTTTGGCCGGAGAAAGGAATCGGCACCGAAGGCGATTCGGCCGCGGTTCCCGCCCAATCCAATCTCAGCAGCCCGGTGCCCTCCCCGGTGGACGCCGACACCCGCCAAACCCGGTTGTTCTCTCCCTCCACCGGCTCCACCTCCGTGATGCCCACTTCGCCCTCCAGACTTCCGGCCAATTCGAAATTGGCGGCCGTCACCCCGGCGACCGGCTCGTCGAAGGAAACCTCCCAGGAAACCGGATCGAAGTGGCCGACAGGGTTGGAGTCCACGATGGCGATGGAAGTCACGGCCGGCAGTTCGGCTACCGTGACGGTGATGAGCGAATCGGCGGCGGCGGGGGTGCGCCGGTAAGGGATCACGATTTGGGCGCCGATGGTGCCGGTGGTCGCGGTGACCCGCAAATATTCATGGCTCCAGATCCGGTTGACAGTCCAGTTGGTCGTGTCGGGAGCGAAATTGGCCGGGTCTCCCCACGGATAAACCGCGATTTTGTTGGAACTCACCCGGGCGATGGTGCCGTTGGCCAGGTAACCGGGAGAGGCTGTTTCGAGCGGAATGTGCCAGAGGGCGTCGGCGGGGATGTCAAGGGTGCCGTGAGGCTGGATTTGGAACTCCAGGTTTTGTCCCCGCAGCACGGGGAAGGCGAGGCAGACGCACAAGGTCCAGAGCAGGAAACGGGCGTTGTTCATTTGGCATCAACCATGCCCCGAACGGCTGCCGGGTCAAACCCGTGATTTCGACGGACAATTTTTCGCAAATTTTTATTCGCCGCTTTCGGGCCGCCCCCTTTCCGCATCTTGAAAACAATGTGCTTTTTCGATCATGGGGATGGACTGCCTGAATCATACTTTCCTTGAAATCAGGAAAATCGTTGCCACCCTTTGATGCGGAAATTCAACTAAATGATAGCAGCAAACCGGCGACCACATTCGTTTGTAAACACCTGCTCTTATCAAGAGGCTGACGAACTTCATAAAACAACCCACCAACAGTAAATGATAAACCAATCCCTTAAGTATCTTTTGCCCATATTACTGGCATTTCAATTTCATACAATCTCCATGGCGGAAACAAAGGAATATGATGTTTGTATATATGGAGCGACCCCATCAGGAATTCTTGCGGCGATAGCGGTGGAAAGAGAAGGCAAATCGGTCATCATCATTGAACCAGGCAAATGGGTGGGGGGCATACTTGGCGCCGGACTAAAGCCGGTTCAGGATATGCCGAATTACGCTGCCGTGGGAGGAAAAACGCGTGCCCTTATGCTTCATTTGGGGGTTCGCACGGATAGCGAAGATGTCAGTTTGAATGAGGTGCACCGGCTGAGCAGAAGGAATATGAGCCCAAAATATGTTCGTGAAGATTTTCTGCAGTTGCTTCATGAACATGACATTGAGGTTATTTATGACCACAGAATCAATCGCACTGTGAAGCAAGCAGGAAAAATTGTGGAAGCTGTCTTCGACCTCGCCCCTTTTGATGAATACGGACGACCTCCGTCCACAACGGAGCAATACGAAACCATGCAAATAAGAGCCAAGGTTTTTATTGATGCAAGTTATGAGGGTGACCTTATGGCCAGAGCCGGTGTTTCTTTTCAGATTGGCCGGGAATCAACGTTGGATTACGACGAAGAGTTTGCGGGGGTCCGGCCTATTGGTGAGGCCGGGGATTTTCATGGTCTCGGCAATATCACCCCGATCAGCCCTTTCATTGAACCGAATGATCCCGAAAGCGGTTTACTCCCGATGATCGAGAATGATCATGGAAAGAAATTGGGCGCGGGGGACCACTACACTCAGGCTTACAATTTCAGGTACTATGTCACTTCCGATCCGGATCGAATCGCTCCCATCGAACCTCCTGATAATTATGATAAGGATGATTATGAATTATTGGGACGTTACGTGGAATATCTGGTTGGCGAATTTACAGATGAGGATGAACTGCTTCAGCGCCTGAGTTGGATTTTTCCAGGGTGGAGGAACAGAGGGGACTACAATTATCACCGCCGTTCGCTCATAACCATGGCACCGCTGGGTATCAGCCATGTTTATGCGAATGGAGACCACCCCACCAAAGCCAAAATTTGGAGAAAACATCAGGATCATGTAAGGGGGATTCATCATTTCCTTAGCACGGATTCGAGGGTTCCCGAAAAATTTCGCAAACGAACAGCGGGCTTGGGTCTCGACAAGTATCATCACCCCGACACAAATGGATGGCCGCACCAACTCTATATTCGCGCAAGCCGAAGGTTGCTTGGAGAGTATGTTATCACGGAGCATGATGTGTTCAATAGAACACAGGTGGC
>PXDX01000115.1 GCA_003564915.1 candidate division WWE3 bacterium
GAAACCACTCAACGGTCTCTGAGCTAATCAAAGTTCCATTTGTTATAATCGACGGAACAACACGGAGGGGCTCCGAGTTAAACCGACGTCGAACTTCTTTCAGAAAGTAATCTATGCCTTCCTTATTGAGCAAAGGTTCTCCACCCGCAAATTTGAATAGAAGCTTTTTTAGCGGGTATCTTGCAAAATCCTGTTCCAGTGCTAAAACCACATCATCCATAACTTCTGGTGACATCCGACGTCTACCTTGAGTAACATAGCAGTAATCACATGCTAAGTTACAACGATCCGTGAGGTGGAGCCAAAGAGCTAAGGTTTCAGGTTCTACTGAGGATGTTTCTTGCTTTATAGAAGTTGGGTAGGGTTTTAGAACCCTCTCCATGGCTAGAAAGTTGATCACAGTTTCTAATGTTTCAGAAGAAAAACCAGTCAAACTACTCCCATTATCTAGGGCTCTAAAAATCTCCAGAGCAGTTCCTGTAAGTAAGAATGGCTGGGCACTCCCCTCCGAGGAATAAAGAACCAGGTCCGCGCCTGGTAGCGCCTTCCGAACGAATGAATCTGTTAACGTATACATTGTAGCCTCCTTTGGGCTGTATATTCATATCAAAGAGCTTTGCGAAGAGTTTAACAATATCTATAATAATTTTCAAGCTAAAGTTTCTTAACAGCCTTCAATATCTTATCTATCATAGGCTGCTTAGTTTCCATATATGCTCTCTTTTTTTCCTCTTTTGTCTTTACCGACTTAGCTGCTTTTACACTCTTTCTTTTAATTTGATCATACTCTGCAGCAAACTCTGGATGAGTTCTTAAATAATCTCTAAATGCAATGCTTTTTTTAAAATCCTCACTGTCTAAAACTCCAAGATGCAGATGGAATTTTCTTAATTCACCTGTAGAGTCTGGTCTTTTTATTTGATGAAAAATTCTTTGTTGGCTTGCTCTTCCTAAATTAGTATCTTTACGCTCATAACCTAAACTCTGCAAAACATTAGAAGTTTGGTCAAGCAAACTTTCGTCAATACTCACATATATATCTATTATTCCTTTACCTCCAACTCCTTTAATAGAGGTACTTCCGAAGTGTTCTATAACACAATCTTTAGATAAAAAGCTCTTTATTCTTCTCTTTTCTTCCTCAAATAATTTGGGATAGATATTTTTGTAGGGAACATACTTATATCTCATAAATTTATTATACAGAGCTCACATTTTAGTTCGAACATCGATCGCTACACCCAGCCAGCAAGAAAATTAAATTCGCACAGGTAATTATAAGTGTAGCAACTATAACCCAAACTCCTGCTTTAAGAACTCCTTGAAATTAACCAACTTCTCAGCATCAGAAGGATTTATTAAAAAAGGGCGTACATCTTCAGCCAAGACCTCAAAATCAGCGTTAGATATAGAGTCCATAACAACATCTAGAGCTTCCTTCAATGAACCAGCTGCAAACTTGTTCATTAAAAATTTTTCATTAGGCTCGGTCGTTTGTAACAGAAACATAATGTCATAAAAATCTCGTCCCTTTAAGCGATTTCTCTCCGTAATTGTCCAAAGTTTCTGAGCCAAAATAACGTCCTTTGGTGTAACTAGGATTCTATCCAACAGACCAAACTTGTTTAAAATAAAAGTATTAGCCTCATAATCTACTCCTTGATCAAAAGTATCCAGTTGGATAAGGATTTTTTCCTCCTTAAGAGGGGAGAGTCCGTGCTTAAACAGCAACTCGGGGAATTTTATGTAAAAATGAAAAGCACCTTTTTTTATAAATCTTGTTTCAACCACAAAGCCCCGCTTCTCAAGTTCAGAAGAAACATAATCAGTCAACTTTTTAAAATCATTTAAGTCGAGGTCTTTGTTATCAAAATCCAAGTCCTCAGAAAAACGGGGGAGACCGTGCACTATTCGCAGACACGTACCTCCTAAAAACCTTAACTTAACGCTCTTCTTGTGCGAAAAAAGTATTGAGAGAATTAAATACTGCAAATATTCACGCAACAACCCACGATCATAGCGATGTAAATTAGAGGGATACTGCTCCTTAATTTGTTTAATATCAAGCATTCATATACTCCTTTAGAACTGCTGCTCTGGCTGTTAACGCAGCGTTGTCAAAAATTGAAGTAAAATTCTCTAATTGCTCTAAGACTATAGTTTCCCTTAATATATCCTTGTTCCAACGGAGGCTTTCAAACTCCTCCAAAGAATCTACCGTAGAATTCAAGTAAAGATAATCAAGCACTACCTTTTCAGGATAACCAATCAAGGCAGATCCACTATCCCAAGCTATGGTCTTATATCCAAAAAACAGCCTCTCGGCAATACTTGAGTAGGAAAAGGTTCCCACCGGAGTATCAAATTCACGCGTCTTATTTGTACTTACAGCGGTAACGGTTTGTACAACCTCCGGAATAATTGCGTAATGATTTAATCCTGTTTCTAAAGAAACATAGGAAGGTGTATAAATTTCATTGGAGAGAAAGTAAAAATCCTTGTCATGAGGAGTAAAGTCAGAAAAAATGTACTTATTATTACGAAGCTTTGTTACTAAACCCTTAGATTCCCATTCGTAAAGGGAAGCTCTACGAAAATCGGGATAATCCAATAGAATATCATTGACTGTAAAAACGGGCAGATCTCTTAAATTTTGCTTTAATTCCGTAAACTTCATTTCCGTTTTATACGCAAAAGCGTATATTTTAGAAATATTTTAGCATAAAAACGGGTCAACGGACACTATTTTAGTTATTGAAAGATAGATATAAAATTAACGCAGTTCAAACATCAGCCATTGCGCCAGAAATGATTCGGCAATATTGCTAAATGTAAAATTAGCGGATCGTTGTTGGGTAGGATGAGAACTCAAAAAGTTTTGCTTAATGAATCAAACAAAAATAATCTTTTGCCGTGGTCAAATTAATCCTTGGAGGGAATCCCTGCCTCCGGTCAACCAAACGCTTTCCTTTTACCGAAGCTATTCACGTATAAATCATTAATTTCACCAAATTCTTACATTAAATAGATTTCTACCAGGATTTTAAACTATTTAACTGATCAGTAACTTTTAGTTGAGGAATTGGAGAAAAAACAAAGTTATAATGGATGTTTTTCGTTGTATTACTCTTGACAATATTTTTAGCTTACAATAGAATGGTTAACATACCCCCTCTAGGGGGGTTTAGACTTAAAAAGTATTAACATGCAGCAAACCAGCAAAAAACAGATTCTCAATCGAATGAACTATATTACCGGCCACTTAGAGGGAATTAAAAAAATGATAAACGAGGATAAATATTGTATCGATATAATTTTACAAAATAGAGCCGTAATTTCAGCAATAAAAAAAGCAAATCAAATGATCTTAGAAAACCACCTCAATATTTGTGTAACGGAAGCAATTAAGGGAAAGAATGAAAAAGAAAGAGAAAAGAAGATTAACGAACTCTTAGAAGTGTTTAAAAATTCTGATAAAGAATAAAATAATATGGATTGCTGCGATGAAAATAATGAAAAAATGAATAATAGAGAGCCTGCAGAGGAAAAGGGGTTATTCTCTGGCCTGATCTACGGTTTGATGCCGCATACGGCCTGTATAGGTTTTATTGTTTTTACAATTTTAGGAGTGACCACAGCCACGGCAATTTTTAGACCTCTGCTACTTAATCCATATTTTTTTCACATCTTAATAGCAATTTCGTTCGTTTTTGCCACCATCTCAGCCACGATCTATCTCAGAAAGAATGGAGTTTTGTCGCTCCAGGGAATAAAGGACAAGAAAGGGTATCTTACAACACTCTATGGGTCAACGATCGCAATTAATCTGCTTCTATTTATGTTCATATTTCCTATTGTAACTAATATTAGTACGGGATCCGGAATAATAGCCTCTACCATAGGGGTATTTGGTGAAAGTAAGAAGGCACAGTTATCCGACTCAGAGAAAGTAGTAACCCTTCAAGTGGACATTCCCTGCTCAGGACATGCTCCGCTAATTACCGAAGACCTTAGAAAAATTGACGGCGTGGAAAACGTTAGATTTAGATTTCCTAATTTATTCGATGTAGAGTATGTAGTAAATAATACATCAATCGATTCAATAATCTCTTTGGATATTTTTAACACTTATGAGGCAACGATTGTAGAAGAAACCAATAACAATCCATAATTAAGTTGTAATGGATTATTCGTAAACTTTAATAGACTTTATTGATAATCACCATGAATAAAAAAGTTTATAAAATTCAAGACATGCACTGCGTTAGCTGCGCGAGGAACATAGAAACAGAAGTTAAAAAAACTCCCGGGGTTTCTGCCGTAAAAGTAGATTTTGTGGGAGGAAAAATGGTTGTAGAAGGGGAGAGTTTTTCAACTGATGAAATAAAAAAGAGAGTAGAATCTCTGGGTTACAAGGCCACAGAGGGAGAAGAGAGGATTATGAACATTACAGAAACCGAGCTCGAAGACAAAAAAAGGGTTAAGGATGCCAGAACGAGAGCAATTCTAGCTTTAGGTCTGAGCTTACCTCTGATGATAACAATGACCTTTATGTACTTAGATAGAATGTTCCCCGGCCAAATTTTTGTAGAAGCTATCCTAGCTTTCGTTGTAGTCTACATTCTTGGCTGGAAAACGCACGTTTCAGCCTTAAGAGCACTAAAAAGATTTTATGCAAATATGGATGTTTTAATTTCTCTTGGTACCACGGCGGCTTTTCTTTTTGGTGTAGCCGCTTTTTTTATTGATGTTCCGATATTTTTTGAGGTAGCAGCTTTCATTATGGCCTTTCAACTTTTGGGAAGGTATCTGGAGGAAAAAACCAAGGGCAAAACATCGGAAGCCTTGCGCAAGCTTTTAAAATTGGAGGCAAAATCAGCCAGAATTATTGTTGACGGCAAAGAAAAAGAAATTCCTGTTGAAGAACTTAAAATAGGTGACGTTATGATCGTTAGGCCGGGAGAAAAGATTCCGACCGACGGAAAGGTGATTACCGGCCAATCATCGGTTGATGAGTCAATGGCTACCGGAGAATCTTTGCCAGTTGAAAAAACACCGGGTAATGAAGTAATCGGCTCCACCATTAATCTGGAAGGAGTTTTAGAGATTGAAGCAACAAGAGTAGGGGAAGATACCTTCTTTGCCCAAGTTGTAAAACTTGTAGAAGAAGCTCAAAGATCGCGAATCCCTATTCAAGAATTCGCAGATAAAGTGACTTCTTATTTTGTTCCGGCAATTCTTGTCATTGCCTTGCTTACTCTTATTGGATGGATTTTAATTGGTAATTGGTTTGTGGCAGTTACAACAACTATAACTGTTTTAATCATTGCTTGTCCCTGCGCTCTGGGATTAGCTACTCCTACTGCTTTGACGGTTGGCATTGGTAGGGGCGCAACACAAGGTATTTTGTTTAGAAGAGGCGAGGCGATCGAGTTAATGGGAAAAACCAAAGTAATCGTACTTGATAAAACGGGTACACTAACAAAAGGAAAACCAACTGTAACCGACATTATTGAAATTGGCAGAAGTGAATCCTCTACTATTCTTAGATTGGCTGCTTCAGTAGAGAGGAACTCAGAACATCCTTTGGCTCGAGCGATTGTAGAGAAAGCAAAAGAGGAAGATCTCGAATTGTTGAAAACGGAAAAATTCAAGGCAATTTTTGGTAAGGGGGTGGAAGCGGTAGTAAAAAGTAACAGAGTTTTAGTCGGCAGAAGATTATTCATGGAGGAAAATAACATTGATGTATCGACAATAGAAAAAGAATTAAGCAAACTTGAAGAACAAGGAAAAACCGCTATGATTGTGGCCGATACCGATCAAGTTCTTGGCATAATTGCAGTGGCAGACACTTTAAAAAATGAAACAAAAAACGCTATAGAAGAACTTCAGAAGATGAATTATAAATTGGTGATGTTAACCGGCGACAATAAAACAACAGCCACCACAATTGCTCGAAAAATCGGTATTGACGAAGTAATAGCCGAAGTTCTCCCAGATCAAAAAGTGGAAGTGATAAAAAAACTGCAAGAAGACGGAGCAGTAAAGGTAGGAATGGTTGGCGACGGTATTAATGACGCGCCGGCTTTAACTCAAGCTGATGTGGGAATTGCTATTGGTTCTGGAACTGATATTGCTATTGAAGCCGGGGAAATCACTCTTGTAAGAGGGGAATTAAGTGCCTTGATCGATGCTATAAAATTAAGTCGGACAACCTTTAAGATTGTTCGTCAAAATCTGTTTTGGGCTTTCTTTTACAATTCGATAGCAATCCCTGTAGCGGCTTTTGGCATATTAGCTACCATGATAGGACCTATCATTGCTGCCGGCGCCATGGCTTTTAGCTCTTTATCGGTTGTCTTAAACTCCCTAAGATTAAAACAAGTAGAGTTGTAAGATTCGGTTGTAGGGTGGGGTGTATGGGAATACGAAGTAATGATTATGATGTACCGAATGAACAAATAAAAGTGAGTTTTCGGAGGATGTAAAAATTCTCCCAATCCTATTTTGGAAAACCATCAACTCCTTGCTCTAAATTTCACCCAGAACCAACCATAAAGCTATAAAACCAAACAAAGCACTATCTACACTCGAAAATTGGGATCGATCTCACAAATCTCTTCATAGACCCAATCTCTAATAGCTTCCACTTCATAACCAGTAAAAGATGCGTACGTGATCCTGTCAACCGTTCCCGACTCCCAATCTACTTGCACTTTCTTATCAGCAGGCACTATGAGAGTTTTCTTAAAATCATTGGATACAGTAACAAAATACTTTTTACCTTCCCAGCCTGAATCCTCCCTTCTGGCTGCCAGATTTTCCAAACCTAACTTCCTAAGTCTTTTTGAATGGCGAATATTACTTAGTTCTTGAGCCACGACTTGAGCTCCTTCCTCAAAAGATTTCATTTGGGAAACGAATCTGTCTCCAATATATCCGGATTTAGCTTCACCTACTCCTAAGATTATTACTTGACCTTCCTCTGTAACATCAATATATGCTGCGTCAGGTAGTCTGTTAAGCTCTATCTTGTCTCCTAAATTATAGCGGGCGGGGTCTTCCATTACTGCCAAAATTTCGGATGCCACATCCTCTGCCGCCTCAACCTGTTTTCTTTTTTCAGCACTTTGCTCGTCTAGTTTTTCTCTGCTTCTTCGGACCGCGGGATCTTTTGCAACCAACTGCTCAAAGACCTCACCTTTTAAATGCCCCTTAATATATTCTTCGGGAGCTCTTTCCAGCTCATCCATGGAGTTTGATAACCCTTGCTCTTTCCGTTCTTCCTGTGATCTTACAACATTATATATATGCGCTCGCATTTGAGTAACAAAATCTTCATCTAAGGAGTAAAGAACCTCCCGTTGGTTTTCTCTTCTATAGTTAGATTCAGCACGCTGCTTCGATGGCAGCTTATTAAGCACCTGATCTATACTTTCAGCTATCCTTTCTCTTTTTCCGGCAAATTCTACAGTAGATAAGCCTTGCTTCATAAATTCATTATATACCGAGAGTGCGGTAAATATCGATTTGGATGTTTAACTAATAGAAAGACTATGAGTTTCTGGCTTCATAGATTTCTTCCTTGAGCTTGGCGATCCTCACGTCCAGTACTTCGATCTTTTTCATTAATATATCCCAGCTTGCATTATCGTGCCATCCGTCCCCACCTTCTCTATAGTGTTCATTACTTTTTAGAAGAAAGGCGTCCCTTTTTTCTTTTAGTCTTTCCAACTCCTTGTTCAAATAGGGGAGTCTAATGTCAGAATTTGAACGAATATGCTTATCCAGTATCAAGTGAGTATGGCTTTTTTCGATTATATCCTCTGAAGGAATTCCAAGTTCTTCCAAAAAAGTCAGCTGCTTCATTTTTAGTCTTTCTGCTTCCTGTAAATTCTCAGGTTCCGTTCTAATCTCCAAAACCGTGCTAAAACCTTCTACATCATCTATAAAGATCAAGGAATCATTCAAAGAATATATTTTTCTAACTTTTGTAATTTCTTTGAACAAGTCCGGAAAACCTTTTTCTGCAAGATTTTTTATTAGATGGGATTTATTATCTTTAGAGGTTTCTTCATAGAATGTTACTGTTGTAACGTCATGAAGGTTCAATTCTTGGGAAATATTTTTTAGACCTTTTCTCACTGTAGCGATGCAGATTGATTTATCTTCAAAGATCAAAGTTCTAATCCTTGCAGCAGCTTTTTTAGAATCAAACGAATGTTCGTCGGCCGAAGCTTCGGATAAATCGGCGTATATTTCGTCATTAATTTTGATTTCGGTTTGAAAATTTGCTCCAAGATCTTTAAGTTTAGCTTCGGTTTCCGAAACATTATCTACCCAGGCTCGTGTCTCTACAGATGAAACCCCTTTCTTAAGCTCAAAATTCTTCATGAAGAGATTATATCAAAGGAAAGTTGTTTGAAGGATGGTTCCGATAGGCTATATCAATTTAATTTGAGAAACGTAGCTGTTTAAGATTTAAGAAAGAAAAGACCCCTTGGTTTTCAGATGATTACCAAGGGGTCAACCCCAACCTTAGTTTAGGATAGATAAAGTCCGATCCATCCTAAAACGAGGAGCAAAACTGTTACGACGACGAAA
>PXDX01000039.1 GCA_003564915.1 candidate division WWE3 bacterium
ATTGGTGATGAAGAACTTCTTCCCGATCCTCCTAACGGAGCTCACGTACAAGTTGGCATCATATCCGGAGGGAATATCTACTTCCCCAGTTCGATTACTGTCAGAGATCATGGAGATGAGGGTTATGATCCTTATGAAAGGGATAGTGCTATATTATTCCACGGAAGTCTATTTGCAAGAGGTAACATTGACTTCAGTAGAGACACACGTCTGGGAAGCCAATATCCCGCTCAAGCAGTCTACTATGATTCTTCCTATACTTATTACCTACAGAGACAAATGAATGAGCACTCATTGTTTGAGAGGCACTTTTTCAGTTTAGTATCTATTTCCTGGGACGTGGAGAACTAAAAATGATCGAACACAAGAACAATAAAAAACAACAAGGGCAGGAAGGACAAGCTCTTCTGTTTGTGATCGTAGCCCTTACAATAGCTCTGTCGGTTGGTGTAAGTGTTTCCTTAAGGACTTTATCCTCAATTTCCAGAGTTACTACAACAGACACGGCATCTCGTGTGTTATCCGCTGCAGAAGGTGGTTTGGAGCACTTTTTATCTTATTCTACTTCTGAACTCTCTGACGCAACGGATATCTGCGATAGCCTTGATTATGAACCGGATGATTTCAACGAAGATTGTGTGATACATTATGATCCGGTAGAAACGGACAACATAGAAGCTCGGGCGGTTGTTATGGTTGAGCCTTATTATGGAGATCCGGACGAAAACGGGGCTCACACGATTGAAATTGAAGGAGGCGATTTTGCAACCATAAACTTGAACGGTTATAACGATGAGTCGGAAAGTAGCCTGACAATATGTTGGGAGGGAGACAGTGATATTTACTACACTTTGGTTGCCGGACGAGATGTCTCCGATTGGTCAAAGGGCATTGTTTGCGGCGATATTACCGGTAGTCCAGGTTGTTTTAGTGATGTAGGAGATGATGGTACAAGAGCAGAATTTGACCTTGACGGCTGTCCCGAAGGCTATAAAGGTATTGAAATTACCGTCCCCGGAGGATTTGATAACTTTGATCATGAAAAATCTCTATCCATCGTACCTTTGAACAGCAATATTATTGCCACATTTGTCCCTCATCCTGAAGGATTTGGAATTTTGGGGTATCGAATAACCTCTCGCGGAGAGCTTATAGAAGATAGAGTTGTAAAAACTGTAAGAGTGGTTAGAGCAACCAGGTCACTCCCCTACTTACCTGCAAGCTTTACTTTTGGATTGTTCTCGGACGGAGGAATAATAAATGAAGGTACTCAAATGAGCGATCTCGGTTACTGACCCGGTCCTTCTAACACTTTTAAAAAGCGTCATTTTTGAGGAGATGAGATGTTGATAACTAAAGTAAGTATTGATACATTTTAAATGGAGATGTTTTTTATGAATGATTTGAACGATATCTACGGTTTTACTCTAATTGAGCTCATTATAGTAGTAACAATAGTTGGGATTATGGGAGGGGTTATGCTTGTTTTAGTAAATCCCAGACGTGTAGAGGATAGAACACGCGACAGCATGCGTATAACCAACCTTCAGAAGATTGCCGGTGTTGCTGACAGTCACCACGCCTCGAACGGGGTTTATCCCGCGGAACAGGACGGGCGTTTTGAATCATCCTATCTTTCGGTGTGGCCTGAAGATGAGCCGGTGGAAGGCGATGTTTACACATATGAGTATGACCTCGACTCCAATACTTATATGATACATGTGACAGGATCCGGGGATAGTTATTTAATTTACAGATCACAGTTGGGAAGAACTATGAGGTGTAAAGAGCTTTACGATGAAGATACTTGCGTGAGAATAACCGGAACCTAGTTTTAATTGATTTAAAGGATTTTTATTAGTTTTGCCGTCAGTTTACACTTTTTTTAATAGAGCTTGTATTCTTTAAACCTAAAGGGTTTGACATATCCACTTAATAAATGCATACTTAATTTATATGTTTCCTGCCTATTTTGAAACAAGAATAGAACGGAACTCTCGAGGGGAGGTGGAAAGAAATGAACAAGAATTATAGTGAGCAAGGTTTTACCCTTATTGAGTTGTTGATCGTTATTGTAATAATAGGTATTCTTTCCGGTGTCCTTATCGCTGTTATTAATCCTGTAAGGCAGCAGAACCGTGCCAGAAACTCTAACATTGTGGCGGCGATTAATAAGGCTGCTTTTGCCATTAATACAGCTAGAGCTGGTAGAGGAAGATTGCCTCTTGTGGGTGAGCTAACAACCGAATTGGAGAACGTATCTGTCGTGCAGGATTTTTCTGCAGACGACACAGAATTGAACGCTAATATTGCAGTCTCTGGAACAAGTTTACCGACAACATGTCCAACAGACGGTTTTTACGGTATTGGTGCTCCGGGAACAGGTGATTGTAACTATAGAGTTGCTGCACCTAATGTTCAAGGAGCTATCTTCAGGATTATAGGTAAGGCTTGGAAGGAAAATCCTGGGGCCACTGAAGATCAAGAGCGTTCCGATGTTTATGTGTATTGTTCTTCCCAAGGATTTTTCCGATGTCACGCAAGCGAGGACTACGCTGCTTTTGCAGGCGATGGTTTCAATTTCGTGATTGATGACCTAACTGAACCCGCTGGACAATGTTCTTATGTGGAATAATTGTTAAAAGTCCAGATCGTTTATTATGGAATGAACCCCGCTTTTAGCGGGGTTCTCCGTCCCCCACCCCACTCTGTTATTTTTATGCGGCACATGACTTGACAACGGTATCTTGAATTTGACACCATAAAAATCTAATAGCATAATCTTCTTATGGATCACTTATCTGCCCGAACAAAAAAACAAAACGCATTCACATTGATAGAATTAATTCTTTCAGTTGTTATTATAATTATTCTCACAGGAGCTGTTCTAAGGGTCATTGATCCCCGTGCTTTGCGTGGAAGAGCAAGGGACGGAAACAGAGAGGCCGATGTTAGAATCATTCAGACCGCTTTGGAGATGTATTTTTCCGATTACAGAGGCTATCCCAGTACGAATAATGATTGGGTTTCAGTAGACGCAGTCTCGGATTTACATCCGTATTTAAATGAGATCCCTGAAGATCCTTCTGAGGGGGGAAGCTATAACTACTCCTCCAATGGAAGTACATACTTTCTAGTAGCAATAATGGAGATGGAAGAATCCGGTAACGGAAATTGTTTTGGTTTTATCTCGCCCAATCCTAGTCTCTGTTATGGTGTATCCAGCCCCCTAGGCAACTGATTGATTTTGAAAAAACGCACTTCGAATTCACTTCTGTGTATTACCTTTGCCGATGAAGATACAGCATTATTATGCTAATATTATCTTATGAAGAAAGCTGCCCAAAGAGCAGGATATGAAGCCTTTACAATGGTAGAGCTTCTTATTGTAGTATCCATTATTACAATTGCCTCAGCCGCAGCTATTCCCGGTTTTAGCGGCTATATACGTTCTCAGAACCTCAAACAATCCATGGAAAGGGTAAAAAGTGATCTAAGAACCGCCCAAATACGTGCTATGTCAGGTTCTTATTCTGTTGATGATGAAGTTTTTTATTGGGGTATAGATTTTAGAGAAGATCAAAGCATTTACATTTTCAACACATACGATAGTTCTTTTGAGAACCCTATATTCAGATCCGAATCGGAGGAGTTACTTGCCGACATAGTTGTTCGAAGTTCGGATATGATAATATTCTTTGAAAATCACAGCGGTGACGCGTACAGTTCTTCCGGGGATCCCTGTGACAGCAACGGCACTAATTGCACAATAATATTGGGTGCGGAAAATCTTTCGGGAGATCGTTGTTCATCCGTAATTATAAATTCTGCAGGAGGAATTTTTAAAGAGGAGGGAGTAAGCTGTCCATGAGGATTTCTAGAATTAAGGAAAATCAAGAAGGTTTGGGCTTAATGGAGGTAATTTTAGCCTTTGGTGTCTCAATTATTGTAGTAACAGCTCTGGTATCATTGGCTACCTTTGTACTACGTTCATCCACAGAGAGTTCACGAATGATGCAGGCAACCAGATTAGCCAATCAGGAGTTGGAAAGAATTAGAGTAGTAAGAGATTTGTACATTGCAGATGAAGATCTAAACTGGTCTGATTTTTATAATGCTATTAGAGATTGTGCTTTTTCTGATCCTCCTTGCGGAGAAGGTTCTGCTACTTGCAGCATTGATCTTACTGTTGCGGGAACCCAAAACTTCATACAGTACGGTAATCCTCCGGAGACGGACGGAATAACAGTTTGTTTTGCTTTTCGAGAGATACGTACACAACCTGACGATTCCATAGACACGAACAAAGCCGATATAATTGCTATTGGAACCTGGGTATTAGGAGGAGAGAGAAAATATGTACATAATTACACCCGCCTTTCCAACTGGAGCCGCTAAATATGAGATCTGATCCTTTGAGGAAGAAAAAGAATCATCCCTTAAAAAAGCGTTCTAAGGAAAAAATGCTCGGATTTACCTTAGTGGAGCTTCTTGTATCGATTAGTCTGTTAGCCATCAGTGTGGGAATTTCCAGTGATATCATTGTTAGTCTGGTTCGCACGTTTGGAAGAACTCAAATATTCCATGATACTGAGCAGACAGTAAATTTTCTATTCTTGAAACTTCAAAACGATCTTAAAAACTCTCTGTCTTCCGAGGTCAATTTAGACGGAAATGAACTAACAATGTTAAGAAGAAACGATGTCCGTATTACTTACACTGTTACTGAGGATGATCCTCCAAACGTAACTCGTCAGGTTGGAACAGGAGATCCGGTTAACTTGATTGATACTCAATCTCCTATAGGAGGAATAAGGATATCATGTGAAAACGGTTGTTTTGAGAGGGTTAGCACAACTCCCCATTCAATAAGAATAAATATGACTTTCTCACAAAGCACAGGTATTGGATTATTTGATTCCGAAATATCGATAGAAGATACATTTGTTCTAAGAGGAAGCTATTGATTATATGATTTTTTCCTTTTATCATTGAAGTATGTCTGCCCTGGGATTGCATTTAAAACCTAACGGCTTCGCCGCCGTGGAAGTTGAATTTAAAAAGGGGAAACGATTTTTGGGAAACAGCTCTTATCGAAATTTACCCGATATCAACCTTAATTTCTCGGAAAAAGAATCGGTTTCTGCCTATACTGAAAATCTTAAAGAGTTTATTTATGATAGCGGTTTTAAATCCAAACGTGCAATTGTTGCCCTTCCTCAAGAGGAGGTTTTTGTAAGAACTATAAAAGTTCCTCTCATGAGTGAGAAGGATCTGAGTAATTTCATTAAATACGAGTCGGAGCAATATATTCCCCTACCCTTAAATGAAGTAACCTTGGGCTACGATTTGATCCCTGTCAATACAGCCGTTCAAAAAAAGATGAACGTTCTTCTGGTTGCCGCTAAAAAAAGTACGGTTGAAGATTACATAAAACTGGTTAAGAAAGCCCATCTTACACCGATTGCATTGGAACCGGAATCTTTGGCTATGGCTAGAGCGCTTAAAACTTCTTACAGACCTGATTCCGCTGAAATTGTTGTCGAAATAGGACAAAGACAGACATTGATAGTACTTTCATATCATGGGTACGTTGTCTTGACACGTACTGTTCCCTTTGGAGACATTTCTTTAGTACGTGCCTTAGAGCAAAAACTGGAACTTGATACATCCCAGGCCATTGAATACAAGAATTCCTATGGATTGGACCAAACAAAAGTCGAAGGGAAGGTTTTTGCAGCTTTAAGTCCGGTTTTTGATAAGGTGATAGTAGAAATTAAGAAGTCCAAGGTTTTTTTCAGCACCCATAATCCCGAAGTTAAAATCGATAAAGTTATTGTTTCCGGACAAACAGCACTTATGCCCGGTTTGCTCATTTATATGATCAATAACTTTAATATTGAAGTTGAGCTTGCAAATCCCTGGACCAAATTCGATTTGGATATCAGAAGTTCTCAGAAAGAGGATATAGTTCGTAACGGGCCAATATTTGTGGTTCCTGTCGGTTTAGCCTTAAAGTTGGATAGTGATCCCGGAAACAGCTCGGGTAAGGGGGGCGGATCCGGTTTTGGGGATATTTTGCAGAAGATAACATCATTGATAGGTAAAAATGGAAGCGAGGAAGACTCCGGAGAAGACTCTGGAGAAGACTCTGGAGAAGACAGTCCCCCACCCGACTTTCTTCCCCCTGAAAGTTCCGTTAAAGATAATGAATTAGCAGAGGATTTGAGTAAAAAGAAATTAGAGAAAGATTCACCCGAAAAAGTTACCTCTATTTCTGATGGTCCCGAAGATGCCTTTTCCCAAAAGTTGGATGAAAGCATGAATGACATTGCAGATTCAATGGAAAAAGAATTGGAAGATATTTCCCCCTTAACCGATTCAAACCTTGAAGAGGGACTGCCTCAACTCGAACAAGACCCTCTTAAGTCCGAAATAGATAGTGAAGTGGGAC
Source organism: candidate division WWE3 bacterium (assembly GCA_003564915.1). GTDB lineage: Bacteria > Patescibacteriota > WWE3 > UBA101185 > UBA10185 > T3SED10-354. Next base: position 6,455 of record PXDX01000039.1, read on the forward strand.
AAAAACCAATAGAGGAGAACATGAACAACGATTCGAATACAGATAATGTCGAACAAGAGATTATTGAAGACAGGGAAAATAAGGAATAGAAATGGATAGAAATATAAACCTTTTAACAAAAGAAGAAAAGATAGATCAGTTTAAATCTAAGGCAGTTAAAGCCAGCACAGTATTTACAATAATATTAATGTTGGCGGTTGGCGGACTCAGTTTTTATTATTACGGTAAAGCTCGGGCCTTAAAATCTTCCATTACATCCGCAGGGAACCGAATCTCGAATGCACGCGGCAAGATCGATGATATGTCCGAAACCGAGATTGTTGCCCGCAATCTTTACAAAAAATACTCAGTGATATCGGACATTTTTGATGAAAGGATACGCTTTTCCTCCTTATTTGATCATTTTGATTCAAAGGTACCCAGTGGAGTTTTCATAAGTTCCCTTAATTTTAGGGGTGCCGGTGAAATAAACATATCGGGGGATGCCAACAACTATATTCTGGTATCCCAGTTTTTGGATAATTTGAATTCAGATGATGAAGCGCAAATATTTTCTGAAGCAAATCTATCGTCGGCGTCGTTGAATGCCACCGATCGTTCGGTTAGTTTTTCAATATCGATTACTTACGATTCGGATATTATTAGAGGTACCAACTAAAAGCATGGATTTAGGGAAAGATCTAAAAGGTTACAATGTTGAAAAAGTTAATTTCTCAAGCATCATAGGTTTTTTTGTAAACTTTTTGGTTCCTTTGGCTTGTCTTTTAATAACGGCTGGATTAGCTTTTATTGTCTTGCTGCCCTCGTATAGGGAGATTCCATCGCTTGAGAATACTCTTCAGATCGAAGAAAACCTGGCGGTGCAACTAGAGACTAAAGCATCTACCCTTCTAAATATGGTCGATATTAGAGATACGATGGAAGACTATACAGTAGCAGTTGACTTGGCGCTGACATCGGAACCGAAGATTCCCGAACTCCTGTCGCAGGTGGACAGAATGGCCGGTGAATCCGGCATGGAAGTTACTAGTTTGAGCTACAGTAGAGGGTCCCGTTCCGCTTCTGATGACGGATACAATGATGTCGGTATTGCTTTAACCACATCAGGAACTTTCCCCCGGCTATTGGATTTCATGGCTCGAATAGAAAGAGCTTCCAGACTGGTCTTGGTGGACGATATAAGATACTCATCTAAAAGAGAAGATGAAGGTATAGTTATGTCGATTAATTACAGATTACATTCTCCTTATTTATCAGTGACATCGGATGCAGTTACTGACGAGCCGATTTTACTTGATATTTTTTCTCAGGAGTTTTTGGACGATATGGAGACGTTACAGAAACTCACTTATTACGATATTAGTCAAGTTGAAGCTGAACCCTTCGATGACCCTGCTTTTGAGCAGCCTCTTTTAAATGATTTGGAAGAAGATCAGGAGAACGGCTCTCCCTTTGGAGGCGGTTTTGCGGATGAACCTGATGAACCCGCGGAACCCGAACCGATTGAAGAGCCCGTTATTGATGGTCCGGAATTTTAAAAATCATTGGTTTATATCTATATCTAACGTATGAATTATTTGAGAATTAATGAGAAAGGTTTTACTTTGATCGAAGTACTGATCGCAGTTTCCCTTATTGCGGTATTATCTGCGGTGATGTTTGCGGCCATAAATCCTGATGTACTGCTTACCAGATCCAAACGTGGTCGAGCGGAAGCAGAGCTACATCAGCTTGTTGAGGTTATTGATGTGGCTAGGGTTTCAACAGGTATGGTTTTGGGCCAGCTTTCGGGTAATTGGTGTTCCCTTTGCTCCTGTATCGATGAAGGTGAACTGGATTCCTTGGAACCCAACCACCAATGTTATCAAGACTGGGATAGCTTTAGAAATAATTTACGGGTGAATTCAGGAGGAGTAGTTGATCTTACCGCCTTGGAAAGAGATCCTTGGGGCAGTCCTTATTTGGTTGAAGAGGCTGAGCTTGGTCCCGGAACTGATCCTTGTAACCACGATCAAATACGCAGCGCAGGTCCTGACAGAATTTACGGTACCGATGATGATATTATTATCTATCTTCCCTTTCACAG
>PXDX01000056.1 GCA_003564915.1 candidate division WWE3 bacterium
ACCGGAACACCTCACGTTGCCTACAGGGAAAGTATCAAAACAAAAGTAGAACAGGAGAGTAAGTATATAAGGCAGTCAGGGGGGCGAGGACAATATGGGCACGTGGTAATCGTCATGGAGCCTTTGGAACCCGGAGAAGGTTTTGAATTCGAAGATGCAATTACCGGAGGAGCAATTCCCAAGGAATATATACCGGGCGTTGAAAAAGGGATCAAGGAGTCGTTGGAAAGTGGGGTAATCGCTGGATATCCGGTGGTGGATGTTAAAGTTACTTTGGTTGATGGATCTTTTCACGAAGTTGATTCCTCAGAGATGGCTTTTAAGATAGCTGCCTCCGAAGCCTTTAAATCCGCTCAGAGAAAAGCCCAGCCTTACCTATTGGAGCCTATTATGCAGGTGGAAGTAATAACCCCGGATGAGTATATGGGAGATGTGATAGGGAATCTGTCCGGAAAAAGAGGTAAGATCGAAGGTACGGAAAAGCGAGGGCAGGCCACTGTAGTTAGAGCTGAAGTACCGTTGGCAGAAATGTTTGGATATGCTACAGTGTTACGAGGCATGACTCAAGGGAGGGCTAGTTTCACAATGGAACCCAGCCACTATGAGGAAGTGCCTGCTAATATTGCTAGCGAAATAGCTGCAGGAGAGCTCAAATAGTATCAAATTTTTTGTCTTTTGTGGTATTATTAGGCCACTTGGACACATTAAAGTAGTAAGTTATAAATTGCTGGAACGGGGTCTTATTTTTGGTCCTGTTTCAAAAGAAAAAGAAAGGTGAAAAATGCCACAAGAATTTCAGAGAACAAAACCACACGTGAACGTTGGCACCATTGGGCATGTAGACCACGGTAAGACTACGTTGACGGCGGCTATGACTCACGTCTTAGCCCAAAAGTTTCCCTCTGATATCAATCAGCCCCTCAATTACGAAGATATTGAGACTTCCGCTGAGGAGATAGCCAGAGGAATCACAGTAAATGTTTCCCACGTAGAGTACGAAACGGAAAATCGACACTACGCCCATATAGATGCGCCGGGACATGCCGACTACATTAAGAACATGATCACGGGGGCAGCTCAAATGGACGGAGCAGTATTGGTTGTCGCAGCTTCCGACGGACCTATGCCTCAAACAAGAGAGCATATTCTATTAGCAAAGCAGGTTAACGTACCCTCCATGGTCGTTTTCCTTAATAAATGCGACATGGTTTCTGATGAGGAGATCTTGGATCTGGTTGAACTAGAGGTAAGAGAACTTCTAACCAAGTACGGATTCCCCGGAGACGAAACCCCAATTATTAGAGGATCTGCTACGCAAGCTCTTGAAGGTGACGAGAAATCTGTCAAGGCTATCGAAGATCTTATAGATGCTATAGATAATTACATACCCACGCCCGAGAGGGACATGGATAAGCCGTTCTTAATGCCTGTAGAGGATGTTTTCTCTATTTCAGGCCGCGGTACAGTTGCAACCGGTAGAGTTGAGCGCGGAAGCTTAAATCTAAATGATGAGGTAGAGGTTGTAGGTATAAGAGATACTACCAAGACCGTTGTAACAGGGATAGAAATGTTCAACAAGCAAATGAAGGAATGTCAGGCCGGAGATAACGTTGGACTTCTCTTGCGAGGTATGAATAGAGATGAAATTGAGAGAGGGCAAGTTCTTGTTGAACCGGGAAGCATTACTCCCCACATGCACTTTGAAGCAGAAGTGTACGTATTATCAAAGGAGGAGGGCGGAAGACACAAACCATTCTTTGACGGTTACAAGCCCCAGTTCTATGTGAGAACCACTGACGTAACGGGAGAAATTACGTTGCCCGAGGGAACCGAGATGGTTATGCCGGGAGACAATGTAAAAGTAACTGTTAAATTGATCACACCGATTGCTATAGAAGAAGGACTTCGATTTGCAATAAGAGAAGGTGGTCACACAGTTGGTGCGGGAGCCGTAACGAAGATAATTAAGTAAAACGCGATGCCGGGCCTGCTTTGGCAGGCCCACATCTCCGTAAGTATTCCATGGCTAAAGAAGATAAGAAAGAAGTAAGGATAAGAATAAAACTCAAAGCTTATGATAGTAGGGTAATGGATGCAAGCTGTGAGAAGATTGTGGATACAGCCTTGAGAACCGGTGCAAAAGTTGTAGGTCCGGTTCCTCTTCCTACGAAAAAAGAAATATTTACGGTCATTAGGGGCCCTCATATAGATAAGAGATCTCGGGAACAGTTCGAACTTCGTACACACAAAAGGATAATTGATGTACTTGATCCCACCAGCTCCACGATAGATAGTTTATCTCACTTGAATTTACCTGCAGGAGTTGGAATATCTCTTCAAATGTAAGATTTTGGCTCGCTTCCCCTCATACTTGCTTTTAAATTAGTAAAACTCTTGGAAAATCCGGTAATTATTGGTAGAATGTCTCCCGATGAGTGTTATACCTATATAACAAGGTTTTTACACAAGGAAGGCATTTTAAACCGCGAGCCTTTCGGCTCGAATTTTTTTGTCATGGAAAATATAGAAATAAAAGGGAAAAAACTGAATATGAGCCAAGTTTTTAAGGAAGACGGGACCGTTGTGCCGGTAACTTTAATTGAATTGATGGAAAAGAATTTAGATTTGGAGCCCGATAAAATAAAAAATCAACCCGTTAGCGTATCCGGTGTCTCAAAAGGAAAAGGATTTACCGGAGTTATTAAAAGATGGGGATTTCAAAGACAGCCCGTTACCAGGGGTGCTTCTAATAAGATAAGAACCGGAGGAGCAATTGGATCTCAAACTCCAGGACGTGTCTGGAAGGGGAAGAAAATGGCGGGAAGAAAAGGAGGTTCAAAAGTGACCATTCATGGTCTGGAAGTTGTAGATTTTGATGAAAATGAAGGAATTATTAAAGTTTCGGGATCTGTACCCGGGGCGCGAAATTCTGAGGTGTCCCTACAGGTACAGGTTTAAATTTGAGTTTAAAAATGAAAGTTGATTTTTACGCTAAAACAGGAGAAAAAAATGATCAGATCTCTTTACCCAAGGAGATTTTTGGAATAGTGCCTAATGAACCTTTACTTACACAGTATATTCATGTCTACAGAACAAATCAGAGGCAGGGAACTTCGAAAGTTAAGACAAGATCCGAAGTTAGGGGAGGAGGAAGGAAGCCTTGGAGACAGAAAGGCACCGGTCGAGCTCGGCACGGATCCATAAGAAGCCCTATTTGGCGGGGAGGCGGTATAACACACGGTCCGATACCAAAGTCATGGAAATTGTCTTTTCCAAGAAAAATGAGAGTTTTAGCTTTGAAGTCAGCTCTCTCCTTAAAAAGAGAAGAAGGATCCTTAAAAGTAGTGGAATCTCTTGCAATCAGAAAACCTTCCACAAGAAAGATGCAGGAACTTTTGGAAAAGATGGAAGCTCATGGTAGAGTATTGTTTGTTCAAAAGGGAGATAACAAAGTTGTTAGAAAAAGTCTTTCTAATCTGCATAAGGTGGAAGTTAAGATGGCAGAGAATCTGAGCGCCTATGATGTTCTCTTGGCGGATGTGCTTGTGCTTACCGAGGATGCTTTAAAGTTTTTGGAGTCCAAATATGCGGATAAATGAGGTATTAATTAAACCCGTAGTAACGGAAAAAGCTATGGATCTGTATAATAGAGAGGGTAAGTATACTTTTGAAGTGGATCTTTGGGCATCCAAAAAAGATGTAAAGAAAGCAATGAAAGAAGTCTTTGATGTTGAGATCGAGGATGTAAAGATCATCGTTCTTCCGGGTAAAAAAAGGCGGGTAACTAAAACATCACTTTTTACAACGACCCAAATGAAGAAGAAGGCTATTTTTAAACTAAAGAAAGGAAAACTTGATATCTATCAAGGTTAATAAAAATGATAAAAGATCATAAGCCTACAAGTCCGGGGCAAAGAGGACGCAGGTCACTAAAAAAGGACGTGGATCCAGTCAAGCCCCATAAGAAACTTACCAAACCGCAGAAGGGAGCGGTAGGGAGGAGTAAAGGTACAATAACGGTTCGTAATCGTCAGCGAGGATCCAAGAAACACTACCGAAAGATCGATTTTAAGCGTGATAAGTTTGGAGTACCCGGTACGGTAAGTACAATAGAACATGATCCTAATCGAGGTCCAAACATTGCTCTTGTGGCCTATGCCGATGGAGAAAAAAGATACATCTTGGCACCTGAAGGTTTGGAAAAAGGTATGAAAGTGATGTCTTCCGACACTGCTGAGCCCAAATTGGGAAATACACTGCCGTTAAAAAATATTCCCATTGGTACACAAATTCATAATATTGAGCTTAGACCCGGCAGAGGCGGACAAATGGTGAGAGGGGCAGGCGGCTCGGCGGTAATAACGGCAAAAGAAGGAAAATATGCTAATGTTAAGCTTCCGAGCAGTGAGATTAAGAGAGTTCTTTTGGATTGTCGGGCCACTATTGGAAGCTTATCAAACCCCGAACTGCAAAACGTGAAACTAGGTAAGGCTGGTAGAGCTAGACATAAAGGGAGACGTCCGCATACACGTGGTGTTGCATTTTCCAGCCCTCGGGACCATCCGCACGGAGGTTCATATAAAGATACTGGAGTGGGGATGCCTTCACCAAAAACTCCTTGGGGTAAGAAAACACGTGGTAAAAAGACCCGAAGTAGAAAACATACTGACAAATACATAGTTAAGGAAAGAAAAAGAGGAAAGAAGAAAGGTAAATAAAATGGCTAGATCTCTTAAAAAAGGTCCATTTGTGGACGAAAAATTGCTAAAAAAAGTTCGAGAGGCAAAAAAGGAAAAGAGCCGGGAACCTATAAAGACTTGGTCAAGACGCTCAGTAGTTCTTCCTGAAATGGTAGGATTGACCATTGCAGTGCACAACGGCAGGAAGCATATTGATGTTTTTATCACGGAATCTATGGTCGGGCATAAATTAGGAGAATTTGCCCCCACCAGAACATTTAGAGCCCACTCTTCCAAGAAATTGACCGAAGTCAAAAAGGACAAAAAGAAAGGAATCGTCTAAAAAATGTATAGAAACGCTGATGTATACGCAAAATATAAATACGCCAGTATTTCACCTAAGAAAGTGAAATCGGTTATAGATCTTATTAGGGGGAAGGACCTGGAGGAAGCCAAGGTGCTTTTGACTTTCCACAAATCCAAGGCTGCTGAAATGATACTAAAGACACTCAGATCCGCTGAAGCAAACGCAATCAACAATAAAAGAATGAGCGCTAACGAGCTTTATATTTCTGATGCCCAAGTATCCGCCGGTCCCACGGCAAAAAGAGCTCGTATAGTTGCCCGATCCAGGATCAACCCAATTTTGAAAAGAACTAGCCACATTGTAATTGGTTTGTCCCAAAAGGAGGATCAGTAATGGGCCAGAAGATAAATCCCTTTGGGTACAGGTTGGGAATTTCAAAGGATTGGCGTTCCAAATGGTTTGCCGGGAAGAAGGATTATGCTGACCTGGTTCTTGAAGATCAAAAAATACGCGATTATCTGAAAGAGAGTCTTTCCACTGCTGGTTTGAAAGAAATAATAATTGAAAGATCCGTTAATGAAATAAATATAACCTTGAAGGTTTCGCGTCCGGGCCTTGTAATAGGAAGAAAAGGTTCGGGAATACAGCAATTGGAGAAGGATCTGAAGGAATTCACCGATTCTAAAATAAAACTAACGGTTGAGGAGATAAAGACACCGGAGTTGGAGGCTAATTTAGTTGCTGAGTATATCTGCAGACAGATGAAGAGACGAATGCACCACAGAAGAGTAATCCAATCTGCTATAAGGTCAGCCATGGATAAGGGAGCTAAGGGGATAAAGATCAGAGTTTCAGGTGTTTTAAGCGGTGGAAATACGATTGCTCGATCGGAAGTTTATTCAGAGGGATCCATTCCCACACAAACTCTCCGCGCCAATGTTGACTATGCGCAAGTTGATTGTAAACGTATATTTGGAGTTATTGGAATAAAAGTTTGGATCTATAAAGGAGAAGAGGAGATCTAAAATGGCAATGCTTTTACCTAAAAGAGTTAAATATCGTTCTGCAATGAGAGGTAGGATAAAAGGTACCGCCACTAGAGGAACAAGAGTAGACTTTGGTGACTTCGGTCTTAAAGCTCTTGAGCCGGGTCATATCTCTTCCAGACAACTCGAAGCTGCGAGGAAAGCAATTACTCACCGTACAAAGAGAACCGGAAAGATCTGGATCAGAGTATTCCCGGATAAGCCTATACCCAAGAAACCCAACGAAACTCGTATGGGAAGCGGTAAATCCCCAACGGATCACTACGCGGCAGTTGTAAGACCCGGAATGATCCTATTTGAAATAGCCGGAGTTTCTGACGATTTGGCAAAAGAGGCTTTGGGGAGAGCTGCTGACAAAATATCAGTAAAAACCAAGATAGTTAGTTCAGATGTTTTCAAGGAGTAATATATGAAAGCCACCACTCTGAGGAAAAAATCAATAGAGGAACTGGAGGAAATTGCAGTGAAGACCAAGAAGGAAATATCCAGTGAAACGGCCTCTTATTTTCAGGACAAGGGCTCGGGTCTCAATAAGATCAAAGATTTAAAGAAGGACTATGCTAGAATTCTTACTGTTTTGAAAGAGAAAAAGGAGAAATCAAATGCCTAAAAAAATAATGAAGGGACAAGTAGTTTCTGACAAAATGGAAAAAACGGTAGTTGTGGCCGTTGATATAGCTAAAAAGCATCCCATTTATGAAAAAGCTCTTAAAGTGACGAGAAAGTTCAAGGCCAGGGACGAATTGGGGGCTTCAGTAGGAGACATAGTAATTATTGAGGAACATCGTCCCTTTAGCAAAGAGGTCAACTGGTTTGTAAAGGAAATTGTTACTAAGGGAGTTTAGCTATGGTGCCGGTTGGAACAACTTTGAAACTAGCAGATAATACGGGGGCACATCGGTTAGAGATAATCGGAATCCCCGGCTCTTCGAGAAGAAGGTTTGTTGGATTGGCTGATACAGTCACAGCTGTAGTAAAAGGTGCCGATTCATCCGGTATGGTGAAGGATCATTCGATTGTCAAAGCCGTTTTGGTGAGAACTAAAAAAGAAACTCGTAGAAAAGACGGAACTTACATAAGGTTTGGAGATAATGCCGCCGTCATACTTAACGGAGACGGAAAGATGCTTGGTACAAGAGTTTTTGGGCCTGTTGCAAGGGAACTTCGTGAGAAAGGATATACAAAGGTAGTGTCATTGGCAAAGGAAGTTTGGTAGATATGAAAATAAGAAAAGGAGATAAAGTAAAAGTTATATCAGGTAAAGATAAGGGCAAAATAGGCGAAGTATTAATGGTTCTTAAGGATGACAACAAAGTTGTGGTTTCCGATGTTAACCAGGTAAAGAAGCATATTAAACCCGGTCAATTGAATGAGGAAGGGGGCATTGTTGAATTGGAGAAGCCTATAGATGCCTCAAATGTTATGTACTATAACGAGAAAATAGAACAGCCTGTAAGAATAGGATATAAATTTATTGAAGGAAAAAAGAGGCGAGTGTGTAAGAAAACAGGAGACGTTATAGACCTAAAGGAATAATAATATGTCATCAAGATTACAGGAAAGATATAAAAATGAAGTAGTTCCCGAGTTGGTAAAGGAGTTGGGTTTAAATAATCCCCTTGAGGCACCGAAAATATTGAAGGTTTCGGTCAACTCCGGTATTGGAGAATTCCGGGATAGTAAAGAAGCCGTAAATTCCTTTGTTGAGGAAATGACACAACTGTTGGGACAAGTTCCCAATGTTAGAGTATCTCGTAAGGCGATTTCCGGTTTTAAGCTAAAAAAAGGAGATGTAGTGGGGTTGTCCGCTACATTAAGAGATGAGAAAATGTGGTCTTTTCTAGATAAACTTGTTAATATCGTTCTGCCTCGTGTGAGAGACTTCAGAGGTTTGAGTGTGTCGGCTTTTGACTCAAACGGAAATTATTCCGTTGGCTTAACCGATCACACAATTTTTCCTGAAGTTAATCCGAACAACGTTAAAGCAAGTAGAAGTTTGCAGATTAATATCGTTACAAGCGCTGAGGATAGGGAAGGGAGCTTTCTTTTACTGAAAAAATTAGGATTTCCCTTTAAGGAGGAATAATATATGGCAAAAAAAGCATTGATCGAGAAACATAAAAAAGAAAAGAAATTTCCTGTTAGGGAGTACAATCGCTGTGAGATCTGCGGTAGCCCTCGAGGCTATATGCGCCGGTTTAAGATTTGTAGAAAATGTTTTAGGGAATTAGCTCACAAAGGAGTACTTCCCGGGGTAAGAAAGGCCAGTTGGTAATGAGTGTAGATACAATAGCGAATATGCTTAGTACAATAAAGAACGCTTACTCTGTAGGTAAAGAGTTTATTGAGGTACCCTATTCCAGGGAAAATGAGGAGATTGCGAAGATCTTCAAAAACCATGGCTTTATAGGTGATATAAAGGTATTTAAAGATAAAGAAAGATCGCATAAAGGATTGCATCTTGATCTTTCCTATGAGAATGGAAGACCTGCTATTACTGATGCTAAGAGGTTATCACGGCCCGGAAGAAGGAAATATCGTGGTGCGGACGAGTTGCGTCCTGTTAAAAGCGGATACGGTCTATTAGTTGTTTCTACTTCTCGAGGAATAATGAGCGGTGAAGAGGCCCGTAAAAAAAGGCTTGGAGGAGAACTTATTTGTAAGGTGTGGTAAATATGTCAAGAATTGGTAAAAAGCCCATTGAGATTCCCAAGGATGTTAAGATAGATATCGCTAAAGATGCTATAGGAGTAAACGGGCCGAAAGGAAATTTACAAGTTCCAGTACCATCAGGTATTCAAGTTTCAAAGGAAGAAGATACCTTAATCCTAAAGGTTGACGATGCTTCACTAAGTCCGCTCTGGGGACTTACTCGCTCCCTTATAGCAAATGCGATTATAGGAGTTACGGAAGGGTTTGAGAAAGACCTGGTTCTTGAAGGAGTTGGGTATAGAGTAAAAAAAGAAGGCGAGAAAATTTCGTTGACCTTAGGTTTTTCTCATCCTGTAGAAGTCATACCTCCTGAAGGTATAGAATTTGAAATTGAAGACAATAAGCATATCAAGATAAAAGGAATAGATAAGCACCTTGTAGGATTAACTGCTGCTAAAATAAGGCAATTGCGTAAGCCGGAACCTTATAAAGGTAAGGGAATTAGATATTCCGATGAAGTAGTAAGGAGAAAGCCCGGAAAATCCTTGGCCGGAGCTTCAACAATGTAAATTATGTATAAAATAATGCCTAAGACAACAAAAGAACGTCGAACCAAAAGATCACGTACTTCCGTGGCAAGATCTGAAGAGAGACCCCGAGTTACGGTATTTAGATCCAATAAATATATTTATAGCCAGATAGTTGACGATGAAACAGGTACGACTTTGGTTACTATTGATGATATTTCCAGGGATGCCCATAAAGGGAAAACCAAAAAGGAGGCCGCCAAGGAGTTAGGTAAAACGCTTGCCGAAAGGGCGTTGGAAAAGGATATCAAGGAGGTCGTCTTTGATAAGGGATCTTATAAATATCACGGAAGAGTGAAAAGTTTCGCCGAAGGCGCTAGGGAAGGAGGTCTGATCTTTTAAAATGGCTGGAAGAGGGTTTGTTCAAGACAAGGAATTTTTAGAGGAGGTTATAGATATTAAGAGAGTCTCCAAGAAAACAAAGGGAGGGGATCAGATGGGATTTACTGCTTTGGTTGTCATAGGAAATAAGAAGGGAACTGTAGGAACAGGTTTGGCTAAATCACGTGATGTAGTTTCGGCAATTAAAAAAGCTATGAGATACGCACATAGGAATAAGGTGGATCTCAATACTTCGGAAAATACAATAGCTCATGAAGTAGAAGCCAAATACGGCGGTTCGCATGTTTTAATAAAACCCGCTCCTGAAGGCTCAGGTCTTATTGCGGGCGGTGCTGTTAGGACGGTTTTGGAACTGGCGGGTGTTAAGGATGCTTCGGCAAAAATGCTGGGAAGCGGAAATAAAACCTCCAGTGTAAGATGTACGATCAAGGCATTGCAAAAACTAAAGGCGTAATTATCTAGTAAACATAAAAATGGATTTAAGTAAGTTAGAAGAACAAAAAGGAAAAAAGAAAAAGGCTAAGCGCGTAGGCAGAGGTGGCGGAAGCGGTAAAGGTATGCATACTGTGGGAAGAGGCCAGAAAGGACAGCTTTCCAGGTCCGGAGGAAAGCCTCCGTTTGGGTTTGAGGGAGGGCAGGTACCCTTATACAAGAAATTGCCTCAAATTGGGGGATTTCGTAATCCTAGGTCCCGCAGGATAGTTGCTGTTGGATTGGAGATATTCAATACATTTAGGAAAGGCAGTACTATAGTTCCCGAGGATTTGGTCGAGAAGGGAATCATTAAAGTGGTTCCAAAACACGGTGTCAAGATACTAGCCAACGGAGAACTCAAAAAAGAGCTTAAATTTAAGGGTTTTCTCATGTCTTTGGAGGCGGAGAGAAAAATCAAAAAATCAGGTTCCGAGATCCTAGATGCTTAAAATTTTTAAGAACGTAGAGATAAGAAACAAGATTCTATTCACTCTCTTTGTGGTGGTGCTTTTTAGGATATTGGCTCATATTCCGGTACCCGGAGTGGATACACAAACTATTAGGGCGTTTTTAGAACAGAGTCAAGTTTTAGGTCTTTTTGACCTCTTTAGCGGTGGGGCATTCAGAAATTTTTCGATTGTGACCTTAGGAGTAGGTCCTTACATTAATTCACAGATCATATTCCAGCTCTTGACCATGGTTGTACCTTCCATTGAAGAACTCTCCAAAGAAGGTGAGTATGGAAGAGAAAAGTTGAACATGTACACTAAACTGTTGACCCTTCCTCTAGCTCTTCTACAAGCATATGGGATGTATTTTCTCTTAAGTCGTCAGGATGTATTGGCCTTTCAGGATTTTCTGACAATTTTGGTCATGCTGCTTACTTTAGTAGGAGGAACAATGTTGCTCACCTGGATAGGGGATCTCGTGACAGAGTATGGTATTGGGAATGGAATTTCGGTCTTGATTTTTATAGGAATCATAAGTAGATTACCGTCCTCTGCGATTCAACTTTATTTTACCGCGGTTTTTGGTGATTTTATCTTCGCGTTGCTTTTCTTGATCCTATCTCTTATTGTACTTATCGGAGTGGTTTTGGTAAATGAAGGTACACGCAATGTAGCTATAGAATATGGGAGAAGAGGGACCACTTCCTCAAAAGTTACGAACTATCTTCCCATTAAGGTAAATCAAGCGGGAGTTATTCCGATCATATTCGCGGTTTCATTGGTATCTGTTCCGTCCCTTTTGGCAGGGCCTTTTCAAGCTTCAGGTAACGCATTGATTCAATCCGTGGGTGATTTTCTCTTCTTGAATTTTCATCATGAATCCCTTCCTTACAATCTATTTTACTTCTTTTTGGTTTTTGGATTCACTTTTTTCTACACTTCGGTACAGTTTGACCCTGAGAAGATTGCGGATGACGTTAAAAGAAGGGGAGGATTTATCCCCGGAATCAGACCCGGAAAGTCAACTAAACGCTTTATTCAAGGGATAGTTACCAGATTAACCTTTTGGGGAGCAATATTTTTAGGCTTTATCGCAATATTACCTTATATTATGCAAACCATCATTGGCTTGCCCGGCCTTTCCGTAGGAGGAACCGGACTCCTTATTGCTGTATCGGTAGTTTTGGAGACTGTAAGGCAGTTGGATTCACTCAGAGCAACAAGGGATTACAGCAGTTACCTACGCTAATTTTAAACTCCCTATGATATACTTTTCTTATGTTGGATAAATTCAAGGAAATGAATGAGCTGCGAAAAGCTCAATCTAAAATCAAAAAACAGCTGGAGGAAATAAGTATTTCTGATTCCTCGGGTGATTATGAGGTACGTGTACGCGGTGATAAGAAAATCGAGTCCATTCGTGTTGATGGTGAGGAGAATAAAGAGTTAAGGAATCTTCTTAATTCAGTAATGAAGGAAGTCGACAAAAAAGTGCAGAAGAAGATGCGGGGGCAGCTTTCGGATTTAGGTTTCGGACTATAGAATATGGTAATACTTATGATGGGTCCGCAGGGTTCCGGAAAGGGTACTGTCGGCCGGAAATTATCTTCTCATCTAGACCTCCCGATACTAGAGGTTGGTAAATTACTCAGGGATCTTCCTACCGATGATTATAGATATTCCACGATCAATGAGGCAATGAAGCGAGGAGAATTAGCTCCAGTTGATAAGGTCGCATCTATTTTAAAAGATAGAATAAAGGAGGCTGGGTATGCGAATGGCTTTATTTTGGATGGTTGGTGTCGTCAGCTTGAGGACATAAAAGAATTTGATCCTCAGCCCGATATTGTGTTGGTTCTTGATATACCCAGAGAGACTTCTATAGAAAGGATAACGGGCAGGAGGATATGTACATCCGATGGAAAAGTTTATAACATAAACACTCTCCCTAGAGAACTTCTTGATGAATGCGAGGGTGAGCTGGTTCAACGCGAGGATGATACCGAAAGAGCTGTAAATCGCCGTCTTAATGACTATTACAGTCTTACGAAAAAGGTTTTAGATCTCTATAAGGATAAAGGGATCTTGAAAGTAGTTGACGCATCCGGACTTCCGGAGGAAGTTTTTAGAAACGCCCTTTTTGCTTTAGAGGGGATATAGCAGATATTTATAAACGATGAACTCCCGGAAATTCAAAGCTATGATAAGGGCTGGAAAAATAAGCTCTACTACTCTAAAGAAGGTCTTGTCAGAAATTAAGCCCGACATCAGTCTTCTTGAACTTGATGAAATTGCTGAAGAGAGCATTCTATCTTTGGGGGGTAAGCCTGCGTTCAAAAAAGTAAGAGGATACTCACATGCAACCTGCATAAACGTGAATGAAGGAATTGTCCATGGAATTCCGAATAGTTATAAGTTGAAGAAAGGGGATCTTGTTTCGGTTGACCTAGGAGTTTTATGTAAAGGATATAACTCCGATCAGTGTTGGACCGTAGAAGTGGAAACAAACACTCAGGGTAAGTTTTTACAAGCAGGAGTTGATGCATTGAATTCGGCTTTAAAACAGGTTAAGGTCGGTAATAGAGTTGGAGATATATCTCATGCGATTCAGTCCAAGATAGAGAAAAGGGGTTATCATGTTTCTAGGGACCTTGTTGGCCATGGTGTAGGGAAAGAAATTCACGAGGCTCCTCAAATACCGTGTTACGGCTCTCTCGGAACAGGCCCGTTCTTAAAGGAAGGAATGACTTTAGCTATTGAAGTGATATACTCTGTAGATAGTTCAGATATTGCTATACTTGAGGACGATTGGACCGTTGTGAACGCTGATGGAAAACTATCGGCTGTTTTTGAACATACGGTAGGTGTGACATCGGGAGATCCTGTGGTTTTCACCGAATTTTAAGTAAATTAAGTTGACCAGATACGCGGGATTTGTTAGTATCTACCCTGTTATTGAAACATGAGTAAGGATATAGTAGAAAAAGACGCTGTAGTTACCAAGGCATTGACTGGAGGAATGTTTAGGTTAAAACTAGAGGATACGGAGGAGGAAGCCCTAGGCACAATTTCGGGGAAAATAAGAAAATTTAGGATCAGAATACTGCCTGGAGATAGGGTTAAAGTAGAATTCTCCCCGCATGATCTGGAGAGAGGCAGAATAACCTACAGATATAGAGCTAAATAATAAGGAGAAAAATGAAAGTAAGACCATCGGTAAAAAAAAGATGCAAAGATTGCAGAATCATAAGAAGAAACAGGGTTTTGTATGTCTATTGTGAAAGGAATCCTAGACATAATCAAAGGCAAGGATAGTGTATGGCACGTGTAGTTGGTGTAGAAATACCTGATGATAAAAAGGTAAAAATATCTCTTACTTACGTTAAGGGGATAGGAGATTCTTTAGCTTTGGAAGTTCTGGATAAAGCCGATATTGATCCGGAGACAAGGGTTAGAGATCTAGATGAAAAAGCACTTGCCTCCTTGAATAAGACTATTCTGGATATGGAAATTCCGGTTGAGGGAGAGTTGAACAGGATGGTCAGACAGAACATAAAACGACTTCAGGATATTGATAGTTATAGAGGTATTAGGCATAAAGTAGGGCTTCCCGTGAGAGGGCAGCGTACCAGTCGGAATGCCCGTACACGAAAGGGTAAGAAGAAAACCGTAGGAGGATTAAAGAGAAAACTTACTAAAACATAGTAAGAGCGTAATTTTGAATTTTTTAGTTATTAAATACATTAGTTATGGCAATAAAGACAAAGATAAAGAAAAAAAGCAAGCCTAGAAAGAAAGCTTCTGGAGGTGTGCCGAAATCCGGAAGAGCCTATATTTCGGCGGGATTCAACAATACTTTAGTTACTATAACCGATGCCGAAGGCAACACCTTATTTACCGGCAGCGCCGGCGCCTCCGGTTTTAAAGGTTCAAGGAAATCAACACCTTATGCAGCTTCCACTGCTGCCGAAGAAACAGCCAAAAAAGCTTTGGATGCGGGTATGGAGGAAGTTGCCGTTGTGGTTAAGGGTCCTGGTTACGGAAGAATTTCCGCCATTAAGTCGCTCAAGAGCGCGGGTTTGAAGATTGTATCAATTTCGGATGTCACCCCAATACCTCATAACGGTTGCAGACCAAAGAAAGAGAGAAGGGTTTAAATATGGCTAGAATTACAGGACCGAAATGCAGGCTTTGTAGAAGATCCGGAGTAAAACTATATCTAAAAGGAACCCGATGCTTCAGTGATAAATGTGCTATTGAGAAACGTTCTTATGCGCCCGGTCAACACGGCAATCGAAGAACAAGAAGATCTGAGTATGGGGATCAGATGAGGGAGAAACAAAAAGCCAAGTATATTTACGGTATTTTGGAACGTCAGTTGAAGCGTTACGTTTCGGAAGCTCTAAAGTCCGGCGGCGTCTCCGCAGAAAACCTATTTGCAATACTTGAATCACGTTTGGATAATTTAGTCTATAGAAGTGGATTAGCAGTTTCCAGGCCGCAAGCGAGACAGTTGATAAGAGCCGGAGTTTTTAAAGTAAATGATAAGATAGTACTAACCCCTTCTTATAGGGTTCAACCCGAAGATATAATTGAACCGGTTGATTTTTCAAAAGTTCACTTACGAGAAGGATTTATCCTGCCTGAGTGGTTAAAGGCTAATGTGAAAGAGCGCCAGATCGAGCTTTTACGTTACCCAACGTTGGAAGATTTTAACGAAAACTATGAGATACAGCAAATTATAGATTTTTATTCCAGATAATAAAGAAAGGATTTTGAATATGATAAAACCAATCGATTTAAAGATAAAGACCGTAGAGGAATCTGCCCATAAAGGAGAATATACGTTTGAACCTCTTCCTAGAGGATATGGGCATACCATGGGAAGTGTATTAAGACGGGTTCTTATGACATCCGTTGAGGGTGCAGCTATAACTCAGGTCACGATCAAAGGAGTAAGCCATCAGTTTTCTACAATTGAAGGTGTAAAGGAAGATGTAGTCGAGATAACCTTGAATTTGAAGGATATTTGTCTAAAAAGCTATTCTGCGGATCCGGTTATAGCTACTTTGGATATCTCCAAAGAAGGTTTGATAACTGCAAGTGATATTGAGTGTCCTGCAGATCTGGAAATAGTAAATAAGGATGCTCCTATAGCTACAATAACCAAGAAAGGAGTCGCGCTTCAGATGGATCTTATGGTAGAGAAAGGATACGGATTTTCTCCTTCGGAGGAGAGGGAAAGCAGCAAGAGCGGAGTGATAATTTTGGATGCTCTATACACTCCCATACTCAATGTTTCTTATTCGGTTCAGCCCACTAGATTTGGTAAATCAATTGATCTGGATAGATTGAACCTTACCGTTGAAACGAATGGCGCGGTTTCTCCTAGAGAAGCGGTTTTGGAAGGATCACGTTTGATTAAATCCTTTTTTGAGAGATTGATTCTTTGGGACGAGGTTGAGGGGATCTCTCAAGAAGGTCTGGAGAAAGTAGAAGAAATTGAGGGCTTGGTAAAAGAAAAGGTTTCCATAGATGATCTACCTCTTCCAACCAGAACCATTAATGCTTTAAAAAAGGCGGACATCAACCATCTTCAGGATTTGGCAGATAAATCGGAAGAAGATTTGCTTGACATAAAGAACGTTGGTCAAAAATCAATTGAGGAAATTACCGATTTGTTAGAAAAGGAAGGATTGTCTTAAGAACATGCGCCATCGCATGAAGGGTAAGAAATTGGGGAGGGACACTCCCCACAGAAGAGCACTCAGGCGCAATCTGGCGACCTCTCTTATAGAGGAGGGTTCGATAGTTACTTCATTGGCGAAAGCAAAATATGTACGTCCTTATGTTGAAAAACTCGTTACTCATGCGAAAAGAGGGAACAGAAACGATTACGCAAAGGTAAAGTATCTAAAATCCAGGTTAACAACCGATGAGTCGGTGGCAAAACTCTTGAGGGAAATAGCCCCAAAGTATACGGATCGCTCAGGCGGATATACAAGAATCACCCGAATAGGGGAGAGAAAAGGAGATAACTCCCCTTTAGTTAGAATATCTTTTGTAGAGGGAAAGTAATTTATGAAAATAAGCAATCGTACTTATATGGCAACGGAAAACAGTAGAGAGCCCGATTGGCATCTACTTGACGCAAAGGGTAAGGTACTGGGTTATTTTGCCTCTGATGTTGCTAAAAAGCTAATAGGAAAGCATAAAGTGGATTTTACACCCCACGTTAATGTAGGGGATAAGGTAGTGGTTATCAACGCTTCCGAGATTGATGTTACCGGAGATAAAATGGATACTAAGAAGTATTTCCGGCACACCGGTTATCCCGGAGGTATAAGATCCTTGAGTTTAAAGCAGATGATGGAAAAAGATCCGACCAAAGTTATAGAGAAGGCTGTAAAGAGAATGCTGCCGCAAAACAAGCTTTTAAAGAAGAGAATGCAGAATTTATATGTTTATCCGGGTTCGGAGCACAAGCACGAAGCTCAGCTTAAAGGAAAGGAGGCCGAATAGAATGCCTAAAAAAGCAAATCTAACTACAGGTACAGGAAGAAGGAAGACAGCCGTTGCAAGCGTGTTCATGTACGATAAGCCCGGAAATATTATCGTTAATGAAGTTCCCATAGAGGAATATTTTTCTGACCTGCCATATGAAGTGCAGAGTTGGAAGAAGCCTTTCAATCTTTTGGAGATAAAAAAACCTAGAGATCATTTTGATTTTAGTATTAAAGTAAAGGGGTCGGGTATATCGGCGCAACTGGACGCTGTCATCCATGGGATTTCTTGGGCTTTGGCCAATTTTAATGAGGATTACGCAGTTGTTCTAAGAAGAGCCGGCATGCTTACGCGAGATCCTAGAATGGTAGAGAGAAAGAAATATTGGTTAAGAAAAGCCCGAAAAGCTCCGCAATACTCCAAGAGATAGAGACCATCTTTGAGTGACGGAAGCTTCAAATGTGTTAAGTTTTGAGTCTGTTTTCCACTTCCATGATCTTATTTCTTATCAGCAATAGTGTCTCTAAAATGGTTTCTTTATCCTTTAGATCCGGAATTTGAATATAAGTCCCATAAACGGCGGTTATCTTTTCTAAAATCTTTATTGGTGGAATTACTTTACCGGTTTCGTATGCGGAAATAGTTTTTCCGGATACCCCGATCTTTTCTCCAAATCTTTCCTGCGACATTCCTTTTTTATCACGGATCTTTTTAATTTGTTCGCCGGTGGTTTGGTACATCTAATTTTCATAGAATATACCCCATTATAATACACGTTGCAATAACCTAGAATGGTGTTATGTCGTCATCCGTTAAGGAAATGCCTTTCAGGGAAAGACCCAGGGA
The DNA here is from genome assembly GCA_003564915.1 of candidate division WWE3 bacterium. GTDB lineage: Bacteria > Patescibacteriota > WWE3 > UBA101185 > UBA10185 > T3SED10-354. The sequence goes on from PXDX01000056.1 coordinate 17,887, forward strand.
AAGGTTGCAAAAATTTGGAGCATCTTCTTTGTCTGATTCCGAGTTGTTGGCAATTATTTTGAGATCAGGTGGGACAACCGCAGGAGTAATTGAACTTTCGACCAAGTTGTTGAAGGAGTTTGGGAGTTTACGTAAGCTTTTGTTTGCTGATTTAAATTATCTTATATCGATCAGATATTTGGGAGTAGCAAAGGCAGCTAGTATTTGTGCGGTAGGCGAATTAGCAGCAAGATGTTTCGCCCCGGAGGAGCTTGATCGGCCCGAGATAGATACTCCATTGACTGTTTACGATTTGATACGCCCCCGTATCCTAGGAAAAGAAAAAGAATGTCTTTATCTACTGAGCTTGGATCTAAGGAACAAGCTGATAAAGATCAATTTAATATCGGTTGGAACATTAAGTCAAGCTCTTTCGGATTCTCGGGAGGTTTTGCGTACAGCTCTATTAAATAACGCCTCATCCATCATAATTGCCCATAACCATCCCTCCGGGGGCCTTGAGCCGAGCAATGAAGATCGTCTTTTCACCGAGAGGCTGGCGTTGACCGCGGTACAGATCGGGATAAACTTTTTGGATCACGTGATCGTTACATCCGATGGGCACTACAGCTTTAAGAAAGGTGGATTATTAAGTTTTAACAATGAAAGGAGGTGAAAAACTTGAAAAAACGTTTTTATATTTACGGATCTCTAGTACTTTTAATTCTATTGACGCTAGGTGTAACATTTGCAACTTTTACGGATAAGGCAAAATTTACGGGAACAACTCTTTCAGTTGCTAGCTCGGATATAAAATTATTGGATGTGATCGGAGGGGGTACCGATCCTTCCAATCTGGTGGATCACAAGCAGGGGCCTGTCTTTGCGAACATAACTCCTGAATGGTTCGAAAATTATTATGTTGAGGTATATAACAATGCATCGGGAGATCTGCAATTGAGTTCATACGCTGATTATCTGACCGCAAACGATCCCGAAGAATTAAGACAGATAATATATGTTGAGTTATTTGACTGGGAAGATACAAATGGGGATGGGATAGCACAGGAAGAGGAACTTACGAATTCTTACGGAGCAAGATCGATAGTTAAGTGGAAGACACAAGGATTTGATTTGGGGGTTTTGTCTCAAGGTGAAACCAGATCTTTTGTTCTCCGCTTCTTCACGATGAATATTTCTCCTGCAAAACAAGGTTCCAGTATCGTGTTTGATTTTGAGTTCAGTGCTCTAGGTCTGTAAAAGAAATATTGATCAAAGGATGGGCCGGTCTGATTTGGCCGGCCCCATCCCAAAAAGCTATGAATAAAAGAAAAATCTTACTCCTTTTACTAATTGCCTTGGTAAGTATTATTGCTGGTTTTCTTATGTTCAAGAACTATAATTTCTATCTTGTTACCACGGGTTCTATGGAACCTGCAATTCCTCAGGGTACCATTGTGATTGTGGAAAGCAAGGACGACCTTTCGGTTGGAGACGTAATCACGTATGAAGCTAGAAAGGATGTATTGATTACGCACAGGATCGTAAAAAAAGATCTATTGGGAAAGGAACATCTTTTTTACACTAAGGGTGATTTCAACGAGGATAGGGATCCAATGCCTGTTAGTACAAAAAACGTAATTGGAAAAGTGATTTTTTCATTTCCCTATCTAGGATATGTTTTAATGTTCATAACCTCGCCCGTTTTTCTTCTTTTTTTCTTTTACGTTCCTTCAGGTTACGCCTTAGGTAAATTGTTAAAAAGATTTGTCAACCCCCCTCGCCCCTGATATTCTTAATTCATGGATAAACTGCCTTACCGTCTTATCGAGCCTTTCTTCTGGTGGTCCTTAAAAGCGCCCAGAAGAATTTGGACGGTTCTAAGAAGGGTTCTAATTCTGACCAATCACGAAGTGGGATTTACTTTAAGTATCCGCCTTCTTTTTGTACCTTTTTTTGGAGATTATACTATTGCGGGAAGAATAATCGGCTTTGTGATTAGAATTTTTCAAATTGTTCTAGGTTCCATTCTTTTAATTATCTTAATTGTTCTAATGTATACAGCTCCTGTGGCATGGTATCTTGTTCCTTTTGTTCTTATTTACTATCTACGGGGCTATGCATTTTTTATCTTTTTGGTTGTTTATTTGTTGAGGGTTTCTCTTACTTCAAATCTCCCCCGAAAAAGGATCTCTGAATCCAAGCCCGAAGAATATCTCTCAGCAGTAAGACCGCAGTGTTTTGACCTTTTAGAGAAGACCAAAAGTACCGGATCTCTTAGTCCCTTTTTAACAAACTATGATGTATCCTTTCTCCTGCAAAAAGTTGAGTTAGATAAGCCGGATTTTAAAGAAACCATTGAAAATTCAACGGATTTTGAAATATGGAAGATCTTACGTAAATCCTTCGATGTTGCAAAGGAACATGATTGCAGGTACGTGGAGATCGAACACGTCTTTTATGCTCTACTGAATTCTGTCCATGATATTGATCGCATTTTAATGTCATTTGGAAGCTCCATGGATATCATAAAAGAGGGATTGATATGGATTGTAGATGAAAGAGAACGGCTCTCACAAATATTCTTTTGGCAGGAAGATTATCATCTTGATCGCTTGGGAGGATTTGGTCGTGGTATGACCGGAAGGGTTACGCCTAATCTGGATGCCGTGTCAACTGATTATACAAAATTAGCCAAAAAAGGCTTGATTAGAGGAATTATTGCGCATCAAAAGGAGATTGAGCAGATTGCCGATATCCTTTCCGGCTCTGAAAAAGTAAATGTCTTAATAGTTGGTCAACCCGGAAGTGGGAAAACCTCCATTGTAAAAGGAATAGCAAAGTCCGTTGTTGAGGGGACCGAGTACGAAAGGATACAAAATAAACGTATAGTTAGCGTAGAAGCGGGACGTTTGGTTTCAGGCGCCAGATCCCCGGGAGAGTTAGCGGAGAATTTTAAGAAGATCATGGACGATGTGCATGGTTCGGGAGATATAATCTTGTTTTTTGACGAAATTCATAATCTGGTTTCCAGTATCTCCGGGGAAGCTTCTGATATTGCCAGCGCATATTCTATTTTAGAACCATATCTTACAACAGGCAAAATTCAAGTATTAGCTGCTACCAACAGGAACACTTATCGAAAATACATAGAACCTAACGGAGCTTTTGCACGTCTCTTTAATGTCATTGATATAGAGCCTTCTACTCTTGATGAGACCGAGGAAATACTTAAGCACCTCACACTAAATATTGAAAGGGACGGTTATGCTTTAGTTACGCTTCCGGCTATAAAAAGGATCGTTCGTTTGTCGGATAAGCTGTTGTTTGAGAGAGTATTTCCCGATAAAGCCGTTGATATGTTGAATCGTTGCGTGCAGAGTGTGTCTAAAGATTCTCGTGTAGTTAACTCTGATCTTGTTTCAGAAGTGCTATCTAATGTTACTCATGTGCCGGTAACGTCAATTTCTGAAGAGGATTCAGAAAAGTTACTGAATTTGGAGAATATTATGAAAGAAAGGGTAATAGGTCAAAGCCATGCAGTGAAGCAAGTTTCCTCAGCTCTGAAGAGAGCGAGAGTTGGAATAAGAGATGAGGATAAACCGATGGCAAGTTTTCTTTTTGTTGGTTCTACGGGAGTTGGAAAGACAGAAACCGCTAAAACTCTGGCAGATGTTTACTTTGGCGCCGAGGATAAGATGATCCGACTTGACATGAGTGAATATCAGCACCCTGACAGTATAAACAGGCTATTGGGCAGTCCTAATGAAGGTGGTAAGGGACTTTTGACGGAGGCTATCAGAGCAAATCCCTTCTCCGTAGTTCTTTTAGATGAGATAGAAAAGGCTCACTCGGAAATACTTCTTACTTTCCTGCAAGTTTTGGATGACGGGAGGTTAACGGATTCTTCCGGTATGACGGTAAATTTTTCCAATACGATCATAATTGCCACCAGTAACGTAGGAACCAGGGAAATCCAGGCTGTCGCAAAAAGAGGCGGAACTTTTAATGAGATGGAGGAAGCTGTTCTGCACGAGGTACGTTCCCACTATGCTCCCGAGTTTTTGAATAGATTTTCAGGATTGATAGTATTCAATCCTCTTTCTCCTGAAGATGTGGAAAAAATAGCCCGAAACCTTCTTTCATCCGTTGAAAAACTGGCCCGAGAAAAAGATATAACACTTACTTTTTCGGATAGCTTATTGGAGCGTTTGGTAAAAGAAGGATATGATCCTGAATGGGGTGCCAGACCTTTAAAAAGAGTCATAGAGGATAGAGTGCAGACTTATTTGGCCGAAAAGATATTGTCCAAAGAGGTTGTTCCTGGAGATTCCATAGAACTCACGGAGGAAATATTCTAGTTTTTAGGTTTTGAAGTTTTAACTTAGTCCTTGTTGTCCAGGTTATCAACCATATCATTCTTAAGATTACGTGATAAACTCTAGTCATGGATACAGCAGTTATGGAAGAACATTGGAATAGATTGGAGAATCTAAGAAAACAATTCTATGTTGAAGAAAAAGAAGAGAAAATTAAGAAACTTCAGGAAGAACTTGAAACACCCGGTCTATGGGATGATTGGGAGCGTGGGCAAAAGGTATCACAGGACTTGGCCGATCTAAAAAGAGATTTGGAGGATTTTGCAATACTGGAGTTACTTCTTGAGGAAGAGGAGGTTGAAAAATTTGAAGAATTTGCTGATAAAGTGGAAAAAAAGCTTTTTCTTTCCGACCCACATGATGAGGATGATGCTTTTCTATCCATTCACGCGGGTCAGGGCGGAACGGAGGCAATGGATTGGGCGGACATGCTTTTGAGAATGTATGTACGTTATGCCGAGAGGAAAGGATGGAAGGTTGAGGCTATCGAGTCTACCCCTGGGGAAGAAGCAGGAATAAAAAGTACTGTCCTGGAGATTAAAGGGAAGTACGCATACGGTTTCCTGAAGAATGAATCCGGGGTTCATCGCTTGGTTCGGCAATCTCCTTTTAATGCAGATAATCTAAGACAGACCTCATTCGCATTGGTCGAAGTCCTTCCTGTCATTGAAGATGCTGAGGAAGTGGAGATAAGGGATGAGGATATAGATTTTGAAGCTTTTCGTGCCGGAGGACATGGCGGCCAGAATGTCAATAAGGTCTCTACGGCCGTACGTATAAAGCACATTCCCACCGGTATAGTGGTTGAAAATCAATCCGAAAGAAGTCAAAGCCAAAACCGCAAAAAAGCCATGGCTGTTTTAAGATCTAAACTTTACGATCTAAAGCAAAAAAAGATTGATAGCGAAAAACAGAAATTGAAAGGTGAGTATAAAAAGCCGGGCTGGGGAAATCAAATCAGAAATTACGTTTTACATCCTTATAAATTGGTTAAGGACCTGAGAACTGATGTGGAGAGTACTAATCCTGACTCAGTGTTGGATGGTAATATCGATGATTTTATAGACGCAGAACTTCGACTTTAGACAAAGATTTTACTCATTTTAGTATTTGGTATAATGGTGGTATGGATAAAACACCTATTGAGGATACTCAGGATCCTGATAACCTTTCTTTCTTAGGCGAAGAAGAGGCTTCCTCAGAAAGTAAACCAAAGATTATGTTCAAAAAGTTTCAGTCAAAAGAAAAGATTCCGCCTTTACAAATTATTTTGGGAGTAGTTGTTGCGGGGATAATATCTTTAACCTTGGTTTATTTATTTGGATTTGGAGGGCATAGGAATTTTTTTAAACCTTTTTCTGATTCTGACGAGCTAGTGAAAGGCAAAATGCTTTTGGAAAATCCAATTACCGGAGTTATCTATTCCCGAGAAGAAGCAGGTCCGATAAACGAAAGACCTCTGTCGGTAATGATGAATAATCATATTGACGCCAGACCCCAGGCAGGATTGGCCGATGCGGATATTGTTTATGAAATAGTTGCGGAAGGAGGTATTACCAGATACATACCATTTTTCCTTTCCAGAACACCTGAAAAAATTGGCCCTATCAGAAGTGCTCGAGATTACTATTTGGTATTGGTTAAAGAACTGGGAGATGCCATGATTATGCATATCGGGTGGTCACCTCAGGCTTTGGAAGCTATAGAAACTTGGCCGGTGCGTAGTCTGAATAGAGGTGGGGCGGATTTTTGGCGAGAGAGTAAGCCGGGCGTGGCTTCGGAGCACACGGCTTATGTGAACGGGGTCTATCTTAGAGAGAGGGGAGATGAATTGGGTTGGCAAGGACGCAGGGACTTTAGGACCTGGTTGTTCAAGGAGGACTCGCCGGTAACGGGGGATCAGGTAGATCAGATCTCAATTGATTTTTGGTATCAAGGTGATTATTCGGCTATATTTAAATACGATTCCGCTCAGAACGATTATTTGAGATTTACGGGTTATAGCTCGAATGGAGACCCAATTCCTACCATTGATGAAGTGTCCGGAGAACAAGTCAGGGTTAAGACAGTAATAGTTCAGCTCGCGTACGAAAGCCCTATTGCTAATGATGATGCCAATCGGTTAGCTTATGAGCTGATAGGTAGTGGAGACGGTTTGGTTTTTATGGACGGAACGGTACAGGAAGTAACCTGGGTAAAAGAGGACAGGGACTCCAGAACCTTGTTTTATACCTTAGAAGGCGAGGAAGTGGAGTTTAACAGGGGTAAGATTTGGGTAAGTGTTGTTCCCTCAAGGAACGGGTCGCAAGTTAAGTATTAAAGTTTCTGCCCGGGAGATTAAAAATGTTGGATAAGCTATTTATCTCGGAGGTTCGTATAAATATTTTAAAGCATATGCTTCCCCGTGCCCATGAACAGTATCACGTTAGAGCTATAGTTCGCGCTGTTGGCGCAGAGATAAACGCGGTACGTAGAGAGCTGAAACGTCTGGAAAAGATAGGCCTTTTGGCTAAGCGTCAGAGTAGCAACAGGCTTTATTATCGGGTAAATCCTGATCACGTCTATTATTCGGAACTTTTATCTATGGTTTCAAAGGATGATGGTTTAGGAGCGGATATTATCGAGAATGCCAAGCAACTAGGGGATATCAAGTATGCTATGTTGGCATTACCGTTCTTAAGGGGCCGGAAGGCAACCGTTTTGGATGTGGATCTTTTTGTTGTGGGAAAGCCTGAAATGAGTTTCTTAAAGACTCTCGTTGTGAAAGCCGAGTCGGATCTTGGAAGGGAAATTAATTATTCTGTCATGACCTTGGAAGAATTCAATCACAGAAAGCGTATAAATGATCAGTTCGTGAACCGGATACTCTCCCAAGGCAGAACCATGTTGATTGGAGATGAAGAAAATTTTAGTTCATTTTAAAAAGACTCTAAATAAAAAATATAAGATTGTTCTACTGTTCCTGGTTTTTCTTTTGGTTCTTGTATTGGCGGTACCTCCCTTTCATTTAGAATTTGATTTACTAGGTTTATCTATTGACGGTAATTATCCCGGTTACCAGCTAAACGTACCATTTATTGGACTTTTTCCACCTAGAAATGACTTTTTCTTGGGAATGGATCTATCCGGAGGACAAAGCTTAAGCCTTCTTTTTGAAGAGGGTTATATTCAAGAAGATGTGGATGATGCTATTGAAATTATTTCACGTAGGATGGCGGGTTTGGGTTACACAGAATACACTGTTAGGAAGCGTAGTACTTTAGGTGAAAATTTGATTGTGGTTCAATATTCTGAAGAAGAGGTTAATTTGGATCTAGCGCCTTTTCTGGCCAATAGAGGTTTGTTGTACTTTCGCCAATTAAAAGAGGATGTTCATTGGGATGAAGAGAATATTGAGCATTATTTTCTTAATAGGGATCTTTGGGAGGACACAGATCTTACGGGCAGGGATGTTTTGGGTGCCATCAGGGGCGGAGCAGATGTTCAATTGATCCTTTCTACAGAAGGACATGAGAAATTTAATATAATAATGCAGAATAATATCGATCTTCCGATCGGTATTTTTATTGATGAGTCTTCCACACCATTTGCTTTACCTGTAATCTCTCAGGAATTGGTGGAGTCGGAAGGGCCGGTAAACCCGGTCATTCAAGGAAGTCTGACTGAAGATTCAGCACATGTACTGACGACTAAGATCAATTCCGGTATATTGCCCTTAGATTTGGAGATAGGGGATACCGTCAGTGCAGACCCTTTGTTGGATTCAAATATTCTGGCTTATATTTTGATTTCTGCGGTAGCTTTTTTCACCGCAATTTTTGTACTGTTGGGTATTATTGTAAACAAGAGATTTCTTAGGTCGAGCTTCTTTTTCTTGTTTTTTACTACTCTACTTGCTTTATCCCTTAAGACATTTTCTATTACAATAGGTCTTCTCGTTATAGGAGTTTTATTTGTAATGTCGCTTTTATTCCTTTCTCGATTAGGAATTGTTTCTCTAAATTACGTAAAGAGCCTGAAAAAGGAAATCCCTGAAAATTTAGCATCTTTCAAATCTTATCGATATCTTAAGACTGAATGGGATATTGGATTGGCTGGTTTGGCTATTATTAGTATTTTAGGGGCGGCCTTAAATTTTGCAGGATTATATTCTGTTTTTCTGGTATCTTTTATAATCACTCTGATCCATCTTGTGACTTACTGGCTTTTCTCGAATTTTTAAAGGTTAATTTTTATCCCGAACGTTATTTGTACATTAGGTTTTGATAAACTGAAATGGAAATGGAAACCAAGTGGAATATATATGGTGAGGCGCAAACTCTCGCCGAATTGAAGAATCTTATCTTAGATAAGAGGGGTATTATTGAGGAAGAAGACAAGAGCAGTTTTTTTCGAGCTGATAACCCGCTAAAAAATTTACTTTTCTTTACTAACGATTTTAAGGATTCTCTTAAGAAGGCCCGGGAGATGGTTAATAAAGCCGTCAAGGAAAAGACGCCCATTCTTATTATGGGAGATTATGACGCTGATGGAGTTTGTGCGACTGCAATTTTGTACAATTTTCTCACCAATGAATTGGGAAATGAAAGGACGTTCTACTTTGTTCCGGATCGTTTTGAACACGGTTACGGTTTGTCTTGTCCTTCTATCGATTCGGCCTTATCCAAGATAAGAGGAGTACTTGGAGAGAATCCAAAAACTTTAATAATTTCGGTGGATAGCGGTATTACATCCGTTGATGAAGCCGCCTACATAAAGGAACTAGGTCACGATTTAATTATTACCGATCACCATCAGAAACCAGTAGATCTACCTAATGCCGATCTTATTGTTTGGTCAGATGATGTTGTTGGGGCAAGTATTGCCTGGATCTTGGCTCAGATTTTGGGATCTGCAGACCAATCTTCAATATCCCTGGCAGCTTTGGCGACCGTTACCGATGTTCATCCTTTATTTGGAATGAGTCGGAGTATAGTTAGAGAGGGGCTGAAGATTATTAATCATAACCCTCCTGATGGCTTAAGGGAATTAATGAAGATATCCGGATTGTCGGGGAAGAAGATTGGTACCTATGAACTGGGATGGGTCTTAGGTCCTAGAATAAATGCTGCGGGTCGATTAGACGATGCCTCACAGGCAGTCGATCTTTTTACATGTGGTGATCCTACCCGCAGATTGGAGATAGCGTGTGAACTTGACATGATAAATTCTCGAAGGCGGGAACAAACTCTTAAAATGTACAGACTTTCGGAATTATCCGAAGATCCCCCGAACCTAATCTTTCTATCCAGCGATGATTATCATGAGGGCATTATCGGCTTGGTGGCATCCAGGATGGTAAAAGAGCATCACAGGCCTTCCATCGTGATAAGCACTTCCAACTCTTATGGTAAGGGATCTGCAAGATCTATTCCCGGAATAAACATCATTGAAATCTTAAGACAATTTGAGGATCTTTTTGTGAATTTGGGGGGACACCCTGCAGCGGCAGGTTTTACCGTAGAAAAGAATAATATCCCTCTATTAAAGGAAAAAATGTATGAGGTTTTTGAGAAGCATTTTGACGAAGAAACCTTTGTTCGTACTTTAGACGTTGATGCGCAGATCCCCATGGAAATGATCAATTGGGATCTGTTTGATTTTCTTGAGAATCTGAAACCTTTTGGAGAAGGTAACCGCCGCCCTCTGTTCCTTAGTGAGAGTGTGTGTATAGCAGATCTGAGGTTTGTTGGGAGAGATAACGATCATGTCTCCCTTAGAATCAGTGATGGTAAAGGAAGCTTTAAAGCAATCCATTTTAATTCTAAAAGTAAGTATGATGAGGTTAAGGTAGGTGGAAAAGCCGACATAGTCTATTCAGTTAAGCTAAATGAATTTAAAGGAAAGAGGACATTGGATCTTTACATAAAATCAATTCGCACTAGCGGTTGATTTTTGAAAAAACCTTGACGAATCTTTGTTTTGGGTATATACTCATAATATAAATTACCAAATTATTTTTAAGGAGGTGGAAGATATGCCAAGATTTGATGGAACAGGTCCCTGGGGTTGGGGCCCTGGAACAGGTAGAGGTTATGGATACTGCAGTCCGGAGGATTTCTTTCCTATGTGGGGCCGCGGTCGCGGTAGAGGTTATGGAAGAGGCTACGGTTACGCAAGATTTGCTTCAAGAAGGAATGAATTAAGTGCGCTGGAAGCCGAAGAGAAAGCTTTGGAAGAGGAGCTAGCTATTATCAGGGAAGAGAAGAAAGCCCTTGAAGACATGGAAAAGAATAAATAAATCATCAAAACAGTGTTGATGAGATAACCTTTGATTTGCAAGATCGTCTCCGTTGTAATATGGTGTAATTCAATATGCCGAGGCCAAGGTTACAAAGAAAAGTCAGGTTTGATCCTCGTACAACTTATTTTAAGCCGCGGGGAGTCCCTTTACGTGATTTACAAGTAGTTGAGCTTACTTTGGAGGAGATGGAGGCTTACAGATTACGTCACATAAACGGACTTTCCCAACAGGATGCTGCGGATAAAATGCATACCTCACAAAGTACTTATCAAAGGATCCTTTACTCAGCTTACGAGAAAGTTGCCGATGCTTTAGTTAACGGTAAAGCTATTAAGATAATAAGAGATTAGTGCTGTGATTAAGTTTTTTCGTAGGTAAGCATATTTAATTTTATTATTCGGAATGTAATTCATAAATAGTACTTCTTCTTTTAAGAAAGGGAAGTATCCTTTGTATGTGTAGGAAATGTTGTAAATTTTAAAGTGAGTGACTATTTCTGTTTACTTCTTTTTTTAATGGTAATCATTACTGCTTTTTCAAAGTCTATATTTTGAGTATTACAAAAAGCTAATATCAAGTGAGTCAAGTCGCCGACTTCTTCGATTAAGGAGCCAGTGTCGTGGTCCCCTTTTTTGTAGTCGGGATGTTCAGCCAACTATCTAGCACAAAGCTCTCCTAGTTCTTCCTGCATTGCGACCAATAGCAATGTTGGCTCCGTATCCCATTCGTTCCTCTCATACAAATCTTTTACTTTTTGCTGTAATTCTGGAATTTTGGTGGCCATGTCCAAATTATATCACTTCGAGTAATTCATGTATTTTAATGTTGTCTGATAAAGTGCTAGAAATATCGTGGTCTTCATCTAACTTGTTTGGCCCAGACAGGATTCTTTGCGACATGTCTAACATGTCCAAATGAGATATCTCTATTCTTTATTTTGACAAGCGTATTTAAAAAACTTTAATGGTGGGATATTATGAACGCTGTTGCGAACTTTTTGATGTATACTTAACCTATGAAAAAGATGTTAGTGGTTTCAACTTTGATTATAGGACTACTTTTTACAGTTATTTATATTACTAAATCTTTAAGTGGACGTTCTTACGAAGTTGGTTATGATAGATATGATTCTTTTGTTAAAAAAGCTGCAAGAAGCAAAGATCCAAGTATATGTAATGAAATCGACTTTGGACAAGACCATGGCGATTATACGACTTCTGCTGAGGAATCTAGATATTTTTGTATATCAGATTATGCTGTCGAAACGGAA
>PXDX01000080.1 GCA_003564915.1 candidate division WWE3 bacterium
CGCATTCATCTTGATCTTTTCCTCCATCTGACGAATCCTTTTACCTTTTTCCTCTTTCAGATCCTTATCAAAGCGATCTAAGAGGATTTCTCTGGCCTCATCACGGGTCAAAGAAGAAACTTCCTGAAGTTTTCTCTTTTGTTCAGAGTAAAGGGTCTCGATCTCTTCTTTTTGCTGTTGAATTTTCTTTCTTAAATCTCTAAGCTGATCTTCACGCTCTTGCAGTTCTTCTTGTCTGCTCTCCAACCGCGCCTCTTTGATAGCTATTTCCTTTTCTGAACTAGCAAGTTCATTTTTTAATTGGTTAGCCTCTTCGACAGCCTTATTTGTAAGCTGCAAAGATTTATCCTTTGCGTCAAGTAGAATCTCCTTGGCCCTGTTTTTGGCTTCTCTAATTAATTGATGATCTTCTAAGTCCGGCAAAGCATCCGGATCCAAAATGGGCGTCTCTTGAACCACATCTTCCTCTTTTTCTTGAACCGAAACCTTTTCTTCGGTGTCCGCCCCACGATCATCTTGATAATCATTTTCCTCAGGTGAAATGCTGTCATCAGAGTTTTTAAGTAAAAACACAACTCCAGCAATGATGAAAGCCGACATAACGGCAACAACTACATATAACATTATTACTCCTATTCTTCCGGCAATAGACCGGAAAGCTAAATTCAATAATCAAAGAGGGATTTTACGGAATTAAAATATCTGCACAGAATAACTAATGCGAATAGCGATATTTATCTAACTTATTTTTCTTTAATAGCCAATTTTTAACTTTTATCATCTTAATATCAGCAAAATTCCAAAATCCCATTAACATGTAAATTCTAGACGTTTTAAGTATTTCTGTCAATAAAAGTATAAACGGTTCACCGGGAGGATTAAAGCCTATTCCATTATGTTTTCATAGACCAAGCTTTTGTTGAATCCTCTCCGAAGAAGATAATTAATCTTTTTACGATATGGAAGATTTTTTTTGATATCAGCTATTTTCATTATTAACGCTGTTTCCTCTTCCCTTGAGTAATCTGTTCGAAGAGATTGATCCACGATCTCCTTTGGAATACCTTTTTTAAAAAGAAAGTTCCGAATATAAAGGGGACCTCGAGGGATGCGCCTCTCTTTCTGCTCGAATATGTAGGTACGGGCATATTTTTTATCATCCAAAAGACCACTCCCTTTCAAAGCGTCTATTACTCGCTCAAGAAGTTCCTCGGATCCGGCTTTTTCCAACCCCTCCTGTTGCTCGAGATACTTTCTCCCTCTATTTCTTACCTCGCTTATACTGCGGTCCTTATGGGAAATGAAACGAATTAATAGGGAATGCAGCTCCTGCGTCTGCTCCTGCAAAAATTCTTGTTCGTTATCTGTAATTAGATCATTCGAACCGTTATTATGATTTTTCCGGGGCTTTCTTTTCTTCAACTTTTTCCTTCTCTCCCCCCACCTCTAAAGGAATTTCGGTATCTTTCTTAACCTTTGCCTTTATATCCTCTTCAATGGCTTTTCTCAATTTAGCATTCTCTTTTAGAGTTGCGACCGAATTTACTCTCCCTTGACCCAGTTTCTGATCTTTATAGCTGTACCAAGAACCGCTTTTTTCAATAATGTCGAAGTCGGCTCCCACATCCAATAAATTACCCTCCTTACTTATACCTTCGTTGAAAAGAATATCAAATTCCGCGGTCCTAAAGGGAGGCGCTACTTTGTTCTTTACTACTTTCACGCGCATCCTATTTCCCTGAAAATCATCCCCTTCTTTTATTGATTGAATCCGTCTTATGTCCATTCTGACTGAGGCATAGAAACGTAATGCCCTTCCACCTGAAGTGGTTTCGGGGTTTCCGAACATAACCCCAACCTTCATTCTAAGCTGGTTGGTAAAAATTACGGTTGTACGGGATTTATTTACTGCTGAGGTTATTCTTCTGAGAGCCTTGCTCATTAATCGGGCTTGAAGAGCGATCGTAGAGTCCCCGATCTCCCCCTCCAGCTCAGCCTGAGGTACCAATGCCGCTACAGAATCTATTGCGATAACGTCAAGAGCATTTGATCTGATCAAGGTTTCTGCAATTTCCAAAGCCTGCTCTCCCGTATCCGGCTGTGACACCAACAGTTCCTCCACATTTACTCCTGTCTTCTGTGCATACAGCGGATCAAAAGCGTTTTCCGCATCGATCAGGGCTGCTGTACCTCCGGCTTTCTGAGCCTCGGCAATGATATGTTGGACCAACGTGGTCTTACCTGAAGATTCGGGTCCGTATATCTCCACTATCCTTCCTCTGGGAACTCCTCCCACACCCAATGCAATGTCCAGAGCAATAGAACCTGTGGGAATGCTATCTATCTTCTCGTGGGCTCTATCTCCCAATTTCATTATTGCCCCGGTACCAAAATTTTTCTCTATTTGTGAAAGTGCCGACTTTAAAGCAACTTTTTTTGGATCTTTTGAATCCGTGTTCTTGGTTTCTGCCATTTTTCTCCTTTCGAATTTATCCTAATACATATCCATTCTAGTCAAATAAGCCTTTAATTTCAATGGTAATTATTCTATCAAGAATAGACTATTTGCCCTATTAGAGGCTTTTAATTGCTTTATCCAACCTAACAATGGTATCTTTTTTGCCTATCAATTCCAGAATATCAAATAGAGGGGGTGTCGCGTCCTGTCCGGTAACCGCAACTCTCAAGGTCATAAAAGCTTCTTTTGGAGAATATTCTTCCGCCTTCAATAATTCTCTTGATCTTACTTCCAAATTATTGCTGTCCCAATCAGAAATTTGCTCATAATGACTTTTAAAATCTTTCAAAATTGAAATGGCACGGGCTCTTCCTTTAGTATATTTGGTCAAAAGTTCCGGCGGAACGTCGGGGATTTTAAAATAATAAGAAGCCAAATCATTAAAATCCTTAAGCAAACGCATGCGCTCTTTGATCTGATCCAACACTTTAATACTATACTCATTGGGATAGTCCGTACCGACAAGATCGATTGAAAAATAAGCGGCCCATTCCTTTATTTTCTGTAACAAATCAGCCGAGCTCATATTTCTAATATAATAACCGTTCATCCAAAGTAACTTCTGCCGATCAAAGGAAACCAGATCCGTTTTGTTCACATTATCAAGGGAAAAGTCATTAATAAATTCCTCGAGTGAATAGATCTCCTTTTCCGTTCCCGGATTCCATCCTAAAAACATTAAAAAGTTCAACACTGCGTCTGCCAAATACCCTTCCTGAAGAAAATCTAATGCGAAAACTGATCCGTAACGTTTAGAAAGTTTTTTACCCTCCCCCAATTCTTTTATGTTAGGGAGATGTGCGTACGTAGGAGGATTCCATCCGAATGCTTTATAAAGAAGAATGTGTTTGGGTGTACTTGGAATCCAATCCATTCCTCTTAATATATGGCTTATTTCCATTAGATGGTCATCAACTACAACTGCCATGTGATAAGTTGGAAATCCGTCAGATTTTATAAGAACCTGATCGTCAATATCTTCGGATCTTACTATTATCTCCCCATAAACCTCATCATAAAAAGAGATCTCTTCACCGGAACGAACGTTCAATCTTATAACATAAGGGGTTTCGGACTCCAATTTTGCTTTTACTTCCTTTTTTGACAGGCGCAAGCAATGTTTATCGTACTTAGTGATAGCCGCCCCCGACTCTCTCTGCGACCTACGTAAAGAATCGAGTCTTCCCTTGGTGCAAAAACAATAATAGCCGTCGCCGCTTTCAATTAGCTTATTCGCGTGTTCTTTATAGATCTCCAAACGCTCGGATTGGATATATGGACCAAAATCGCCACCTTTAGAGGGACCCTCGTCCCAATCCAGACCATAGAGCTTAATTACTTCAAGAATTCTTTCCACAGCACCTTCGACATATCTTTCTCTGTCCGTATCCTCTATACGTATAATGAACTTACCTTTGTGTTTCTTTGCAAACGCCCAATTGTAAAGAACTGTTCGAATGTGGCCAATGTGATACTCTCCGGTAGGACTGGGAGCCATTCTTACTCTTACTGCCATGATGGGATTTTATCACACAAATTTTGTATTATAATACATGTATATATGAGCCTGACCAGAACTGCCAAGAACACAAAATTAGCCTTTACTTTAGTAATTGGGCTAATGCTGCTGTATCTTTTTGGGGCATACGTCATGCTTCCGATGAGTAAACAAGCTCTTAAGTCTCTTTTTCCACCAAGAAATCCACCAAATCCAGCTTTTGGCATCCTGGAACCAATTAGATTTGAATCATTAAATATTCTTGGAACTTCCAATCCTAAGTATACCCTTCTGACAACGGACGGAAGATTGCCCAGAGATATTCCGGATAGAATGACGGTCTATAGATACAAACCTCCCTTGTTTTCATACGAAGCCGGAAAGCGCGCATCAGATGATGCGGGTAAGCTCGGATTTTCTGATGCTTCTTTGACCACCAGCTTCAAAGAAGATGAATATCGGTGGGTAGATCCTTCAACAAGATCTGATCTGGTCATCAATATACGATCCTATTTCCTTGAAAAGAATACACCGATCACCTCAATTGCCAATGTATATACACCGGGATCAATCAGTAGAACAAAAGCGATATCAGAAGCAAAAAGTATTCTTAGATCAATAGAAAGATTTTCTGATCCTTTATACGAGGACGGTAGTGAAAATGTGAATCTAGGTATTATTAGAGGAAGAGAAATCCGCTATACCACCTTTCATAGAGAAGTCGAGATAGCAAGAGTGGACTTTTTTAGAAGTATCAGAGATTTTCCAATAGTGGGACCTAAACACGAAGAGGGGTTAATTTATATATATGTTGCGGAAGCCCCTAGAGAAAACCCAATTTTGAGAAGCCCTTACATCTATTACAATGTCAGATCCATAGAAACAGAGTCACGTGCAACTTATCCAATAATTCCTGTTAGCGTAGCTTGGGAGCAGGTCAGCAGCCATCGTGGAGCAATATCTAGAGTGCGTCCTTCCGACAAAAGCATTTTTGAAGAATACAAACCCGTTAACGTTAGAGAGATCTTAATAACGGATATTTACTTGGCTTACTATGACGACACTGAGGACCAAGATTATCTGCAACCTATTTACGTTTTCGAAGGCAACTACACTGGTGTGGGAGAGGAGAAGGGAGTTATCACTATTTACTATCCGGCTCTAGCGAGTGAGTATATAAGCACCGATTCAAATAACTAAAGTACTTGTCAAAATTCTTGTACGGGAAAGATTGCAAAAATCTATAACTTTACATAAGATCTTTTTACCCAATCCAAAATGGAACGTATCTCTTCAAATCTTTCAGAACTTCCCATAAGAACAATTAGGATATTTAGATCTTCACCTTCGTATTCGTAGACCAAGACCTCCCCCGCCTGTGGCGTGGTTCCGGTTTTAATGCCCTTTGTGCCGGGAATATCTCTCAACAATTCATTAGTTGAATGGACAGTCCTTGGAAAATCCCCGGAGGTCAATGTGTAACTGGATTTACCATATAATTCTCGGATATAGGAATCCCTTCTTGCTGCTAAAGCCAAAAGATACAAATCATAGGCCGTAGAAACGTTAGAGCCATCAGAGCTATCAAAACCTATGGCGTTACTAAAGTTGGTGTTTTGCATACCAATCGCGGAGGCTTTCTCATTCATTCTTCCAACAAAATCACGATTAGAGATCAGACCCCTGGAAAGAATGCAAGCAGTATCATTTGAAGAGTTAATTATTAGGGCGTGTATAAGATCCTCAAAGCTTAGAATTTCTCCCGGATTTAATAGCAGATTTCTCCCTTCCAAAGTTAAACATTCCTCCGGAACGATAAATAGATTGTCTTCGGAATATATTTCCCGGCTTATCAATGCGGTCATTAGCTTCGTAACTGAGGCCGGCGCTAAAGGAAGTTCAAGTCCTTCGGAATAAAGTATCTTTCCGCTGTGTAAGTCCGCAACAAGGTAAGAGGCGGCTGATATCTCGGGAAAAGTAAACGTTTCAGATCGAATATGCGGAGTTCTGTTGTAATAAGAAGATCCGTATTGAGGGTTAGTTGCCAAAACGTAAGTATTTCCCTGAACCGGTATTAAGAACCCCGTTAATAAAGATGCTGCAATAAGAGTAATCCCAACCGCTCTAGCCAGAAAATTCAGATTAAATACGTTTTCAAGAGAGATCAGAAGATATAAAAGCAGATCGACTAAAAATTCCTTTAAGTTCATGTTATGAAAATTAGGGTCCTAAGCGCTTAACATCGCGTGGAAGATAGGTTGCTTCCTTAATCGAAGGTAGATCCAACATTTGCATAACAATTCTTCCCGGACCTATACCCGCGCCTCCATGAGGGGGGCAGGCGTACCTGAAAAATTCTAAATAATCCTTAATGGAATCCAAGGATATTCCTTTCTCCCTAGCCTGCGATTTAAGCACTTCAAGACGGTGCTCTCTCTGAGCTCCCGTCACGATTTCCACACCCTTATAAAGAAGGTCAAAGCTTTTGGTCGTTTCAGGATCATCCTCATAACGCATGTGATAGAAAGGGCGGGCTTCTTTGTGCCAATCCGTAATAAAGACGAAATCATGGCCCGTGTCCTTTTTGACCAACTCACAGATCTTACGCTCTTCTTCAGGATTAATATCGTGTTCCCTGTCACTTTCAACTCCTAAGGATTTTAACTTCTCCTTAACTTCGGGCATTGTCAGACGGGGAAATGGTTGCGACGGAATTTCCAAATCGTTAAGAACTAGATTCTTCACTCTTTCAAAACCATTAATAATAAGAAGCTCCAAAATGTCCATGACCTCCTCATGGGATTCAATGTATGAAACTTCAAAATCCCAACCCGTAAACTCAGTTAGGTGTCGGGTTGTAAAAGAGGGCTCCGCACGATAGACGGGACCGGTCATAAAAACTCTCTCCAAACCCGAAGCCATGGCCATCTGCTTGTAGAATTGCGGCGATTGTGCCAAAAAGGCGTTTTCCTCAAAATACGGAACTTCAAACACTTCAGATCCTGATTCACTGGGAGCATTCATAAAAGAGGGTGAATAAAGCTGCGTATAATTGTTTTTTAAGAAATACCTTCTAAAACCTTCTTCCAAATGTGTCCAAACTTGAAAGATACGCTGTTTTTCGGGTCGGCGCAGATCGATCCAACGATAGTCAAGCCGCTTTGAAACATCCACTTCTTTCCCACCTTTCTCATGAACTACCGGAATGGCTAATTCGGGAGCCGCTAATGAAAGTATGTGCAAATCCGAAACCGATATTTCGTATCCTTTGGGAGCCTGAGGTTCTTCTTTTACGGTACCCTCGATTGAAACAACGGATTCCAAATTCAAGTTGGATATCTTGGAAAATGCAGGCGAATCTTTTGTTACAACCGCTTGTATCTTTCCTGTTATATCGCGGATAATCAAAAACTTTATTTTACCTTGATCGCGAATACTTTCAACAAAACCCGCGATTTTTACTAATGATCCAATATGGTCTTTGAGTTCCGAGATATGCTTTCTTTTCATAATTTCCTGTTTATTATAACGCGTCTTTAAAATTTGTGGAATTCAAGGGTATAAGCCATAAAGAAGGTTATTTAGCTTTTTAGGTCTTAGAATGTATAAAATCTGGTAAAATATGAGGCGTAATATGGGGCGGTAGCCAAGATGGTCACGGCACCGGTCTGAAAAACCGGCGATGTGGGTTCGAGTCCCACCCTCCCCACCAGACAAGGACACGTGTCCCTTTTTTCAATCTGATACAATAAAATAATGGAACATCGAATAGTTTTATCTCAAGAGGAAGCATTTGAATTAAGCAAAGAATTAGAATTTATTGAAGTTGGCTATGTTAAAGACGAATACACAGGTGAAAGGCGCATAAGAATTGATGAAACCAAGGAAGTAAGAGAAAAAGACTATCCAACGCCTGTAAAAGGCACGGCAGTAAGATTTTCCGCTAAATGCAAATTGGGGGACATTGAAGATATTTGGTTTGAAGTTAAGTGGACTAAAGACATAGTAAGGTTTGAAATTGAATTTGAAGGGGAGGTACCAGGAAAGTATAAAAATCGACCTAACATAAAAGGTTGGCAGATTCTGGAATCATAAAAAAATTCCCAACATCATTCATAATACCCCACCAGTCAGAAAAAGATGGCATTTTTGCCAGCTGTTTTTATTTTGTGTTGAATGTAGAGATCTGGGACTCCTACAATACATTTAGCGATTCTGAACAAGGTGAAGAAGCGCTTAGTGGTTTTGGATGCACTGAGCGAAGCGAAGGGCCACCCTCCCCACCAAATTTTATTTCTTTTAAC
>PXDX01000070.1 GCA_003564915.1 candidate division WWE3 bacterium
CCGTTGCGGCAGGCTTACGAAGAATTTTTTTGCTTCCGCTTCATACTTATCTTGAACTCTCCTCCAGTGCATAATAAACCTTCCTGCAATCAAGTGAAAATCTCTGTCATGAATAAAATTTCTTAATAAGAGAACTGTTTCTATGCTTTGATATCGGGCCCTGGCCAGATTCCAGATATTATAAGCTTCCTGGATATCTATCTGTTCTTTGCCTTTTGACATCTTAAAGAGAGACATATCTACCAACTTGATTTTTCCCCTTTCATGATAGATTGTAGTTAAGTTTTCCCTTTATATATAGATTAATACGGGACAAAGGTGCAGATGCTAACAGAGCCACAACTTTAAAGAATGATAATACAGTTGAATCAAAACAAAAAACCCCTGATTCTGCTGCACCCAAGGTCTGTCCATAAACGCTAAAATAAAAGTGAGCCACTTCTATTGCTGGGAGAGCCATATGCAATTGATGGGGAAAATTAATGAACTTGTTTGATTAGACATAAAATACTGTAAGAATTGAATACATATTCTTTAAAATTTGACAAACAATATATCCAATACTTCCTGGAGGGTTAAATCATGAGGGACACTTTTACTGCTGGCACAGTTGCGGGCTTGATTGGAACATTAGTTATTCTTGCTTTACAACAAGCATTGTTCGCTTTAGACATAATCCAAATGACTACAATGGACGTTGCAGCGGAGATTTTTCTTGAACCTCACCAAACGGGAAGCATCGCAGGGATTCTTGTTGGACTAATAAGTCATTTTCTTGTAGGTGCAGGCGGAGGGGTACTACTCGCCTATTTTATCAGATTCACTGGAAAGGATTATTATTGGTTGAAAGGATTAGGGTTAGGAGCTTTTATGTTGCTTGTAGGCATGGCTTTAGTTACTACTATCATGAACATCATGCCAGAGATGCGAGAGGATAGTTTGACAACCCTCCTTCATATGTTAACTTACTTTATTTATGGCTTAACTTGCTCATACGTTTTAACCAGGTATGGCAAATTTGAATTTGCTTAAAAACCGCATAATAATATGCCTGTTTCCAAACAGTATCACACCACCGTTTCCATACTGTACGACTCATCTTGCACACAACTTCTAACGTGGGAATGTGTAGGGCTATTCAGCAATACTTCTAAAAGGATAGTATGATTTCTCTGTCAAATCAGATATGTAAATGAAATTCCAAGCACTCCAATCATCAGATTCCATTCGCCCGCTTACTAGTGGTTCATCCTCTACTTTTAACTGGTCTATTGAATACTGGACATGATACCACTTTTCTCCATCTGCTTTATCCGCATTAAAAAAGGAAAGAAAGCAAATCCTCTCTCTTTCCCTCTATGATTTTCCGCTGAGAGTTATACTCAATTTAACAAAGAAGATATTATACGTTTTTCTGGTTAGCCTCTATAAATTTTACAATATAAACAGAAAACTAAGCAAAATCATCTAGTCTAGTTTTAATAATGTTGTAAATTTCTTCCGCACTAACTTTTGCATAACCATGAACCAGTCTGTTGCGATACCCGGCCATGCCTTTTTTTTTGACTAAAAACCGGCATTAACACTCTCTACTGACCTAAAATATCTAACTTGTTTGTAGTTTTCTGGCTTGCCCAGGCTTTTTTTTGCTATAATATGCCTGCTGATATCAAATAAAGCCTCTAATGACGTCCTTAAATGATGTTCTGATACTGCAAAGTTGTCAGGATCAGAAAGAAATTTTTCTAAAGCCATTAACTTCATTTTTTCAAGCCTGTTCACCGAAACTCTAATCTGGTCCAACCGCTCTTCAATTAACTCAAAATAAAGCATAAAATTCACCTTCTTTTATGGCTTCTCGTACATCCCTGCGGTATGCATCTAGAAAAGGTTTAAAATCTAAGTAGTCTCTAATTGCTATATCTTCAAAGTCCGTACGGATATTATCATCTTCTGAGTAAATTACTGTTCCACGGCTAATTATTAAAAACCTTTGCTCAATGGTAGCTGTATTTAATCTAACAACATCTACTTCACTAGATAAGATGTTAGACAAGTTATCTTGAATTTCCAGCATCAATAATGAAGCCTCCTCAAAGGATGGAGCTTCTTTTAACAAAACGGCAAAATCGTAATCACTAGCAGATGTAAATGTACCATCAACACGGGAGCCAAACAAATAAACTGCTAAGATATCATTATTTGCAAAAACAGTTAACAGGTTTTTGATTTCATAAGATTCTAATCCTTTCATAACCAGACCCTCCCTTCCTATATGTACTCTGAGCATTAGCTGTTTTTATTATATACCATTAAATGGATTCCCATCAAGGTTATTCATGAGTAGCAAGCAAAACCTTTTCTTATCCTAACTGCACATTATTGACAAACTAGACCTTTAACTTCTGCCGCCTCATTTTCACACAGTCTCTGACATTAGGTGTCAGGGGTCAAATTAATGCTTTTCAATGACCTTATATTAAGAACTTCTTCTTTCTATCGACCCGCAAGATGCACCGCAGGGGGGTCACCTCTTCAAGGATGACTGTAAATACTCCCAGTACTGTTCAATGTCGTCACTTTGGTAGGTCCAAATTATATAAGGATCCTCTTCAAAAGCATGTTCATGCATTAAGATGGCCCGGTAAATTTGGCCATCAAAAAACTCATATTCCAGAAGGATTTGGTCGGCATCTTGAAGAGGCCAGATTCTGGTATAGGTCAAATCGTTGCTATCCTCAAACTCCAGGATTAGGGTTTGAAGAAGCTCACGGTCCTTGCTGAGCCAGGCCTGTGCCTTTTTAGGCTTGTGGATCTGGAAGGGAATTCTCTGGTAGCCCAGGACCAACGCTTCAGAAGCATCAGTTTCAAAAACTCTTAATTCCAAGGGTTCCCGGCGGTAATATTCGGGAGGGAGGACCGTTATACCGCTGTTCCTTAAGATAGAGCCTTCCGCCAGGATCTGATACTCATACTCCAACTGGGATGACAGGACCAGGGAAGCCCGGAAGAGGCCAGTTTCTCCTGGAGAAGCAGGGACCTTTATCCAGTCCGGGGCCTCTTTGCTCCGATAGAGGAGGTATACAGGGGCAGTCTGTTCAATTTCACTAAAGGACCACTCCAGATCCATGTGGAGTGCATCGGGAGAGGATGCTTCGTTGTTGGGATTAAAGGTTCTGGACATAACCCACCTGTTTTCTTGATACTCCTCAATTTTTTCTGCCAGCTCCTGGATCTGCCAATAGTTGCTGCTACCACTACAGTGAATAATCGGGGCCTCATTCCGAATCAGGAATAAAAGATAGATGTTCAGGCCCAACAGGGCCAGCATGAGAAAGATAAGGATATTTACCCGCTTTTCCATCTAACCGCCTCCTTTCTTAAATAGGGTGGTCTTAAGCCCTACTGCTGCTCATTATTGACAATAACTGTTATTCCATTAACCGAATTATTGATTAACTATTGGGTAATTCTATTAAATTTCAGTTTATCCTCCAGTTATGCTAGCTTGACAAGAATATTTGTTTCCGAAACTACAGGCAATCATTTTATTTCCTATTTTCTTTTGTTTGACGGATTCCTCCATTATACTAATAGTAGACATCCGTTAATGGAAAATTATAATGTAATCAATACTGAAGGATCGAGCGACCATCCCAATGACTCAAGAAAAGGAGCTAAATGAACGTGAAAAAGAAAAAAGGAAAGCCAAACCGTTTAATAAAGGAGAAGAGCCCCTATCTCCTGCAGCACGCCTACAACCCCGTGGACTGGCACCCCTGGGGGGAGGAGGCCTTCGAGAAGGCCCGGCAGGAGGATAAACCCGTCTTTGTCAGTATAGGTTATTCGACCTGTCACTGGTGCCATGTTGATGAATGAACCAATGCTTATTTCTTCATCTGCCTTATACGCTATTTTTTAAAATCTGCTGTATAAGTAAGTTGACAGGTGAACATAATAGCCATATACTATATGTACAGGATAATGTACGCATCTTTAGGGGGTTATTTGAATGTCAATTATAAATGCAACAACGGC
This sequence comes from candidate division WWE3 bacterium, assembly GCA_003564915.1. GTDB lineage: Bacteria > Patescibacteriota > WWE3 > UBA101185 > UBA10185 > T3SED10-354. The sequence continues at coordinate 4,039 of PXDX01000070.1, forward strand.
TAGAAATAATTTCTTTAAATTGATTGAAGAAATAATTACGACTCATGAACCTGTGTATATTACCGGTAAAACCGGAAATGTCATCATGTTGTCTGAGGAAGACTACAGGTCAATTCAGGAAACTCTATATCTTTGCTCAGTACCAGGTTTGAGGGAAAAAATTGTAAAAGGATTGAACACGCCTCTCGAAGAATGCATCGAGGATACTGATGAGTAGTGGGCCTTGGAGAATCGTCTATACAAAACAAGCCTTAAAGGATAAACACAGAGCGTACGATGCAGGTTTTTCCGAAAAAATCAAAAGTATCCTTGAAACTATTCGAAATAACCCCTATGAAGAGTATCCACCCTTTGAAAAGCTAGTTGGAGATTTAAGTGGTGCATACTCAAGAAGAATTAACCGGCAACACCGGTTTGTCTACCAGATTTATAAAGAAGAATATATCATAAAAGTTATCAGTATGTGGACGCATTATGAGTAACGAAATAACCACGGGTATGAACTCCGTGGTTATTTACTTTTTAATGGTCTCAGCAGGATCCTTTTTGGTAAAACTAAGGGTAGGTCAGGAGTTGTTCTACAGTATAGCCTTAAGCTATAAACGTGAGAATAAATAAGGGAGTTGAATGAATCGTGAAAAAGGAAAAAGGGAAGCCAAACCGTTTAATAAAGGAGAAGAGCCCCTATCTCCTGCAGCACGCCTACAACCCGGTGGAATGGCACCCCTGGGGGGAGGAGGCCTTCGAGAAGGCCCGGCAGGAGGACAAACCCCTGTTTGTCAGTATCGGTTATTCGACCTGCCACTGGTGCCATGTTGATGAATGATACCAATGTTTGTTTCTACATCTGCCTTATACGCAAATTATTTAAGGATTCAAGTTTGACTTGAATCCTTTTGATATCACAGCCCATAACATATTGCTGCGTATTAACAATAATTATATTATATCCCATTATATGGATTAGTGGAAGTGATTTTCGTAACGAGTTTGGGTTTTTTGATTTAATATATTCTGATACGACAGCCAACACAGAATATATGCAGGAGCATGACTCCTATGTATCACGGACTTACGTCCGTGATTTTCAATTATTTCTAACAACGAGGATTTCTTCCGATTTTGCACAGCAACTATTGAGGCATGCCACAACAAAAACTCGACCAAGAGTGCCTGATGGCACCTCCCAAAGAATCTCAGCGACACCAGTAACAAAACTGGGACAATCAATACCGATAAGCTGAGCTAGCTCGCAGGTTTCAGTGCCAGTAGGTTCAAGGAAAAAGAAGGCACGGGAAACCGGTCGATTAAATGTGGCCCTCACAATAGTACGGGCATTAAGCTGGATAATCCCGTCAACTATAGGGAGAGGTTGACCGGCCTCTGTTAAAAACCTTAATGTAAGCACTTGTAGATCACAAACAATTTCTGGAGCGGGAACACAAAGCACATCGCCTGGGAAAATCAAATTGGGATTACTAATATGGGGGTTAGCATTAATTAAAGCCTGCAAACTTACACCAAACCGCTGGGAAATCAGGAACATGGTGTCACCGCTTACTACTGTATACCTTCCCTGGAAACCGCTGGGGCAGCTGGGCGGTACTCTTGACATTTTTACCTCCTTTCCCTGGCTTAAAGCGATAAACACTTTTTCGTATATCATGATAGTTATCGGAAAGAAGTTACAAATTAAATAAGCAAGTATTAACTTTAGTAAGGTATCTTCTAGACAATATAAAACCCACCTTGTGTAAAGTGGGTTCTATACGCTTACCTTAAATGAGCTTTATAATAAAAATCGATTTATAAATTTCCTCTTGCTATAGAACTAGATTCTTAGCCTTACATATTACAATGTTTATAATATTATATCTTAGTAGCAATATTATGCTGACAACATAGTATATAGTAATATTATATAAAGGAGGTTGCAACCTTGAGAAAGTGGTATGAGGGGTACGGGGCTAAAAAGGAAGATATATCCAGAGAAAACTTGGACCATCAAAACTCTCCTAAATTACCCCATCATAAAGAAGGTGTCTCTAGTGGCCACATCCACCCTCGTGTTAGATTAATTATTATGCTTGAAGAAATATTGGAACTGGCTGCAGAAGAACAGGGGGTTATTATCGGAATTCTTGAAGAGCTTCGGTTAGAAGAAAAGGAGTTGACCCGACTCTTTGAAGAAATTGTTGATGAGGCATTAAAAAGGCCGGAAATTTTGCAACTATTGCAGTTAATATCATTAAAGCAGTTTCATATATCAGCTAAGATATTTCAATTAGGATTGAAGGAATTTGCCCTGGCCAGCAAGATTCGGGCAGCACAAGATGCATTACACGGCGTGACACAGTACCAGCCGTTAAAAGTGAAAAACGAACTGGTTAAGCTCGTTATCAAAGAACAAAGAACTATATTAAAGTTTATAGAAAATCTGGCAAAAGAAGAAAGGTTAGTATTTGGGCTTTTCCTCCGAGCAGTAAAGGAGGCACGTGTAAAACCAGAGTTGATCCCAGTAGCCGAAGAGATCGCTAATAAGGAACTGGCTATTGCGTTTAAGTTCGGAGCCCTTGGATTTAAAGAAGAAGCAGTAGCCGATAAACTTCGAGCTGCTATTTTTGGACCATTTAACACAGCTATTGATACACAAAAATTATTATCTCTAAATGTTGATATGCAGCAGGCACAATTTGCTCATCAAAATCTTCGTAAAAGTGGTGTATAATTGGGTCTTACTATTTGGCTGGTTGAGAATAGGTTAACAACTTTGAGAAGGGAGAAATTAATGTGAGCAACTCTATTCCCCCACCCCCGGAGGTTTGTCCTGGTTTTATATACACGGTGCAGCCTGGTGATACTCTTTTTGATATAGCCGGGCGATTTAATGTATCCTTGAGTGATTTAATTGCCGCTAATCCGCAAATTCAAGATCCTGATTTGATATTTCCCGGGCAGATGATATGCATACCCACCCCTGTCCAACCCTTTCCCACGATAGAATGCTGCTTACTGCTGTTTAGAATCAATGTACCGATCCTACCCGATGCAGAAGCAGGCGGCGTAGCCCGGGTTTTTCAGGTTCCCCAAAGACCCGGAAATGTACTGGTGTCTACTATAGGGTTACCACCACCGGAATTTCTAGGTGGTAACATTTACGTTGCCTGGATTCGCCGGCCTCCACTCCCCCCAATTCCGTTTCAACTTCTTCAAACCGGTCCCGTTGTTATTGAGCCGGGTGTCTGGGTTGGAGCTATTATCTTTGGCCCAGATGAACAGTTTGCCCCATTTCAGGATATTGTAGTTACCGCAGAGATAGCTTTCCCTGTAACTGAACCAAATCTTGCCCGGATTGCCTTAATCGGCTTATTCGAGTTATGTCGACCTCAGTAAACAATGATAGGGGCTATCCCAAGAGGTAGCCCCTTTACCAAAAATTGCACCGCAAAATAAGAGTCCTCTCTCCCATTTTTCATAGATCTAAATTAAAGTATTTCTTTGGAATTCTCCATATAACATCAACCGCAGCCTCTAACGGTTGGGTCTCTGTAATTTTTACCAAAGCCTCAACAATTGCTGTCTGCCTAACGACCCTGCGGTCTATGAGTTGGAAAGCAATCTCGCCAACTATTGTGAGTCTTACCTGGAAAGTCATATCCGGGCTTGCTTCAGGCACATTCAAGATAATTTGAAAAGGTATCTCTTCTTTCATATGCCTCAGCAGCCCGTTGAAATCAACAAAATAAATTTTCTTATACAAGACACCCCCAATAATAAGATTTTCATTATTAGAATGTGTTTGAACATCTTTAATTTCAGCAAATATTTTAAAGACTTTTTTAGCTTTCATAGGCAACTTTATATCAGTATCAATAAGCGCACTTTCATTTACGTCAGTCAGTATTGGTTCTATCTTGAGAAGCTTACGCTCTACTTCTACCCCAGAGCCTCTTATACCAAGTGCAACATCAACTTGCTGAGTTTCAGTAATTATTGCTAGAATATCGATTAGGATAGACTGACGTAGATTCTTACTTGGTGAATTAACAAGTTCAAATTTGTTTACAACTGCATTCATATATACCTGCACCTCCATCCCTGTACGAGTTTCAAGAGGCACAGACACGAAAAAGGGAATAGTATTATTGACATGCCTGACTTTGTTCTCTACATCTATTAAAAATATATGCTGGTATAGCACACCCCGGACGATAATTAATCCCGTTTTTGCCTTTACCTGTATACCGCTTACCTCTGA
>PXDX01000030.1 GCA_003564915.1 candidate division WWE3 bacterium
GAAGAAGTTGATCTGGCCGCGAAGGGATCTCTGCCGAATCTACTCACAGTAGGTGATATTAGAGGTGAGCTTCATTCCCACACGGATTTTTCGGATGGATTGGATACAATGGAGGCCATGGTCGAAGCAGCCTCCGAGAGGGGATACTCCTATTTTGGGATTTCCGATCATGCTCCCAGCGTGACATCCCGCGGATATAAAGAAGTGAAGAAAATCATTGATGATCAAATCGCCCAAGTTAGAAAGTTGGACAAAAAGTATCCTGACATGAAGATTCTTTTTGGATACGAGGTAAATATCCTAGCGGATGCTTCATTGTCACTTCCTGATGATTTTTTGGAGAAGCTGGATTTTGTTATTGCCAGTATACATACATCATTGGATCAAGATCGTGTACAAATTATGAAAAGGCTTCGGAAGGCCTTAAAACACCCTTTAGTTGATATTATAGGACATCCTTCAGGCCGTCTTTTAGGTGAAAGAGATTCTCTGGATATTGATTGGTCCAGCTTTCTTGAGGAAGTACTCAAAAATAATAAGATTTTGGAAATCAATTCGCAGCCTCACCGGCTTGATCTACCTTACGATCTGGTCAAAGAGGCCAAAGATAAAGGCATTAGGCTTATTATAAATTCAGATGCTCATAGCGTAGATACTTTATATTACATAGAGCATGGAGTTTGCGTAGCGCGTAGGGGGTGGTGTGAAAAAGGAGATGTGTTGAATACTTTACGATTAGAGGATTTTCTGGGAGAATTGGGTATAAATTAATTGGTTATTTTTAAGGAGAGTTTATGGAAATACTATATGTTCTTTTAGCTATAGCTATAATCGTTGGTTTTTATGTTGTAGCGGTCTATAACCGGCTTGCCCGCTCTTTGGTGCGCATGGACGAGGCTTGGAGTCAGATTGATGTTCAACTCAAAAGAAGAGTTGATTTGATTCCAAATCTAGTAGAAACGGTCAAAGGATATGCTGCACACGAAAAGGAAGTTTTTCAGCGGGTTACTGAGGCACGTTCTGCTTTAATGAGTGCTTCTAGTGTTTCGGAAGCCGAGGAGGCCGATATTCAACTTACCACCGCGCTAAAATCACTTTTTGCCGTAGCAGAAGCTTACCCTGAACTAAAAGCTCAGGAAGGTTTCATAAATCTTCAAAAAGAGCTTTCCGATACTGAAGACAAGGTTGCTTACTCGAGACAATTCTATAACTCTGTCGTGCGGGATTATAACTCGATGATCGTAACTTTTCCCACAAGTGTTATAGCTGGAATATTCGGCTACGATAGAAAACCTTTTTTTGAGGTCAAAGAAGAGGAAAGAGAAGCGATCAAAGTAGACTTTTCTTAAGTGCGGCAACAAAAATGTCCACTTTTTATGATCAGATAGCTCAAAACAAGAGGTCCTCCTATGTAATAATGGTTCTTTTTGTAGTTGTTCTTGCCCTTATAGGATATTTTATAGATTTTATCTATGACGGGGGGTTCTTTTTTACCGGTCTTGCCTTTATTATAGCCGGATTGATGGGCTTTATCAGTTATTATAACTCCGATAAAATTATTCTCTCTTTATCCGGAGCAAAAAAGATAGAAAAGGGAAGCGGAGCGGATATACATAATCTTGTTCAAAATATTTCTATAGCTTCAGGGCTTCCTAAACCAAGGATCTATTACATAAGGGATTCATCAATGAACGCTTTTGCGACAGGAAGAAACCTTGAAAACGGTGTCATTTGTTTTACTACAGGAATCCTACAAAAGCTGGATAAACGGGAACTCGAAGGAGTAATTGCTCACGAGATGTCTCATATAGGAAATTACGACATTAGACTGATGTCCATAGTAAGCGTTTTGGTGGGGTCCATAGCTCTTATATCGGATTTTTTTACCAGAGGGCTTATATATTCAGGTGGACGGCGGGGGAGAAGAAAGGAAGCGTTTTCCCATCCAATAATGTTCATTATAGGACTCGCTTTGATTATTTTGAGCCCCTTAGTGGCAAGATTGATTAAATTAGCCTTGGGCAGGCATAGAGAATTTCTTGCCGATGCAACCGCCGTGGAAATCACCCGTAATCCCAGAGGCTTAGCCAACGCCTTGAGAAGATTGAGCGAGGACAAGGAAATTCTTAAGAGTGCAAATGGAGCCACCGCACATCTTTTTATAGTTAACCCCCTTAAATCTTCTTCCGGAAAAGGGAACCGGATTGCCAATCTTTTTAGCACTCATCCTCCGATAGAAGAAAGGGTGCGAAGGTTGGAGGCAATGTAATAACTTTCTTATCAGCTTATTTTGGTATTATAATCTTAGAATGAGTACGATCAGTAAATCCACAGTAGAACACGTGGCGGTATTATGCTCTTTAACGTTGTCAGAAAAAGAAAAAGAAAGGCTTGAAAGCATGCTCTCGGAAACCGTGGACTTTATAGGAGTTTTGGAAGAGCTGGATACAAACAGTGTACCCGAAACCTATCAGGTTATCGGTACGACTAATGTATTTCAAAAGAGTGATAGAGTTTCTGTTTCTTTGGATCGTAAGGAAGCCTTATCCAATGCAGCCAAAATAAAGAATGGGAAATTTGTTACGGGGGCGGTTTTTGACCGTTAACGGCGCATGGGACTTAATGAACTTACAATAAGGCAAGCGACCGAAGGCTTGAAGAAAAGGGATTTTACTTCTCGGGAGTTGGTGGAAGAATGCTTGAATCATATTGAAAAAATCGATCCGCAGATAAAAGCTTTTATAACAGTGACAACCGACTACGCTTTGGAGGCGGCGAATCGAGCGGATTCCTTAATATCTTCTGAAGGTGAAAAAGCTTTTAACAAAAAGCCCCTTCTCGGAATACCATACGCTTCAAAAGATAATTTTTGCACCAAAGGAATTAGGACAACCGCAGGATCAAAGATCCTTGAAGATTTTGTACCTCCGTATGAGTCTACTGTAACAAAAAAACTTGAAGAAGCCGGATCAGTTCTTGTAGGTAAGACCAATATGGATGCATTTGCCCACGGATCCTCGACTGAGGAGTCGGATTTTTTTACTACTAAGAACCCATGGGATCTTCAGAGAGTTCCTGGCGGATCCTCCGGCGGTTCGGCAGCCGCAGTCATATCTGATATGTGTATATTTGCTATTGGAAGTGAAACAGGGGGAAGTATCAGGGGACCGGCTTCGTGGTGCGGTGTTACCGGATTAAAGCCTACCTATGGACGTGTGAGCAGATATGGATTGATAGCTATGGCCTCATCTACGGACTCTCCCGGACCTATAACAAAAAACGCCGAGGACGCTGCGTTGGTTCTGTCCGTTTTGGCAGGTAAAGATCCGTTAGATGCAACTTCTTCCCCAAATGATGTGAAGGATTTTACCGCTCTTTCAAAGGAGTCGCTTAACGGCTTGAGGATCGGGAAACCCAAATCTTACTTTGATCTCGATATTCAGCTGGATGTAAGAAAGAAAATGGAAGATTTTTTGGAATTTCTTGAGTCGCAGGGAGCTGAGATCATTGATTTAGATTTAATGGATCCAAAATACTCTATTGCCGTATATACTATACTTCAGAGATCAGAGGTATCCTCAAACCTAGCTCGTTTTGACGGCATTCGTTTTGGTAGAGATCGTGACAACTTCAATTTTGAAAATAAAAAAAGAATGATGTTGGGAGCTTACACCCTCAGTTCCGGCTACTATGAAGCCTATTATGCTAGAGCGCAGAAAGTACGAACACTAATCATCCGAGACTTTGAAGAGGCCTTCAGCAAAGTTGATATATTAGTAGGTCCCTCAATGCCTTGCGTAGCCCCTGAATTGGGTGAAAGTAAGGATCAACCGATGTTTGGTGAGATGATGGATGTTCTGACCGAACCAAGTACCATAGCGGGTTTGTGCGGCATAACCGTTCCTGTAGGATTGAGCGGCCAAGGTCTCCCTGTTGGAGCGCAAATAATATCTGATAGGTTTGATGAAAAGATAATATTAGATATTGCCCGTTACTATCAAGAAAGTACTTCTTTTCATCAAGGAAGACCTTCTGTATGAGTGTGTTTTTGGATCTAATTTCTTTGCTTTCCACCAGAAAAACCTTTCAAAGGAGAGAGGTTCCGGCGCATATATCACAAAAGATTAAAGAAAGATGGAATAATGAAGTCGAGACCGCCTTGAAGGGAGGAAAACCTTCTCAACTTAAACAGTCGCTCATCTTGGCGGACAAATTGCTGGATAACGCTTTGGGAGCTATAGTTAAAGGTTCAAAGATGTCGGAAAGACTTAAAAACGCAAAACATTTATATGAGTGGGAAGATTACGACAGGATATGGAAAGCACACAAAGTTAGAAACGCTTTAGTGCATGATCTGCAATACGAACCCAATCATTTGGTCTTAAAAGAAGCCATTCATAATTTGGAAAAAGGTCTCAAAGAGATAGGAGTTAAAGTATGAAACAGAATATAGGCTCTAAAAAAGAATTGTTGGGGGATTACGGTTTAGTCTTAGGGATAGAGATCCATTTACATGTGAAAACGCAAATGAAAATGTTTTGTGGATGCTCTAACACAGATCTCTTTGATGCTGAGCCAAATACGAGAGTTTGCCCTGTTTGTCTTGGTATGCCGGGAGCACTTCCGGTACCGAATAAAGAAGCTGTAGAGAAAACACAGCTTTTGGGTCTGGCATTGAGTTGTGAAATAAACAAACACTCATATTTTGATCGAAAGCACTATTTTTATCCCGATCTTCCAAAGGGTTTTCAGATCAGCCAATATAAGGAACCCCTTTGTAAAGGAGGTATTGTTAGGCTGCAATCAGGAAACGGGATTCTTCTGGAGAGAATTCATTTGGAAGAAGATACAGCTAAATCCTTTCATGAGGGGGAAGAAACTTTTTTAGACTTTAATAAATCAGGTGTTCCGTTAATTGAAATGGTGACCAAACCGATGATCTATTCCGTTGGGGATGCCTTGGAGTTTGGAAGGGAGATACAAGAAATAGTACGCCATCTTGGTGTTGGGGATGCGAATATGGAGAAGGGGCAATTTCGTGTGGAGCCCAATATATCCTTAAGATCACCGCTTGAAGAGAAAGAGCAAAAGATTCCGGAATACAAAGTGGAAGTCAAGAACATAAATTCGTTCAAGTTTATGGAGAAAGCAATTCTATCGGAAATAAAAAGGCAAAAAGAGATTTTGGACGCGGGAAAGATACCGATTCAAGAGAACCGAGGGTATGACGAGGCCAAAGGCAAGACCGTACCTCAGAGAAGTAAGGAAGAAGCCCATGATTACAGGTATTTTCCCGAACCGGATATCCCTCCTATGAAATTCACATCCTCATACATAGAAGATTTAAAGAAAGAATTACCTAAACTGCCGGGTGAAATTAAAAAAAGATTGATTAGCAAGTACGATCTTGGTCAGCATGAAGCAGATGTTTTATACAACGAGGAACTAATCGAGCTTTTTGAAGAGACGGGGAACCTGATCCAAGATTATAAAAAAGTTGCTAATTTGCTGGTCAATAGGCCAGAACATAGAGATAAGACACCCGAGGAATTACTCTCCTACATAGCCAAGGAAAAGTCCAGAATTGATGATTCGGAGGCTTTACAACCGATAATTGATACTGTAATTGAGGAAAACAAGAGGATAGCGGATCAAGTAAGAGACGGAAAAGAAGAAGCAATCGAATTTTTAATTGGCCAGGTAATGAAAAAAACAAGAGGAAAAGCCGCTCCAAAGACAGTTCGCGAACTTCTAAGCGAAAAATTAACTGCCTGAATGCGTTTTGCTAATATAGAACTGTGCAATTAAAATTTGACCCGGACAACCCAAATTTTGAATATATTAAAACACCAGAAGCTTTAAATAAGGCACTAGAAGCTCTGGAAAAGGAGACCGTGATAGGTATAGATGTAGAAGCAACCGGCCTAGATCCCTATACTTCAAAACTTCTACTGGTTCAGATCGGAAAAGAGGATATAAGTTACATTTTCGATGCCAGAAAGCTCGATCTGAAAGAATATCCCCGATTTAAGGAACTGATTGAGAGTTCAAAAAGAATCAAACTTCTTCATAACGCAAAATTTGATTACAAGTTTTTAAAAGTTCAGACCGGGTCAAGTTTAACTAATGTGTATGACACAATGTTGGCAGGGGCAGTTTTGACAGCCGGCTTGGTAGGAAAAAACCCTTCATTGAAGGAATTAACCACTCAATATTGTAACTTCGACATGGACAAAGGAATAAGAAAGACTTTTCAAGATCACATTGGCCCTATCACACAGGCTCAACTAAAGTATTCAGGACTGGATACACTGGCTTTATTTCCCATATTTACACAGCAACTTCATGAGCTTAAGAAGGAGAATTTAGTGAAAGTGGCAAAATTGGAGTTTTCCTCTACCTTGGTTGTGGCGGAAATGGAATTAAGGGGGATTTTTATAGATATTGAGAGGTGGGAGAATGTTATAGAGGACCTTGAAGATAAGCGCTCGAAACACGCAGAGAAATTTCAGGATCTAATTCGTCCGTACTACAGCCGTCGCTCACATGATCTATTCGGCAATTCCGTTGATGCTATGAATATAAACTCACAGGTGCAGCTAATGGAACTCTTAAATGATAAGATCGGACTGAATTTACCGAATACCAATGAGGGTATTTTGAAAACCGTTGATCATCCTGTGGTAAATACCCTCCGCGATTACCGAAAATATGAAAAGTTAATTTCTGCTTTTGGTCAAGCCCTTTTGGATAAAGTAAACCCTGTTACCGGTAGGTTGCATCCGGATTTTAATCAAATGGGTACGGCTACGGGTAGATTTTCCTGCAAAGATCCCAATCTTCAACAGATACCCCGTAATTCAAAAGAAGCGCCATTTAGAGAGCTTTTTAAACCTGCGCCCGGTTATAAGCTCGTGACGGCCGACTATTCATCCTTTGAAATGAGAATACTGGCGGATTTATCAGGCGATGAAAAAATGATCAAAGCCTTGAAAGAAGGTCTTGATATTCATTCATATACGGCTTCGCTCATGTTCGATGTTCCTTATAGCGAGGATTTTAGAGAGGATCATCCTGATCTCCGTCAAATTGCTAAACCTATTGGTTTCGGTCTAATGTACGGAATGAGTCCGATGGGATTGGCCGCGCAATTGGGTGTTTCCGTGGATAAAGGTGAAGAATATATGGAGCTGTATTTTAAAAGCTATCCAAGTGTTCGAGATTTCCTAAATAACCTCTCGGAAAACGCTGTTAAGAGAGGATGGAGTACCACCCCTTTGGGAAGGAAACGTTGGTATAAAAGACCGGATCCTACAGATCCAGATTACAGACGCAGAATGTCCGGTATTAAAAGACAGGCTAAAAATCACCCGATTCAAGGTACAAACGCCGATGCAATCAAATTTGCATTCGTGTTCATACAAAAAAGAATACAGGAAGAGGGTCTGGATGGAGGTATTACTCATACCGTTCATGATGAAATCGTTTGTGAGGTTAGGGAGGATCAGGCAGAAGAGTGGGCAGAGATACAATCCGCGGAGATGGTTAGAGCAGCCGAACTTTTTATTAAAAAAGTACCAATCAAGTCGGAACCTTTCATCGGAGACGTTTGGGAACATTAATAAGAGTTCTTAGTCTTTATGCTTTTGTTAAAGCATATTATTATGCTTAGCACCTAGTTTGATTAAGTGCTAATCAGTGGTATAATTAGCTCATGGTAGTTTGTCAACGCTGCGGGCAACGCCCGGCGGTAATTTCTACAACTCAGATTGTAAATGGTAAGCCTGTGTATATGGCTCTCTGCGAAGTATGTTTCAAGCAAATGCAAAAAGAAA
>PXDX01000032.1 GCA_003564915.1 candidate division WWE3 bacterium
AAATAATTTCCCGATAGATCATCTACACCTCTTAATTTTAGCGACGGTTTTTTTATGTAACCCCAAATAAAGTTCACCCCATATACCAAATGGGTCAGAAAAATACCAACGGTAGCATAAGGAAATGCGAGTGGATTTTTTTCCAAAATAGAGATTCTAATGGACTCGATAGTTAAAAGAATAAGATACAAACCAACAGCGAAAAAATACATACCCCACAAAGAGGGAACAAAAAAAGAGAGTAAAGGTCCAAGAAACAATCCCAAAACAAATAAAGAGGGTACAAAATAAAAGGGCAGCCTGGATGTCTTGGGAAAGATTCGTGCAAACTGCCCGCGATGCTGCCCATAACGAGAAACTTGTTTTAAGTGGGGGAGAAAAATTTTTCTGCGATGGTGATATACAATTGGAGCGGGGTCATAAATAAATTTTTTCCCGGAAATGTTAACCAGATCCAAACATAGTTTGGTATCCTCACCCGGCCAAAATTCTATGGGAAAACCTCCTACTTTATTAAAAGCATCCTTCCGAACAAATAAATTTACCGTAGGATAGTCATCAATTTCCCGTCTATTTTTAGGTAAATATCTGTACACAGTATTACCTCCAGTAAGAAAAGACTCATAAATTCTTCCCGACAATCTTTCAAGGAATGTACTGCTATGTGGGGTAACAGCAGGAGCACCCAAAGCGTAAAGGTCTGGAAGATCTTCAAATATCCTCTGAGCCTTTAATAACCAATCTTCTTCAGGGTAAGCATCATCATCCAAAAAAGCCAAAACACCCCCTGCCGACTCTGAAGCACCTAAGTTTCTCTTCTCTCCCGGACCAACGGGGCCACTCGAGATCATATGAAATCTAGAATCATTAAAAACATTATCTTCGTCTTCATCTGTAACTATAATCACTTCAAAAGAAGGATAATCCAATTTCTTCAAATACGAGACGCTCTCCCTAATAAAATCATTTACCGCCCTTACGGGTATTATTATGCTAAAGAAAATCATCGTGCATATTGTAACAAAATTAGTTCCAAATTTATCGAAAAGACAAATAAATAAGAATTAAACCAACCGTCCTCTTCCCACCCCCAAAACTTTATGATATCATTTCTATAGGTTAATTAGGTTCACTTACACAGGAGGGTGTAAAAGATGGCTAAACGCAGTATCCGTGAGATCGTGGAAAAGAGACAAAACACGGCAACGAGAAACACGAGATCCCCGATCTACCGCGTTAAGTTGAAAGACAAGAGTTGGCTTCGCAGACAGCGCTCCAGAAAGATATGTAGAACCTAATTAACCCCGGCAGGGTATGCTAAAACCATTACCATACCCTGCCCTCTTTTTTAAATGCCGGAAATCGCTCACATTCCTTTTGATTGAAAATTACAAAGCTTTATATATCCTGGAAATGGAATTGCCTCCCACATCCGTGCTATGAATCTTACGGAAGTTTTCCAGATTTTTTTCTCCCTCAATATTTTGATTAAAAAATAGATATCGGGATAAAGGTTCACCATCCTCGGATAAAAACTCAGCGTCTTCGCTGATTTGAATAACATTATCATCGTAAAAAATCCAACTACAATCCAGAGTCAATCGCTCCTTTTCTTCCGGAGACAAAATTCTATAGTTTCTATGGATATGTCCAAATCTCCCTCCGCAAACAATTAAAGGCTCGTGATCCTTATTTTGTAATAACCACTCCAGCTGTTGTTTTGCCGAAAGCCACCAATAATCATGTTCCCACCGCTCCGTCCAATCCTCTCCCGCTAACCAATTAAAGTAAGTGTACTGAAAAGGATGATTCCTAACGGTCCAAAAAATATTCAAAATCAACAAACCGGACACCATAATCCCTACACCATATGTAATACCTTTAGGAAATCTTTTTTTGACCAGATCCAAAATATAGACAGATAAAACTATCAAAGGGCCGAACAAATACTGCACATGCCTCCAACCGCTATACAAATTGGATCTTAACAAAACAATTGCAAGATAAGACCCCCAAATAAAAAATGTGGAAGCCCAAAAAATATCCGGTCTTTGAAGATCCCCTCGAACCGTCTTAAAAACCACATAAAAAACAGGCAACAGTAATCCCAAAACCCAAGTCAAAAGATACTCCCAGGGAGAAGAAACCAAAATCCAATAAGGAAGGTAATAAAAAGGCGTATCGATCGCTGAAATCCACCTGCCTCCCAAAAGGATCCAGCCATCCCAAGCCTCATATCTGGAAAAAACCTCCAAACCCGCCCTAAAAGTAGAAACGGGATCGCCCCATAGAGCAGGCCAAATCAAATAAAGGGCCGATGAAAAAACCAAACCTAACATCAGCAAACTTTTTAAAGATTCCTTCCAACTACGTTGCCCTCTGAAAAACTCAACCAAAAGATATAAAACCAAAAACGCCGGGGCAATCAATCCCATCATCCTTATGTTCACGGTCACTGCAGAAATAACCGCAAAAAAAGCGAGATCTTTCCGGGACATGCTCTTAAGATACCTGAATAAAAAAAACATACTAAAAACAAAAAAGGACAAGAACACACTGTCCTTTATGTTATAGAAACTATGTGCTGAAACCCTCGGATGAAGGAAAAACAAAAAAAGACCCCCTAAAACGATCAAATTTGAATCCGTGATCTCTTTAAGAATAAAAAACATGGCCACTCCCGCGGCTATGAACAATAGACGTGTATATAGATGCCGTATCTGCCAATATACCGGCTCCATCGGATCAAAAGTATCAGGGAAAAACTCCAAGGCCAATAACGGATACTGTCCCGCCAAACCATAGAACCGATGATCATATTCATCAAGATCTTCAACATCCCTTAATGTCTCGGATGCTCTATCCAACAAACCAAACGTTTCCGTAACTTTTTTGCCGGTAACTCTAAGATGATATGCTTGAATTATTTCATCGGTTGAAACTCCATAATCTTTAAAGACAAGAAAACTCAATCCCAAAACAGTAAAAAAGAAAACTACAAATATCGTTGACCAGGGGTTAATTGATTTTAAGGATTTGTACCACATTCCGTCCGATTATAGACCAGAATTTAAAAAATGGCTAAAATATGGGATAATTCGCCACAATGACCTTACGCAATAACAATAAAGCATTAAGCTCCAACTACAAGAAACATACTACTAAAAATCCTCTAAGAAGGGCGTTACTAACAAATTTTCACGAAAAACTTGCGGTCGAAGCGTTCGATATGGATCCAAATAGCGTTCTGTCAGTGGGGTGCGGTGAAGGATTTGTGATCTCCTTTTTAAGCAATCTTCTGCTTAACACTAAATTTTACGGGATCGACATCTCCAACGAGTCAATAGAAATTGCACGACAAAATAATCCTCAAGCAACTTTTGCGGTAAGAAGCCTGACCGATCTTAAAAATTCAGATCTGCAGGAAACTTTTAATTTGGATCGATTTGATCTGATACTTTGCCTGGAGGTCTTAGAACATATTCCCGACTACAGAACCGCTCTAAAAAACCTCAAAGACTTAAATTCAGAAAATTTTATAATATCCGTACCGAATGAACCATTTTTTAAAATAGGAAATCTTCTGGCCCTTAAAAACATCCCTCGAATGGGAAACGATCCGGAACACGTAAATAACTGGACAACCAGAGATTTCATAAAATTGATCGAAGAAGATTTTGAGATCATTAAAAAATTGTATCCATTTCCATGGCAAATGTTCGTATGCAAAAAGAAAAACTAATCTCCATCTTAATCCCGGTTTATAACGAAGCAGAAAACATATATCCTCTTTATCAAAGGATCTCGGAAGAAGCGGAAAAAATAACCGACTACAGGTTCCAGATCATTTTTGTGAATGACGGAAGTACTGACCGAACACGAGAAGCTTTACGAGCACTTACGGACATTCGCGGCCCCGTAGAAGTAAAGTTTCAAAACTTCAAGAGAAATAGAGGTAAAACTGAAGCCATTAAGGCGGGGATAGATTTATGCGAAGGGGAATTCATAATCAATATGGACGGCGACCTCCAGGATGATCCGGAATACCTGGAAAAGTTCGTTAATGAGATACAAAAACCCGATGTAGACTTTGTAATAGGCAATCGCACCAACAAATACACCAAAAATATCGTTAAGAGAATTTCTTCTGCGATAGCTAATAAAACAGCAAAACTTCTTATAGGTTCTCCTGCGAACGATATGAACTGCGGCTTCAAGGCCATGACCGCAGAATGCGCTTTCAAAGTAGCTTTAAAAAGCGACTATCACAGATACTATCCATTGCTCGCCAGCATAGAAGGCTTTAGGATTTCCCAAGTAGACATTGAACAAAAAAAACGCCTTAGCGGAGAATCAAAGTACGGCAAAATCGGCTTGGGAAGATCAATGAACTCCGCTCTGGACATGCTAAGTATTTACTTTATTTACAGATTTAAAAAAGAACCTTTCAGACTGTTCGGGAGGGTGGGGTTGCTTATTTTCGGAGTGGGAGCGTTGATACTGATCTATTTAACGATTGGATGGTTGATGGGCCACTATATTTACGGACGCCCCTTGTTCTTTATGGGAATACTGTTCTGTATAGTAGGAACGAATATTCTAGGTATGGGGCTTTTAGGCGAGTTAATTGTGTTGAACGGAATGAGCAGAGAATCAACAAAAAATAAGCCGTAAATCTTTTAGAATCTAAATAAAACAGCGGATGGTCAAGTAGCAAGTATGTTAAAATCCCACCAATGCTTGTATCTGTAATAATTCCGGCCTACAAAAAGGAAAAAACAATTCTTAAGGACGTAAAACGCATTTATGACGTCATGTCCGAAACAAGATGGGATTTTGAACTTATCCTTGTCGATGACGGATCCCCTGATAAAACCCTTAAAGAAGCCAAGAAATTCGAAAAGAAAAACTATATCGCTATCGGATATGACACCAATAAAGGTAAGGGATATGCGGTCAGATACGGGATGGCTCGAGCGCGCGGCGATTATATCGCATTCATAGATTCCGGCATGGAAATAGATCCTAACGGAATATCTCTTATCCTGGAACACATGCAGTGGTACAATGCCGACATTATTGTGGGAAGTAAAAGACATCCAGCATCCGAAACCAACTTCCCTGCCGTACGCAAGTTTTATAGCTGGGGATATCATTTATTATCCAAAATCCTCTTTAGAATACCTGTAAGAGACACTCAGGTAGGCCTGAAGGTCTACAAAAGGGAAGTACTCGAAAAAGTCCTGCCCAGACTCATCATTAAACAATTCGCTTTTGACATTGAGCTTCTTGCAGTAGCAAAGTACCTGGGATTCAAGCGAATGTACGAAGCTCCTGTAAGAATTATCATAGATACAAATAACAGCTCTTTCAAAAGCTTTTTGTTCTTTGATGAATTCATCAGAAAAATGATGCTGGATACCGCCGCGGTATTTTACAGAATGTATATCCTAAGATACTATCATCCAAGTAATAAGCCTAGGTGGATGTATGATAAAGAGCTCGACATGAGAGTT
Organism: candidate division WWE3 bacterium; assembly: GCA_003564915.1. Taxonomy (GTDB): domain Bacteria; phylum Patescibacteriota; class WWE3; order UBA101185; family UBA10185; genus T3SED10-354. The sequence goes on from PXDX01000032.1 coordinate 5,517, forward strand.
AATACCGGTCCGCTAAAGTAGCGCTTTTAAATAAGAGGCGCGTTGCTCTATTTCGTTTCTGGTCTCCTCAGATCTGTAGATACTTGTCCGATAATGGGGATCGATCAATCTTAGATGAGGACCTTCTTTATCGAAATCAATACACAGGTTTCTGGGACCAAGCAAATCCAGCTCTTGAAGTAAAAGATCAGGATCAGAATCAAAAATATCAGTAAATAACTGAACCTCTTCTTTTAGGTGAGGGTATTCCGTAAATAGCTCCTGCATCTCAACGTCTGAGATCTCCGAAAACACATCTTTTAAATTACCCCGATATTCCTGAAGCGTTGCTGCGGTTGGATTACCTCTCCTTCCTTCCATGATAAAATATTCCTCATCCAAGACCAGATCCGGCAAAGAAGAGAATGTTTCTTTAATCTCCAAAAACTCTGATCTTTGCTGGCGGATATATTCCTCGGCGGGAATATTCTCGTTCTTAGGAAGCTTTAAAACCCAAGATTTTTTATCACTATCCTCGGATTCCAGAAAGAAAACCCTGCTTACGCCTCCTTCGCTAAAATAACTTTCATGAAGATTATATCCCTCTGCCAAAGGAATGCTTCTAAACCTATGCCCCCACTTATCAACTATTTTTTCTTCAAAATTCTCAGGAGATACCGTTCTTACCAATTCAAGAAATGCTTGAAGACGTTCTCTCTTGGGAGTTTCGGAAGAAAAATCTAACATTGTTTTCAAACTTTCTCTGGAGGACGGAGCAGGCTTTATACTAAAAACCTCTCCAGTGGTATCCCTTAGTATTTCCCGATAATGACCAAGCATACAATCCTATAATAACAAAACCGGTTCTGAAAATGTCAATCGATATTAATTCAAGACAGAGTAGATAAAAGAGATCCGAGCCTAATCCAACAATGCTCTTTTGGGGACAGAGGAATCAGCAAAGAGATAATACCCTATGAGCAAAAAGAGGATCACAAAACTCACCAGAACATTGACCACAACCACGGATCTTAAAGAATCGGCGATAAACCAGATAAGACCTGCCTGCAATACAACTCCCAAACCCAGAACATACGCCAAACTAAACTTCTCTATTGCCATAAAATACAAAATAAAGAAGTTTATCATTACGTAAAGACCGATAAAGATCGAAAATAGAGGAATATATTGTACGGCGGGTAAAAATCTCTCTCCGAACATAATAACCGTAACCAGACGAGGGAAAAGAGAAAATACACTAACTCCAGCTATGATAAGCAATACTTGCAGGTACAAATAAGTCTTTAAAGCTTTTTTAGGATCTTTTCCTTGAGAAAAAGTCTCCGCTATATGAGGAAACATAACTGTGGATACGGCGCCCGCTCCAAACAACAAAATCTTCCCTATTGTAACGACTCCCGCATAAATTCCCGCCGAATCCGCATCAAAAAGCCTTTTAACCAAAATAACATCCACATTATTTAAAAGAGTTAGACCGACCTGTAAAAAAACCAACGGACCGATGAAATTCAGCAAGCTTTTATAGTGAAAGGCTAAATCCTCTTTCCGATCATGTTTTTCAAAGTTTTTGTTCAATAAAAAGTACGAAATCCCATAAGAAATCAACACACCCAAAACCATCCCTCCAAAAACGCCCCCAACCCCAAAACCCCACAAAACCAATCCGACCGGTAAAACAAATCTCAAAACGGAACTTACAATATTAAAGAAAGCCAGAGCTTTAAAACGCAAAAGACCCTGCAAATAGGCGTTTGGCATGGCTGATAAAAATGTCAGTCCCATAAAAAATGAAAAGGTGACGATCGCCTGAATATCCGAAATGTGAAAAAACTCCGCGATAAGATTCCTGGCAGAAAATAACAGTAAAGTAAAAATCAGACCAAAAAGTAGGCAGTGAAAAGACAAACTCCAAAAAAGATGAGTTAAAGTCTGAAAGTCGTTTTTAGATTTTAAAGAGGCAACCTTCTTGACCACAGAATTTCTGAACGCTCCTCCCAAAACTCCCAATATCACCGAAAACGAAAGAAGCGTGTTAAACACACCGTAATCGGGAATACTTAAAGTTCTGCCCAGAAAAACCTGAAGAAGGTAATTAAACACACTACCAAAAAGAACTCCTGCTGTTACTACAAAGGTTCCGGATAGAATTGGGTCGTGCAAAACATTTCTAGTGGTGTTTTTAAGATGAAATCTCATAAATTACTTTCCGGAAAATCAATCCCTTCCGAACTGTAAATACAGATATCCGGGCCGCGCCGTATGGGAGAGATGAACTCCGCAACAGGATCCATGTCTTCAACAGGCTTGTATTCTTTTGAGCAATCGAATACAGCTATGAAAGGGCTCAATATCTCTGTTGTACTGCGGTATTTCCTTCCCAGATCCTCAAAGATGATGTCCAATCCTTTAGCCTCGTAATATAGGTTTATCCCTTCAGGCACATTTCCTCCGCCCCGGGAAAAAACCCAATCAGCGGCCATTACTCTCTTGTCGGTAAGATATAAAATATAGGCGTTTGTAATTGATCTCCTTAGAGGAACAGCAAAAACAAAAACAAACAAAACTATGGTCAATAATTTTGGCATCTTTTTTTCGATTAGATGAAAGAACCATCCCACGGACAAGGCCACTAAAGGGTATACAGCCATATAATAATGTTTCTCGTTTCTGGAAAAACCTGAAACATAGAAAAGAAAGGCCAGCGCGGATAAATAGATCAAAGTAAGTCCGGAAATAATTTGGGTTGTTATTTTCTTTCTATACGTAAAATAAATAAAAAGAATCAACCCAAGAACAAATACCGCCACAAAAGTGGTGCTCCAGTCCCTTGCGAACATGTTAATAAAACCGTCAAAAAATTTTAGAACCTGATTTTCAAACGTGGATTTCCCCACGTTAGTGAACTGCCAAAAAGCTCCTTGAGGACCGTCGGTTCTGGAAAAAGTCTTCCAATCCAATAAAGCGAAGGGCGTACCTCCGAAAAAGCTTAAAATAGATATCAAACCTCCTATTACCGGTAAGTAGATTTTTTTGTACAGACCTGAGGGATTTTTTTCAATTAGAACCTGCCTAAGGAAAAATGCCACCGCCACAAAAAGAGCGGCCATGGCTCCATTGTACTTGGTAGAAGCAGCTACACCCACAAAAAAACCTGCAAATGCATAATCAAGGGGGTTAACTTCTTCAGAAGTAATAATATTGATACTAAAATATAGAACCCAAGCAACAAAGAATGTCATTGGGGCATCGGAAAGAGCGTAATGGGAATGCCAGACATGATAAGGTAAAATCGCTATGGCTAAAGCAGCCGCAAGAGCGGCCTTATTCCCAAATAACTTCTTTGCGCTTAGATAAACTGGAACAGTGGTCAAAGCGCTTAGAGTAGCACTTAAGATTCTGGTCAGAAAATAAAAAATAAAAGGCTCTTCCCACATCAGGGGAAATACACTAACAAAGATTTGGCGTAAACCGGCTATCTCTATCAAGTTCCTGAAAAAAGCAAATCCCATGAACAAAAAATAATTTGTATAAATATACAAATGAGGCCAATCAAAATGCTTGGGATTGGAAAAGAATCTAACACCAAGAGCAGATCTTATTATTGTGGGTTCGTCGGGGTGGAAAATGTACGGGAAACCGTGCCTTAGTCCCACAAACCTCAACAGCATTGCCAAACCTATAATGGTCAGTAAGATCGCGTGCTTTTTAATAAAAGTAATTAATTTAATCGCCTTTTCCGAGTGCATATAGAACCCCTCCTATAAGACTAACCAATAACCTTGAAAAATGATACAAAATCGAAGCACTTAAAGCCAACGGCTCGGAGACACCTACCATCCCCAGAAAGCTTATATATAAAGCATCCTGAACTCCTAAACCATTCAGTGACGGAATAAAAAATCCAGCCAAAGTTATAACCGGTAAAACAAAGATTGCATAAGTTACGGAAACATCCATTCCTAAACCTAAAAATATGAAGTACTGAGGCAGTATGGACAATGCCTGAATGATAAAAGACGTGAGAAAGGCCACAAAAAGAGCTTTTCTTTCATCCTTATACACTATGAGGGCATCGTGTATCTTGCGTAGAATAACGATCCTCTTTGCCAAAAGCTTAAGGGCTAGGAAACCAATCCCGGCAGCGATCCAAAAACCGGAAAACAAACCAACCTTAAAAAGACTAACAAATAGGTCATTTTGTCTTAGCTCTAATGGAAGAAGATCGATCCAAAAGGACATTGTCCTGATCAAACCGTAGTATGAAATCAAAACAAGAGAAATCATTCCCGTAAAACGCTCCATAAAGGCAGAGGAAAAACCTACCGACCTGCTCCCGATCTTCTTTCCAAGCTGATACATCTTGTAAACATCTCCGCCCACGCTTGTAGGCATGAAGTTATTAAAAAAGGATCCAATGAAATACAAATTGATCAAGTATTTGACCGGCACGTCCTGATGTTCTTCACGTGTAAGGAGCATTTTCCACCTGAAACCTCCGACAAAATAATGGACAATGATAAAGATTGGTACAAAAACAGCATACCTAAGATCTAATAACTGAATATTCTCGAAAAGTTCAGCAACATCGACACGCAAAAAAATGATCGCTAATAAGCCAAAACTTATAACGAGCTTTAAAAGAGTCTTCTTCAAAGATTTTTTCTCACCATGCATGACAGGAAAATTATACACTAATAACAAAGTATCTGTTGTACGCATCCCCTCTCTTTCCGGTCTTGTAAGAGTCAGCCATGCACAGACCGGAATCAAAACAAAGCTCTTGTACTTCATCCGGCGATAAGTAGTGGCAGTATCTTACTGCTTCAACTCCTTTTGACCAGGTCAATAGATAATCCCCTTCCTCTACATCTTTGGGATCAATATCAAATTCCTCCCACGCAACCGTATTCTCCGGAAAATTCGGCATATCAGTGAATTCCCAAGATGAGAGAACTATTTTCCCTTTATGGGACAAAAATGAAGGGAGTTTTTTAAGAATATCTAATCTTTTCTCAAACAAGGGAATGTGGTGCAAAAACCCGAATAGAACTATTAGATCGTAATTCTTATGAGGCAGGTTCAGATCCTCAAGTCCAAAATCCATCAGATCCGCTTTAATGAAAGTGGCTCCGGGAAGGGATTCTTGGGCCCTTTTCAATAAATAAGAATCCATATCAATCCCAACATAACCCGTCTCATCAAAATCAGGTTTTCCCTCCCTCAGAAAAACACCGAATCTGCCGTTCCCGCAGCCGATATCCAAAACTTTAGGGTCTTGAATATCGTCAATAAAAGGAAGAATTTTTTTCCACCCCTCCCAGGCATATGATCTGCTAATATCAAAGTAATATCCGGCCTTTTGATAGAAATTCTTGTTTATTTCTTTTAACTTTTTGATCACCGATTGCTCCATAATCAAATTATATACGAAGAAGGCTGATATAATGCAGCGGTCATGTACAAAACGGAAAAATACACTTTCGATGCAAAAAAATACGAAGGCATTCTTTTAGAGATCCTTGATAAGGTGAGAAAAAAACCTCACTGGGACGAGAACTCACTTCATCAAATACAAACTAAATATCCCAAGGACGGAAAAGAAATGTTCAGTAAAAATCAGCTTATAAAGGGATATAGATATCTGGTAGATAAGGGGAAGATACAAAAATCAAACAAAATCATTAGAAGGATCAGAATGAAACCTATTAGAACACTTTCCGGAGTCGCTCCGGTTACGGTTCTGACAAAGCCTTGGTCCTGTCCCGGAAAATGCATTTACTGTCCTAACGAACCTGGTATGCCAAAAAGCTATATAGAAAGCGAACCGGGCGCACAAAGGGCTGCATTTTTAGACTTTGACCCATATCTACAAACTGCGAAAAGAATCAAATCCTTACAACACATAGGACATAACACTGAAAAGATAGAGCTCATTGTTCTGGGAGGCTCATGGTCAGCTTATCCGGAAAACTATAAAAGATGGTTTATAAAAAGATGCTTTGATGCCATGAATGATCCTTACGAAAGGAACCCTGACTTGGAAGAAAAAGTTACTTCATGGGAAATGCTAAAAAAACAACAGGAAATAAACGAAAAAGCAAAACACAAGTGTGTCGGCCTCTCATTGGAAACACGCCCCGATCTAATAACCAAAGAGGAAGTAATTGAACTTAGAAGATACGGTTGTACAAAAGTACAGATCGGAGTACAAACCCTAAATGATGAAGTTCTAATAAAAAACGAGCGCGGCCACACATCCAAAGAGACTAAAAACGCCTTCAAATTACTAAGGCTGGGAGGATTTAAGATACATGCTCACTGGATGGTCAACCTATACGGAAATGTAAAGGAATCCGAAGTTACAGATTTTGAAAAGCTATGGACCAAGCCCTACCAACCTGACGAACTGAAGATATACCCCACATCGGTAATTGAAAACACAAAACTTGAAAAGCTTCTTGAGTCCGGGGAATATATCCCCTATTCAACCCAAGATCTAATAGAAATAATCTCAAAGATGAAGATAAGAGTACCTCCTTACTGCCGCATCACCAGAATCATAAGAGATATACCTTCCCAAGAGATCTTGGCCGGAAATAAGATCTCCAACCTTCGCCAAATTGTAAAAGAAAGTATGCAAAAAGAAGGGCGAATTTGCCGATGTATAAGATGCAGAGAAATTAGAAAGCATGAGCTCACCAAAGATGAACTGACGATGGACATTCTAAAGTACGAAACCGATTCAACAGACGAATACTTTTTATCCTTTGTTACAAAAGAAAATAAAATAGCGGGATTTTTACGCCTCTCTATCCCGTTAAAAAGTTATCGAGAAGATCATTTCATAGATGAATTGAAAGGATCGGCAATCATCAGGGAGATACATATTTACGGAAGAGTCGTTGGTGTAGGAAAGGAAAAACCCGGAAAAGCTCAGCACTTGGGATTGGGCAAAGAACTTTTAAAGAGAGCTGAGAACATAAGTTCAGAGAACGGGTTAAATAAAATCTCCGTTATTTCCGCAATAGGAACAAGAGATTATTATAAAAAAAGAGGTTTCTTTCGCGATAAAGAAAACCTATACATGCACAAAGATTTAACTTCTTAGACTCAACTGTCTGACCTGTCCTTTTATCCAAAAAATACCTTTTTTAAGGAGCGACACTAATTGTTCGTTGGTCATAAACCCAGTCAAAAGAACTGCTTTCCAGTAGAGCAGGCCAAAAATAACAAACAGAACCAATTTCAAAAAGATATTTTGTGAAGCATAGGGCAGAGACATTGCAATGATTTGAATAAACAATAATACGTGACCTAATCTAATAAATCCGAATTTAAGTTTTATACGAATGAATACCTCCATGGAGCATAAAGCAAGTAAAGCACCTAAAGCCAGAAAATACGCCATAGAGATCATGGGATCTATCAAACCTCCGGTAAGGAAAAATCCGCTAACCGTAACGATCAACATCAATGCAAAACTTACGATCATGGCCAGAACACGTTTTGCGGGGATCAGGATACTGGACTCAACAATATTGACAAAGGAATAAAGTATAAAAGCCAACATCAGAGGCAACACAAGTGGAATTGCAGGATCATATCTTGTACCGCCTACCAAAATGTAAAATATCTCCCTGCACCAAAAAATTGCAAAAAATCCCGAAGCCAAAATAAAGACAAAAATCTTATCGAAATTCTGAAAAAACGTGGACTTGAATTCTTCATGATCGTTAACATAGCTTTCAGACAGAACGGGAAGATTTACGGTAGTGATAGAGTCAGATATCAGCATCAATTTTTTGGAATAAAGCAGAGCAAAAGCAAAAAAAGCTACCATCTCAGTTGAAAGATCACGGCCCAAAAGTAAAGGACCGGATTTTTCCCACCAGGTATATATTACTTTCACAACATAAATAGCAAGACTTATGGAAACAAGTTGCTTGAGTATTCTAATAAAGTCTTTCTTCCCGGGAAGAGAGATCATACCGATATAAGGTTTAAAAGCGATAAAGATCAGCGTAATGGTAGAAACTATATTGAAAGCTACCATAGCATAAAAATATCCGTTGACATTAAAAAAGTAGACCAGAGGTACATAAAAGCACAAATTAACAAAAGCTATAATTGCTTGATACAAAAATAATGCCTTAAATCTTCTGGTACCGGAGATCACGGAATTTAAGATGCTTTGACTCCCTCCGATCAATAAAGCTACGGCATAAAGCCTTATAGGAAAAATCAATGCGGCCTCGTTGTATTGATCCAATGCAATTCTTTCGGCAAAAAAGAACAAAAAAGCGAAGATGGGTATGGTAGCCAAATAACGAATAAAAACACTGGTGAAAAATATCTTGGGGACATCTTCGTCCGATTGAGCTGCCGCTATCTCCCTGGTCGAACCGGAAGCAAGACCTAAATGCTGATAGATTCCGAAAGCCCCGCCTACTGATACAGCGAGCTGAACTATACCCCACTCCGAAACGGTTAGAACTCGGATAACCACAAAGGTTTCTATCAATCCCAATACCATCGCGATTATTCGGGAGGTTAAACTAAAAGCCTGCAGTTTGACTAGACGGGTCATAGCACCTCTACAGTACCTAAAAACACATTTCTGGTACGAATATGATTAGTTATACCAACAAAGATACCGTACTCACCGGCATCCAAAAAAGGAGGTGCGGTCAGAGCAAGGATTTCAACATAGTATTTATTATTGGACCAAGAATCCATAGGCACAACATTCCGGGAGGGTAAATGTGCTGCTTGATATATCTCTTGTGTATTTAAGTCGACAAAACTTGTAAAAAAGAAGAATCCTCCCAGATGTTCCGAATCTTTCTTGGCGTAGGTGTAAGAAAATTCTTTACTCTCACCCCGAGTAAATTCATCAGGCAAGTAAAAATCAACTAAGTAAAGTTCTCCATAAATCGGGAAAGAGTATATTTCATTATAAGATTCGAACTCCGTAATATTTTCCTGAATTTTAACTTCAGTCAGCTCTCCGTCTGCATCTAACGAAGCCCGTCTATAGATGGAAAGATTTCCGCAAGCCCCGACGGAATGATAATTCTCACTTGAAATCAGATAAGAAACCGCGGTTTGATTTATATCATCAGCTCCGTCTAAAATAGCGCGCAACTTACTGGAAAAAGCATCAACTATTACATAATCGGCCTCCTTATAAAGAGCCGGGAAAATTGCGTAGGTTTCCCTCAAGGACAGAGGAGACCCCAAATGATCCGGTCCGGACACGGACACCTCATCCGGAATGGAATTAACTATCTTCCATCCGCAATCAATATCTCTTCCCATGGGAGGGGAAATTTTAGCTTTCCCCCCAACCTGGATCTCTGAAAAATCTATGTTATCTTCTTCATGATTGCTTGCCGAAACAAAGGAAAGGATCCTTCTTCGAAAAGATTGAAAGGCCCAATGAATGGGAATGTTCTCATACCTTATGGACGTGTAAAAGTTGCTCGCTAAAAGCAATACACAAAATCCTGTAGCTATAGTACTAAAACTTACTTTCTTCTGTTTAGAAGATAAAAAATTACTTAAAAATCGGATCGAAAGTATTGTGGAAATAAAAATAACCGGAATTATCATAGCAATGCGATGTGTATCTATTCTGGACATACTTCCTATACCTTCGGTGGAAGCCAAATAGTTGATCATCAAATCAGGAACCGCCATCGCAAAAGTCCCCGGATGTAAAAAGGGAAGAAACATCACCGGAGCGAATGTCAACGTAAAATCTTTCCTACCCCCTCCGGAGAAGAATTCATTGAAGACCAACCTTGGCCTTGTTGCCATGTTAAGCAACATCTCGGAGTAAGTATCTCCAAAGGCTGAGTAGCGACTTAAAAAATAATTGGAAGCAGTGACGTTCTCACCGGTATCCAGTGAAATGTTCAAACTCTGGGCAAAGCGCTCGTAACCTTCTATTCTATAATGGGCAAAAGCCGGAATGATAACAAAAAAAGCCATGACAAACCAAACCAGAGAAACCGCTGAGATACTGAGACCCAATTTTAATTTTTTTCTGTACAACCATATGAACAGACCGTAAAAGAAGATATAAAGTGGTATTTGTTCTTTGCCTGACATAGTGATTATTAGAAGTATCCAAAAGAATACAAGACCTTTAATAGAAAAATTGTCATTTTCATACATGCGCTCAAAAAGATAAAAAGCCGCCACAAAGAAAAAAGTAGCAACAGATACTCCGTGGAAAGGCGTTCTAACAGCTAAAAATCCCAAAGCCGGGTAAAGCAGATAAGAAAGAGCAACCAAAAAGGCTGCGAACTTGGAGTTTAGTTTTAAATTTGCAAGAGCAAATAACAGAAAAGCTATCGCTGCGAGTAGGAAAACTTTGGATAGAACTAAAGTAAGGGGGTGTGGTATTAAAAAGAAAAGGGGAACAAAAAGCACTAAAATGGGGTCTACGTGACTCATCCCCCACCGAGGCATGTTGGTACCAAAATAATCAGTTAGATACATAAAACGACCGTGTCCCGTGTTCCAAATCATCTGGATCATATTTCCCAGATCGAATTTTCCATACGCAAACTCACTATAATAAGTAATGATTATCCTTATAGATAGAAAAATGAAAACGTAACAAAGAACGAATAAAGCGATCTCAAAAAAATGGTCGATTACAAAATTTTTTGTTCTTTGAAAAATTATATTCATGCTTCTAATTAACGCTGTTATGGGCAATCCATTATATCAAATATTTTAAATTTAACCCGCAGTAAGAGCCTTTTTCTAATTTAGTAGTCTTTTTCGCGGATAACCTTTTGCTTGGCCAATCCTTCCTTGGCATAGGCATAAACCTTCTCTAGCTCTTCCGCCCTATTATCCCAAGAATACATAAAATGTACTTTACCTCTATCCACTTGGATATCGGATTCCAATACTTCAACTATTCTCTGGGCAATATACTCGGGAGAAGTGTCATCCAGATACATTAAACCGGAGATTTCCTGAGACAAACGGAAACCTGATGCCAGAACCGGCACCCCACATGAAAGACTTTCCATAACAACTTTAGGAGTACCCTCAAACTCAGACGGAAGGACAAATATATCTGCCGCCTGTAAAGCTATCGGAGCTTGAGGATAGGGAGTATACCCTCCCCTGATAACACGTGTGTTCAACTGGTTGTTGCGAATCAGCTGATCTATATCGGAAAGATAATCTACGTTCCCCGGTCCGATCAATAAAAGTTTGTAAGTATCAGGTAAATATTTTAATGAAAGAACCAATTTATCTATGTTTTTTCGGTCTACCATCATTCCAAAATTTATTATTACGGAATCTAGTCGATCCAGCCCCAAATCCCTACGTGTCTTTTCTTTCTCCTCACCTCCCACTGGTCTAAATAAATATCCATTAACGCCTGACTCTATTACAAAGGACTTTGAAACATCTACGTTATAGTACTTTTCGGCTTCTTGTTTTAGATCTTCTCCCACAAAAACCAGCGCATCCGCTACTTTAGCCGCCCACCTATCCGACATGGATGCCAGAGGCCAGGCCAAAAAACTGGATATCGGGTCTATGGATTTACCGCTTGACTTCAATTTTTCCTTTCTACCTTCAACAGTATTATGAAAATGAACTACCAAGGGAATCTTTAGCTCATCTGATCCTTTGAAAATACTCTTTAAAAATAAGCGGTATAAGTAGATCCAAATCGCAAAGTGCCCGTGAGCATGGATTAGATCCGGACGATTGGACATTCTCCAACGTAAGTAGTAAAAAAACAAAGCAACAGAAGAAGTGAGGGAAAGTGTACCCTTCAGAGGCTCCCGCAAGAAACCTTTTACCATTACTCCTTTGGGCTCCTGCATGACCCCGCTTCTGGGCCATCGTCCGGCGAAAACGATGATATCATGCCCCATATTGGCCTGAGAGACCGTAAGTTCATAGGGATGAGGTGAAAGGCCGGCCCACGGCTCGGGCCAATCATATACTATTCTAAGTATTTTCATTTTATTTCTAAAGCCTCCATGAAGACTTCTTCGTATCTATTTACCATACTTTTCACCGTTAGATTTTTTAAGCTGAACTCACGGGCATTTTTGGACATTTGGACCCTAAGATCTTGGGATGACAAAATTCTCAAGATGCTTGCTTTAAATTCATTCCTATCTCCAGCTTTTACTAGGAATCCAGTCTCGGAATCCTTCACAACATCCGATACTCCTCCTATATCATAAGCTACTATGGGAAGACCCGCAAACATCGCCTCAACCAACACCATGGGCAATCCTTCAAATCTCTTTGTCGGAAAAGCAAAAACCGCTATTTCTTGTGCCGCTAAAAATTTCATTACCTTTTTATGCGGAACTTTACCGTAAAATTTGAATTGCTCTGACAAGCCTTTTTCTTCAACTTGATCTTCAAGATTATCGCGCAAATCACCATCACCTAACAAATGAAATTTGGTATTTTTCATTTCAGGATCCTCTGCAATCTCCAAAAACTCATCTGAACCTTTAGATCTTATTATCTGTCCCACATAAATAACATCGGTAGAGTCCGTTCGATCCGGTATATCCTTGAGTTCTCCCGAATCAATCCCGTTTTTCACAACTACAACTTTCTTTTCCGAAACAAAGGTCTCCTTTATTAAGGCCGTTTTTACTGCCGAGGAAACAGCAATGACCTTATCCGAGGAATGTACAAAAGCCCTTTGCCGCCCGAAAAATACTCTTAGACCAAAAATAATGTCTTTGATCAGAGAATAAAGATCTTTAACACCGGAATAGCTATCAATTCTAGTACGTAGCTCCCCCATAATGGTTCCGTGAGCAATACTAACGCCCGAAAAGACAAAATCTTTTCTTTTTTCCAGAATGGACAACCCTGCCGAGCTTTGACTTAAGACAAGATCAAATGGAGATTCTTTGTTATACTTCTCAAAGGCTTTTAGAGATCTGTGAAACCAATTTTTTTTGTTGAGGCGAGTCAACCTGTAAACGGAAGGTACAAAGTGATATTTAACCCCATTCGAGTATTTGGTTTTGTACTTTAATTCCCTTTGAGGTGAAAAAACCAAAACATCATGATTACGACGAGCCAGTTCTTCACATAACAAAAGATTCTGAGTTTCTAATCCTCCATAACCTTTATGATGAGTGGTGGCCTTAATAAAGACTGCTATCCGCATGGAATTATTCTAACAAAAGTCCTTCTAATTCACTCGCGTTTTTCTGCAGATCAAACATTAATAAGGCTTTTTCCTTAGCAGCTTGAGCCATTTCTTGAGCTTTTTCGGGTTCTTGCAGAAAAGCTTTTATAGCTACTGCAAGGCTTTCTGAATCTCTTTGCGGAACGAGAGCCCCGGTCTGATCATCTATAATAAGATCAGTCATACTTCCGGCATCTGTTGTAACAATAGGTTTACCAGCCAAAGCTGATTCTATTACAAATGTAGGGATACCGTCGGCATCTCCCGATTCCAGGTTTACATTCGACTGGACGACCAGATCGGCGGCATTAAGATACGCTAGAACCGAACTAAAAGGAACTCCCTTACCTTCTCCGTGGATAAAAACCCTGTCGCTCAGATCCAGCTCTTTAATCAAAGACATCAAATCATCATAAAGAGGGCCCGGACCGGCTATATGAAGCTCAAAATCCACACCTTCCTTTTTCAGTATGTCAGCTGCTTTAATGAGGTATTCTTGGCCCTTTTTTTCGACCAGTCTTGATCCACCGTTGAATATAAGAAATTTCGCGTTCTTATCTACTGCTTTCAAATTCTCGGAGGCACGCCTAAGGTCAACTCCATGATATTGCAAAAGAACATTGGAGTAATCAATATCTTCTATATGATCAAGAAAATATTTATACGCAAATTTATTGCATATGGATATGAATTCAGCGGATTTGGCCTTTTGTACGAAATATTCACCGTCAACCGTAACATCAAGAGCATGTGCCGAAATACTGTAAGGAATGTTCAGAAGGTCTGAACTTATCATGGCAACAGTTGACGGCCAGGACATGAAATGGGCGTGAATATGATCCGGAGCTTCCTTAGAAAAAAGATATGCATATCCTATGGATTTACAATAAAAGAATGTTTTTCCCACAAAGCTCTTTTTTCCGCGATCGTTCATCCGTAAGAATTCAAGATACAAAGAAAAAATCTTTATCGGAGAAGTAAAAAAAATGTAAAACCAACCCAATATAAGCGACAGCAGATCAAGCCTTGCATAAGCGACGTGTTCTTTGACGTTCGGATACAATTCTCCTGATGCTTTTTTGATAGAAAAAACAACTATATCCAGGTTCCCGAGCTCAATCAGTTTGGATATCTCCCTTTGAATAAACGTTTCCGTCAGGCGTGGAAATTCGGGAACGAATATCAGAACTTTTTTGCGGGAAGAGTTGTTTTGGCTACTCGTCTGAAACATCCTCTAGAATTGCACTCACGCCGGTAAAATGTTTATAATCTCCTCCGTTGGTACGTTTTCCTATCGCATAGTATGTGAATCCGGCTTTTTGAACCTGCTCCTTATCTAGGAGATTACGTCCATCAAAAATAACCTTACCGTTGAGAGCTTTCTTGACCCGATCCAAATCTAACTGAGAGAACTGCTTCCATTCGGTCAGCAAACAAAGAGCGTCTGCGCCCTTCAGGGTTTCATAGATGTCTTCGGAATACTCAATCATTTCGTCACCTAACACCTTTTGAGCATTTTCCATCGCTTCCGGATCAAATACCTTAAGCCGAGCTCCATTGCCCCGCAAAGTTCTAACCACCTCAATAGAAACCGATTCTCTGATATCGTCGGTGTTATTCTTGAAGGCCAAGCCTAAACAAGCCAACGTCTTCCCGGTTAGATTTTTCCCAAAATGACCGGAAATCTTTTCCATAAAATAGTCTTTTTGCCGATCGTTGACTTCCATTACCGCTCGAAGCAGCTTAAAGTCATAGGCTTGATCGGTGGATGTCTTGTACAAAGCTGCTACATCCTTAGGAAAACAACTTCCGCCATAACCTATACCCGCATTCAGGAAATACTTTCCAATCCTTTTATCAAGACCCATTCCATAGGATACTTCCGAAACGTCAGCTCCTGCGCGTTCGCAGATCTGAGCCATCTCGTTGATAAAAGATATCTTAGTGGCTAAAAAAGAATTGGAGGCGTATTTGATCATTTCGGAAGATCTAAGATCCGTTTCTACAATAGTGGTATTCAAATGTTCATAAAGACTCCTCACTATTTTGAGAGCCTTTTTTGAGTCTGACCCAATAACAACGCGATCGGTTTCCCTCATGTCCTCAACAGAAGATCCTTCACGCAAAAATTCAGGGTTGGAAGCTACATCAAAGCGTTTCCCTTTAGATGCGTATTTACGGATTATCTTTTTAACCCTCTCATTTGTTCCTACCGGTACAGTGCTTTTGGTCACTATTACTTTATACCCGTCCAAATTCTCCCCTATCTCCCTGGCTACAGCCCAAACAGCGGAAAGATCGGCCGCGCCCGTAATTTCATTCTGCGGTGTTCCCACACATATAAAGATGATCTCAGCGTCCTTCATTCCGCGAGGCAAAGAAGTGGTAAAGGAAAGACGTCCTGCCTTCATGTTAGCCAGAACTACCTCAGATAGACCGGGTTCATAGATAGGCATCTCTCCCGACTCTATCATCTTTAGTTTTTTAGGATCTATATCCACCCCCACAACTTCATTTCCCCAATCCGCAAAGATAGCAGCTCCTACAAGACCAACGTACCCGGTTCCTATTACACAAATCTTCATAAACTATAAACCCCTTTCAAATCATTTAATCTGACTTTGATCACATCTTTAGCCATTTTTAGAGAATCCCGCAGTGGACTTAATCTATTGGTTTTCACATGAACCCATTTCACAGGAACTTCTTTGATCTTATAATCTAATTTGAGCGCTATATATAAGACCTCAACGTCAAATGCACCTAGATAAGCATCTTCCAACACCTTTGATTGATCTCCATAGATGGTTAGCCTCTCAAAGATATCTTTTGCAACGTCTTTTTTAAAAAGTTTGAAACCGCACTGCGAATCCTTTATTCCGGGGAGAGCGATCAACTGCACCCAAATATTGAACACCCGCCCCATCAAGTATCGATAGAAAGGCTCATCTATCCTTTGAGCTCCGTGCCCTTCCCGAGAGGCGATAGCAACATCATAATCATTGTCCTTAACCCAAGTAACCAGCTTTTTTAATTCTTCCATAGGTGTGGAAAGATCGGCATCAGCTACATAAATATAGTTTCCTTTGGACTCCATAACTCCTTTCCATACCGTGGGCCCTTTTCCCTTGTGAGGATTTTCGATCAGCCTAATTTTTGAATGCTCCTTTTGATAGGCCTTGACCTTATCTACCGTATCATCGGTACTGCCATCATCAACAACAACTACTTCATACGATTCATTGAATGAATTTAAAAAGTTAACAACCTGGGTCAATGTAGATGTTATTTTTCCTGATTCGTTATAGCAAGGTATAACAATAGAATATTCAGCCATGATTATTTCCGTTCCAAATTATTTTACTATAAAAAACAAAGTTCCAAACCAATCCCAACCCTATACCTAAAATAAAGGCCATGTTGGCAACCAAAACCGTGTCTCTTACCAGATCTAGAGCAAAAGGAATAAGGATCACGCTTCTGAAAAATATCGGAACATAGGATATTAGATAATACAAAGGAGCCTTCTTAAATATTGTTTTTAGTTGAGTCATTTTCCTAGAATCAAAAGACCAAAAATTGTTGAGAATAAAGGTTACGTTTATGGCGATAAAACCGGAGAGATTGCTGGCTCGATTTTCCGATAGGTTGGTCTGCCATAAAAAGAAATTAAAAATGGTCACATCGCTAAGAAAACCTATAAAACCTACCACAGCAAACCGAAGAAATGTTTTCAATTCCCTAAACCGCAAAAGAACCACCACTTTTAGAGAATCCAGAGCATTGCTTTTCTCCATTTTAGACTCCCCCGAATCGCGAATCCTAAAAGTTATCGGTACCTCTTTGAAGATTGCGCCGGATCTATGCATTTTATGCAAGAGATCTATTTTATAGGCAAATCCAGCCGAGAGAATGTTATCAAGATCTATTTTATCTACAAAACCCTTCACTCTGGAGGCTTTAAACCCGGTTGTGAAATCACTGACATCAAATATCCCCAATACGAACTTTGAAAAGATGTTGCCTCCTACGCTTAAAGCTTTACGTGTTAGGGGCCACTCGCTGGAAATACTACCTCCTTTAATAAATCTTGAACCAATAACATAATCCGCGCCATTCTCAATTTCCTGAACAAATAGTGGAAGATCGCCCGGATCATGTTGGAAATCAGCATCCATTTCAATGATTATATCGGCATCCATTTCCTCCATTGCGTGTTTAAACCCATATATGTATGCCGCACCCAAACCTCTTTTCTCCGGCTCTAAAAGAAGGTGTACATTTGGATATTCGGAAGAGAGTTCTTCCACAGCAGCTCCTGTCCCATCGGGAGAATTTCCGTCCACAACAAGAACAGCGTAATCATTAGAAAGGTCCTCTTCTGTAACTTTGATTATTTCAGGAACAATGTTTTTGATGTTCTCACGCTCATTATAAGTGGGGATAACAATTACAATTTTCATTTTAATTATACCGTTACAAAAAGGACCATGAGAAGGAATGCTAGGGTACCAAAGACAACGTATTCAACAACTACAAGTCCGGTAACCCGATCCTCCAGTGCGTGGTGAAGAATACCCCAGATTATATAGAATACAGTACCTACCCCTCCAATCAAAATCTGTAAGGTGGGATTATATCTGAAGAGTACAAACAAACCTCCCAGTACGATCAAACCCAAGACCAGAAAAATATAATGTGTAAGATGTGAGTCGTGCTCTTTCATAGTATTTTCCCCGGCGAAAATGCCAACCACATACCAACAAATATAAAAATCAAGAACAGTAAATGAGCGACCGCATGTCCGGATACTTTCCTGATGCCCTTGCGTCGGGAATACCACACATCAAACATTAATAAAATACTTAGAAAAGTAACGAGTCCAAAGTTAATTAAGGTTGCCGCGCTTCTAACATCTAAGATCATTCCTCCGGAAAAAGCTTGGGAGGGCTCGGTAGGAGCGGCGGCGGGAGCGGGTTCTAAAGAATCTGCGGCGGGCGTTTCATCGTGTGGGGTTGTGGCAGGAGCTTCCTCTGCCGGAACTTCTGTGCGCCTTTCAGGTAAAGGTTCGCTATCAACTGATCCGAGATATGTTGGGGTCCTGGATTTACCGAACGTTTGCACAACTAAAGTTGTCTCATATCCATTCAACACTCCGTTGACGACTGCAAATCCAATGTCTTCGTAGTGGGGGCTGAGAAGATTTTCTTTATGCGATTCGGAGGCATACCAAGCATCAACTACCTCCTTGGAAGCCTGAAAGTTCTTTGCCAAATTTTCACCGGCATAGGAATAATCATAACCGACATTAATAATAAAATCCCAGGGCTGTACTCCATCAGGAGAAACATGTGCCCAATAATCCTTTTCAAACATATCCAATGCTTTTAAGTGGGCTGCCGAAGATAAATTTTCATCTAAACGAAGAGGAGCAAGACCAACATCTTCTCTTCTCTTGTTTGTATATTCAAGAAGCTCTCGTACGTGAATATCGGAAGCATATCCTAATATTCCGGGGGCGTAGATAGGAACAAACCTGAATAAGATCAAAACAGTAAAAACGAACAGTGTGTATAGAGAAAGAGCTTTGTTCGATAGAAAACGGGCTTTGATCTTTTCCTTAGGATTCGGAATAAAAGAATATACGAATCCGTATTTTTGGATTGATTTGGGATTTCTTCTCCAGTCCAAGATTATGTCTTTATCATTGTTTTTAGAGGATAGATCTTTGGACATCATATTGATTATAAAGGGTTTCACGCATGGGGTAAAATATTCCCTTATTCCAATTTTTCAAAAATTGCTAAAGTGTTACGTGCGGTATTTTCCCAGGAAAAGCCCAAACCTATCTCTTTTGCCTTTGTAATGTATTCTTGAGGATAATTGCTAAAAGCTTCGGCAATTCCCTGAGAAATGGATTCCTGATCCATAGGATCCACAAGAAATGCCGGTAGGTCGTCGGAACTTAAATCAGAGGAGGGTTCAGAAATATCAGATCCAAAATTATCATAGCCCCGTAAAATAGACCTGTAAGAAGGTATATTAGAAATTATACATGGTACTTCTGAAATCATAGCCTCCAAAAGAGTTAAACCAAATCCCTCCTCAAACGATGTACTGACAAAACCAACGGAAAAGTGCATTAGAGCAGGTAATTCTTTATCAGAAACTCTACCGGCGAAAATAACGTTCTTCTCAACACCGTGCTCTTTGGGGGTCTCTAAACTCTCATCGTATTGCCATCCTTTTTTACCGCACACAACCAATTGAGTTTCCGGAGGTATCTTACCTTTCCTTAAAGCTCCGGCAAATCCCGCAACCAAACCAGGGATATTTTTTCTAGGCTGTATGGTAGATACAAAAATAAAGTAAGGCTTATCCTCCAAGCCATACTTCTCCAGTACTGATCTATCTTTTTTGATATTAGAGCTAAACAACAAGGAAACTCCTTCAGGTATGACTGTTACCTTGGAGCTATCGACCCAGCCGTTCGATACGAGAGCCGTTTTTGTGTGCGGAGACGGGGTAATAACATGATCTGCGGTTCTAACTGATAATATCATGGGAATCTTGACCCTTGATGCGGTTAAAAGATTCTTATAGCCGTGGATATAATCAAGACCATGGATCATGCTTACCCACGATGTATTTCTTGCCTTAAAGGGTCCTTTAACGGCTAGAAAAGGGAGTGTGTGGGAAGAGCTGAAAAAGACATCTACGGGATTTTTTCTCAACTCTTTAAAAAGTCCCGCTTGGGTCCATAAAATTGACGAAGAAACAATCTGATAATAAAAATTTGGGTTTCCGTTGGTCAGATCCCAAAAGAATATATCCGAAGGTTCTTCTTTGAAATATAGGATATATTCATTGGATGTATCTATTAGAGCGAGATTTTTTATTAGAAAATACAGATATTTTTCCGGACCTGCGGGTCTTTTCTCTAATAAATAACGGCAATCGATCCCAATTAACATAAATTGATTATACATTTGCACAAAAAACCCCGCCATAGGCGGGGTTTTTAAGGATTATGCGATGAGATTTACTCTTTTACCGCGTCCTTGAGTCCTTTTCCTGCTCTAAAAGCGGGGGTCTTAGTAGCGGGGATTCTCATGGGGGCTCCTGTTTGAGGGTTCCTACCCATTCGAGCTGCCCTAGATCTTACCTCAAAAGTACCAAATCCAGTCCAAGTTACTTTCTCGCCCCTTGAGAGTGCGTCGGCGACAATTTCGGCGACCGCATCAACAGCTTTCTTAGCATCCACTTTGGGCATACCAGCTTGATCGGCAACCATGTCAATTAAATCTGTCTTTGTCATTCTATGTGCACCCCCTTTCAAAAAACTGCCTGGTTATAATTCTCCTCAATAATCTAATCTCTCTATGTGATTAGAATCTGTATCTAATAATACACTTCTAAACGCTTTTGTTCCAGTCTTTTCCCATTCAAACTTTTTTGGAAGACCTGTCATGAATAAATCTATGATGATTTGACTCTTAACTCCAAGCACCGAATCTATCACTCCGGTCATCCCAACATCAGTAACAAACATTGTACCTGAAGGTAAAACTCTAGCATCACAGGTGGGTATATGGGTATGGGTTCCAACTACTGCACCCGCCCTTCCGTCCAAATAAAAAGCTAGCGCATTCTTCTCACTTGTGGCATCTGCATGAAAATCGATCAAAGTAAAAATATCATCTTTATTGGAAAATTGTTCTAAAATCTCATCCACGGTTCTAAATGGATCTTTTAAATACGCGTTTGTTCCTCTAAAAGAGGTACGGCCTAGTAACGCTATCACTAAAAGAAAACCGTTCTCTCCCAAATCCAAAAGATCGTAACCTTTTCCGGGCGTAGATTCAGGGTAATTGGCTGCTCTCAATATAGGAAGATCCTCAATCTGATCTTCAAAATCCTTGTAATGAAAAACGTGGTCACCCCCGGTAAAAAAATCCACACCCGCATCCTGCATTTCTTCTAATGTTCCTGCGGTTGCACCTCTTCCGTGAGCCAGGTTATCAACGTTCCCTATAACAATGTCGATACTTTTTTCGCGTCGTAAACCAGGAAGAATATCCGCAACCAATTCTCTTCCCGGCCTGGCAACAATATCTCCTATGAACAATATTTTCATCTATCGATCCTCGTAACTCTGAAATTATCTATAACATACATATCGAACAGCTCTACGGGTTCATTAAGAGATAGAACAAAGATATATACCGTGCCTATGAGAATTGCAATACCAAAAACTATAGTACATCCTTTGAAAAGGGAACTAACAAAACGCATGACTATGTAATATACAAGTATTAACGCTACTCCTAAAAGTATGTAGTACATAAAATTTAGCGGGCGGTTTCAGACTTGCGGGTTTCACGTATGACCGTAACATTGACAACTCCCGGATAGGTCTGTTCCAACTCTATTTTACGCGCAATTTCCCTTGCTAGCAAGGCCGTAGAGGCATCATCCACTATTTCGGGCTTCACAAAGACGCGTACTTCTCTGCCGGATGAGATGGCATATGCTTTTTCTACACCATCAAAGGAAGTTGCTGCTTCTTCCAGATCCCGCATTCGATTCGCAAAAGACTCGTAATCTTCAGAGCGCGCTCCCGGACGGGTACCGCTAATATGGTCCGCCAAGGCCACTAAGGCCGCCTCAATGGAAGAGTAACTATCGCTGTGGTGTTCACTAATACACGTCAAAACCTCTTCAGATACTCCGTGTTCCCTTAAGAATTCCACTCCATGGTCAACATGACTTCCTTTACCGTCACCTAGAACCTTACCAATATCATGAAGTAGGCAACCTAATTTTACGGTCTCCACATCAGCATTTATTTCCCGAGCAATCACCATACCTATATTAGCAACTTCAAGAGTGTGTTTTATCATGTTCTGTCCGTAGGAGAAGCGATACTTAAATTTACCCAATGTAGAAACGATTTCTTTAGGCAAACTATATACTCCCAACATATGGCACAGTTTATCCCCTTCCTTGTAGGTTATGTGCTCGATATCCTTTTTGGTTTTTTCAACAATGTCCTCTATTCGAGCCGGTTGAATACGTCCATCAGCTATCAATCTCTCCAAAGCTATCTTCCCTATTTCCCTTCTCACCGGATCAAAGCAAGACACGGTTATCTCTCCCGGTGAAGAATCGAGATCAAGCTCAACTCCGGTAAGTTTTTCGAATGCCATAATGTTTCGACCCTCCTTACCTATAATACGACCCTTCATATCGGGATCAGGTAATTTAACTTTGGATACCGTATGCTCAACTACATAATCTGTGGCCCCGTGCATTAAAGCATCCAACAGTATCTCCTGTGATTTCTCATCC
>PXDX01000081.1 GCA_003564915.1 candidate division WWE3 bacterium
AGAAAACAGATCGCTCAGGAAATACTTTTACTTAAAGCTCTTCATAGTGATCAATTTTGGTGGGCCTCGAAAAAAACAATGCCGATGGGGGAGTATCTTTACTCTCCGCCCATGGTATTGGGAGGATTAAGTATAGTCCGCAATCTCGTTGATCTTTATGGAAACAATTCTCTCCAAAAGGACGTCACCGATATAATAGGTCAGATTGAGCACTTGATAGAAAGTGAAGGCTAAGAAGTATTTCTAACTTATATTTAAACTTTTCTTCCATCGTTAGCAAAAATGAAAATAGACTGATAAGTTTTTTTGACAGTTTTATTCATGTTATTTGTAAAAAATATTTGTTTTGTTCTTTAGCCCTTGTTTCAATTTCTTGCAGCAGTCGGTGCTATTATATTTGAGAATATTTTGGTAATCTATTAGTATGAAGGTTCTTTTGGCCGCTTCCGAGGTGGCTCCGATCATTAAGCTGGGCGGGTTGGGGGATGTGGTAGGATCATTGCCCAAGGAACTTCAAAAACAAGGGGTAAACATAGATGTCATCGTTCCTTTTTTTCCTGTTGCCCAGGTTAATGAGGTCAAAATCCATAAGGCTTTAGATTTATATGTTCCTTTTGCCAATGAATCACATCTCGTTGAAGTGTTTAGAACGAAACTACCCGGGTCGGATGTTGATGTATTTCTTCTTAGAAACGCAAAATACTTTTCCGGAGGAGGTGAAAAGGCTTTCGCTGATAATATGTCCGAGACCGAGATGTTCACGTTCTTTAACAAAGCGGTAGTGGAATTCATTAAATCCCAGTTCAATACTTATGATTTGGTCCATTGCAATGATTGGCATACCGGATTGATAACCCATTTATTGCAAGATGAGTTAGAAGCTACTCGCCCCGCAACACTATTTACCATACACAATCTAATGTATCAGGGGGTAGGGGACGCATTCATAGTTGATAACGTAGGATTTTCTCCAGGCCAGCATCCTTTGGTCGATTGGGATATTGAAGACGGAGATATAAATATGGTGCTTCAGGGCTTGGCATCAAGTGATTATATAAATACTGTTTCTCCTTCCTATGCGAGAGAGATCTTATCTGAAGATTTTGGTGGAGGATTCAGCGATATCCTTAGAGATCGTCACGGTCGTTTGA
This sequence comes from candidate division WWE3 bacterium, assembly GCA_003564915.1. Lineage (GTDB taxonomy): Bacteria > Patescibacteriota > WWE3 > UBA101185 > UBA10185 > T3SED10-354. The sequence continues at coordinate 1,152 of PXDX01000081.1, forward strand.
CCGGAATACTAAACGGAATTGATTATGAAAGTCTTCCAAGGGATTATGATGTTCATAATTTTATTGAAGGTAAAAAGCAATCCAAGCTGGATCTTTTTAAGGAATTGCGAGTAAACAAACAAGCTGATGTTCCCGTGTTCTCCTTTATAGGAAGATTGGATCCGGATCAAAAGGGATTGGATCTACTGGAAAAACTTTTTATGAGGAATTCTGGGAAAAATGTTCAGTTCATTCTTCTCGGGAAGGGCTCTTTTGAGTGGGAGGAAAGATTCAAGAAAATTGCGGATGACAACATTTCAGTAAATGTGGTTTTTGACGTTGATTTAGCTAATTCCATTTATTCTGCCAGCGATTTTCTATTGGTCCCTTCAAAGTATGAACCATGTGGATTGATCCAATTAATGTCCATGTGGTATGGAACTGTACCCGTGGTTCATAGCGTGGGGGGACTTAGAGATACTGTTAAGGATGGTATTACGGGAATAGTTTTTGACTCATATTCTTTAAGTGCCTTTGAAAAAGCTTTCAAAAGAGCTTTGAAAATATATGAAAATAAGCCTCATTTTTATACCATGATCAGAAATGCGATGATGGAGGATTATAGTTGGAGAAGATCTGCATCAGAATATAAAACTCTTTACCGCAAGGTCATTAAGATCAGAGAAATGAGGCGCACCTTATCACCGCAGAACTGATTTTTCGGTACTTATCCCCGCACCCTTTATGTTCATTTATTTAAGTATCGATTGTAAGTAAGAAATATCGTTTTGAAAATAGTTTGATATTAAAAACAGTAACCCCGCTTTCGCGGGGTTTTTATCTGTCTAGATGAGTTATTGATATTACTTTAATTCCACTTTAGCACCTGCTTCTTCCAAGGTTTTCTTAGCGTTCTCCGCAGTTTCCTTGTCCACTCCTTCCATTAGAGCTTTTGGAGCAGATTCAACCAATCCTTTGGCTTCTACTAGACCTAAGGACTGATCCAAAGTTCTTACTGCTTTGATGACATTTATCTTGTTTGCACCGGCTTCGGCTAGGACTACGTCGAACTCTGTTTGCTCTTCTTCAGGTTCGCCGCCGCCGTTAGCTCCTGCAGGAACAGTTCCCATCATCATAGGAGCAGCGGAAGATACATCAAATTTTTCTTCTAAAGCTTTTACCAAATCGTTAAGCTCCAAAACTGTCATGTTCTCAACCATGTCCATAATTTTTTGAACATCCTTGGATAGACTGGTATCCTCCTTTTTTGTGTTTTCATTTTCCTTTTTTTCTTTTGCCATTCGAATACACCTCCTTATTAAAATTGTGTGACCGTTAGGCCGCTTTCTTCTCAGCTACCGCTGATAGAGCGTAAATAAGTTTTCTTTGCGGTCCGCTCAAGGCGTTCACGATTCCGGTCAGAGGAGATCTAATCCCTCCAACTACACGGGCTATCAATTCTTCCTTTGTAGGTAATTCGCTCAGTTCTAGTATCTGTCCGGTTGAAGCAACTGCTCCCTCAATCAATCCTATTCTGATAGAGGGATACTCATTTTCTTTTGCAAAGTCGACCAGTTTTTTTAGGGGCGATACAGGGTCTTCATAAGAAAAAACCGTAAGTATTTGTCCGGAAAGCTCATCTCCTACCGATTCTTCATCCAAGGCTCTCCTCATAAGAGTATTTTTAGTGATTGTAATTTCAGCACCCTTTTCTTTTATGTCCTTTCTAAGAGCATTCATTTTGTTGGCATCAAGGCCGGTATACTCAGCAAAAATAACTGACTTTGCACGTGAGATCTTTTCACGTAGATCTTCAACTTGTTTAACTTTATCATTGTTTGTCATTATAGTTTCCTTTCATATGTTTCCGGTTATTATGGCCTTTTAATAAAAAAGCGCCTCCCGGCGCCGTAGAAAGTGAATTGATTTACTCATTTACCTCGGCAAGTTTATTAAGCTTTTGGTGCGGGAGTTGTAAAAAACTTTCCGCCCTCGGGCCCTTGCTGTCTACGGCTGACAGGAGAAGTTTACTGTAAAGATTGCGCGTAGTCAAGAGAAGTGATAATGCCTTTGTTTTGCCTTTCCATTGTTGCGGAATTTCCTAAATCTATCTATACTTAGAAGCAGACATGCTGCCCTTAAAAACTTCTTACAGAAAGAATAAAGATCTTCTTACCGCAGTCTATGCTTTTTATGCCAACAAGAATTTTTGTACTCTAATTCTTGCAGCTCTCTTTTGGATAGTGGTTTTTTCGATTCGAGATCAAGCTCACGCTCAAACGGAATTTTCGGAAGTATTCTCAGGCATGTCAGTTACTGTTCCTTGGGAGGGAACCATCCCCGAAATCGGAAGTGTTGTGGTCATTGATAAAGGTAGTTTAGTATTAGGTCAAAAAGAGTTCGATGAAAACATATACGGAATTGTAGCAGGACAAACCGCTCTATCTTTGGATGATCGATCTTTGGATGATCAAAACTCCATTAAAGTGGTGAATGCGGGGGAATCCTTTGTCAGAGTTTCCACAATAAATGGTAACATTGAGTCCGGAGATTATCTAACATCTTCCTCCATTGAAGGTGTTGCTCAGCTGGCCGATATTAGCGGACATATTTTGGGAATTGCCATGGAAGATTATACCAATGATAATCCCGAAGAGATAGGTACGATAATGGCATATCTGGATATAAAATCGGCTTATGTTACCCATCGCTCGGACAGGAACTTACTGGAATTTTTGAGGACCGGTTTCCTTTCCCCGGTCATGAGCCCACTGACGACCTTCCGCTATTTACTGGCAGGTCTAATAGTAGCAGCAAGTTTTATTACAGGATTCTCTTCTTTCGGCAGGATATCCAGTAGAAGTGTAGAATCTTTAGGAAGAAATCCTTTGGCGAGTAAGGACATAAAATCCGCTGTTATCTTTAATTTTATATTTACTTTTGGAATAATGATTGCGGGATTAGTTATATCTTATTTTATTTTGGTTTTATGAAAGGTTTATAAATAAATGAATTTTAATCTGCCCGATTATCCTTCTTTGTACTACTTGATTCCTCTAGGCATAGTTTCTTTTCTTGTTCTTTTCTTTGCTTTTCTGGGACTGAGCTTGATTTTTATAAAGCTTTTATCAAAGGCATACTCCACGAAAGAAAAAGAGAGGGAAAAGCATCTGCAAGCAGAGGAAGAGCTGGAAGCTGCACGTAAAGAGGCTCTAGATATAATCGCGAATGCCAATGAAGAGGCGGGAAAGATTTTGGAAGATGCAAATAAACTAGGACAAACGATGGCCTCTGACTTTGATTCAAAAGTAGCTTCTGCTGCCGAGGACAAGCTGCAATTCTTGAACGAATCATCTGAAAATCTTCTTAGAGTTTATAGAAAAGCCATGATGGAGGCATCCAAAGGAAATATCCATTCAATAAACGATCTATCTCACAGTTTCAAAGAAGAATTGGATAATGGCATTCGAGAGTTCAGAGAGAAAATTGCTGACAATCATTCACAAATGCTGCAAAAAGTTGAGAGGGAAGCAGATGAGTATAGGAAGAGCAGATTTGAAAATATTGATGAGGAATTTTACGAAGTTCTTTCAGATGTTATGGAGAAGGTCATAGGAAAAGTTATGAGTTTGGAAGAACATGAGGAGTACATTGTACGTACATTGGAGGATGCCAGAAAGAAAGGAACTTTCAATAGCGAGTATTAGTAATTTTCTCGTTATCAAGAGATCAAATATCAATGTCTGAAAAAAATGGTGATAAATACAACGATATAAACGATCTGGTAAAATTCTCATCTGATGTTGAAAAGCTAAATATGAAAATCGATGAAATACAAACCAGATTGTATACCGTAGAAGAAGATCAGGAGAAAGGAAGTTTTTTGTCGGAAGGGGTAGGAAATGAGGATTTCCAAGCCAGTTCTCTTGTTTCCGATTTTTTTAGAAGAGCCAGAATCCCAAATTCCGGGGATCCCTCTGAAATAATCAAGAAAATCTCAGATCTAAGAGAGCAAATATCCCTTCTTCCAAGAATAAAGATCATTTTTCCTTTTCCAAGAAAATATGCTGATCTGAATTTTGATAAATTCCTATTTGAGTGGTTTAGAAATAATTTGTCTCCTGAACATCCGATACTCTTAGAGAGGGAATACGATCCCGATATTTTAGGAGGTATACAGTTTTACTGGCAGGGTAGGTTCTACGACCTGTCTTTGAGAACGCGTTTGTCTAATTTCTATAAGAAGGAGCTTTCGAATGTATCTGGGTAAAGGTTTCGATTCTTATTTGAAGGAAAACAAGGAAGTTGGTTTTGTCGAATCTTTGAAAGAACCCATGGTTGGGATTAATGGTCTTCCGGGAGCTTTTTTGGGAGAAGTGGTAATCTTTGAAAACGGATCAACCGGTATAATTTTCTCTTTGGAAGGGCTTTTATGCGAAGTCTTGGCTCTTGAGAAGTATAATTTTTCCATTGGAGACAGAGTTGCCCGGACAGGTAAAACCCTTAGTGTCCCTATTGGAGAGGACTTTCTAGGAGGCGCTTACACCTGTCTAGGTAAAAGACTGACAGGTAAATTAGAGCGTATCCATAAGAGTGAACGATTTCCAATATTTAAAACTCCTCCGGATTTTCCGGAAAGAGCTCCGATAAACGAACCCCTTTTGACCGGTGTGTCCAAGGTCGATCTAATGGTTCCATTGGGTAAGGGGCAACGTGAGTTGGTTTTGGGAAACAGGAAATCAGGTAAGACCGAATTTCTCCTACAAGCAATAATGGCTCAAATTGAGGAAGGTTCGGTGTGTATATATGTATCCGTTGGGAAAAACCGATCGGATATACTGGATGTGCTTGATTTTGCTCAGCAACCGTCGGTAAAGGATTCCATGGTTGTAGTTGCTTCCTCCGCTTCGGATCTTCCCGGGGACATATATTTAACTCCATACGTTGGTATGACAATGGCTGAATATTTTAAAGATAAAGGTAGAGACGTTCTTCTAATTTTGGATGACCTTTCAATTCATGCAAAATTCTATCGTGAGTTGTCGCTTGTTTCAGGAAGTTTTCCAGGAAGAAACTCTTATCCAGGAGATATATTCTTTATCCATTCTCAGCTTTTGGAGAGAGCCGGTAACTTTAAGGTCGGTGAAAATTCCAAAGCAATAACTTGTTTGGCGGTTGCAGAGACTACAGAAGGTGACATATCGGGCTATATACAGACAAATTTAATGTCTATGACTGACGGGCATTTGTTCTTTGATGAGGAGCTTTTTAATGCAGGATCAAGGCCGGCGGTTAACACTTTTTTATCTGTTACACGTGTAGGTAAGCAAGTTCAATCCAGATTACATCATTCTTTACACAGGGAATTATTGGGATTTTTGAATCTTTTGAAAAAGCACCGCCAGTTCATTCATTTTGGAGCTGAAATTAGTGAGGGAGTGAAAACCTCCCTTGAAACGGGTGAAAGACTGGATAAGTTTTTCAATCAGGAGCCGAGATTTATATACCCTCTCAATGTTCAATATGTTCTTTTTACAATGATTTGGGGAGGTTTCGTAACAAAAGGTCAGGTAAATACATTAAAGTTTTTAAGTAAGAGAATGTCTGATCACTACAGAGATAAAACTGATTTTAGAGAATATATAGACGGAATCGTTCAGGAAGACATGTCATTTAATGACCTGCTTTCAAAAGTTGCTCAGGAAAAGGATAATATTATTAATTTTTTGGGTATAGATAAAAATGAGTGATATCAATCGCGATATAGAGGAATTATCGATTTTTGGTGAGGTAGTAAGAACTTATCAGGAGATAGCTGCAATAAGAATGCGAAAAGTTAAGAACAGTGTCTTGAGAAACCGTGAATTTTTATCCGGTCTGACCGAGGTATTTTCGAGAGTACGTATTTCATACTACGAGGAAGTAAAGAAAGTTTTATTTTCCCGAGGCATAGTAGATCCCTACGAGCAGGAGCAGTACATGGAAAAAATGAACTTTGAAAAGAAGAACGGACGTGACGCTCTTATTTTGATATCGGCTAATACCGGCCTGTATGGAGATATTACCCTTAGGGTGTTCGACTATTTTTCAGAACACGTTGATGAAAGGTCAGATGTAATAATATTGGGAAGAATAGGAAGAATGCTTTTTGAACAACGTTTCCCGGATAAGAAATATAAATATTATGAAGTTTCGGACGGCAATCCCGATCCCAGCGTCGTATCGGAGATGGTAAGAGATCTGAATAATTATGAGAATATATTTGCTTTTCATGGTAGATTCAAGGATATTCTTGAACAGGTTCCTCATCAAACAGGAGTTTCGGGTAGGAAGTTAACTTTAGAGAGTGAGGAGGATCTAAGAAGGATATACTGCATCTTTGAGCCCTCTTTGGAAGAAGTCTTCGAGTTCTTTGAAACAGAGATAAAGATCACTTTGTTTGATCAGGCTATGTATGAGTCTTCCCTTAGCAAGTTCACTTCGCGAATGGTTAGTCTGGATTTCGCTGCCGATAATATTGATAAGAGATTAAATAAGTTGAATATCAAAAGCTCAATTTTAAAACACAGAAAGGAAGAAAAAGAGAAGAACACCCTTATGGCCAGTGTTCTTTGTGGAGTTAAATAGCAAATCAATTGTATAGGAAAATATATGACAGAAATTACGGAAGAAAGTAAATCTAGACAAAATCAGGTCGATTCTACTAATGATGGGGAGAGTCACTTGGATATAAGAAGTGAGAATTGGCACGAAGATACTCAAATCCCCACGGGAAGGATAGTCAGTATTAAAAGCCATGTTATAGAAGTAGAGTTTTCCGGAGATTATAAGCCGAAGATATACGAAGTTTTACGTTTGAAGGATGATAATGATAAGAAGCTTTTGGTCTATAAATCATCTGAAACCAATAGATTTTACTGTATTGCTTTATCTGAGGTGAGCTATTATTGTCGCGGAAAATTAGTTGAATGTGTAAAGGATTCAATAACTATCCCCGCGGGAGAGGAGGTCTTGGGAAGGATCTTGGATTCATTTGGAAACCCTAGAGACGGGAAAGGTGAGATAAATTCTTCCCACCGAATTGGATTGTATGGTAAAACATTGGACTACACAAATATTTCTAGTGAGCATACTTTGATCCCAACCGGAATAAAGGTAATAGACTTTTTTACTCCTTTGACTCGGGAAGGAAAATTAGGTTTGTTTGGCGGAGCCGGAGTAGGTAAAACTGTGCTACTAACTGAATTATTACACAATATAATTAATAAAGTTGACAAAGATACAGTGTCGGTTTTTGCAGGCGTGGGAGAGCGTATTAGGGAAGGTTACGAGTTATATCACGAGTTGATCGATAAAGGTGTATTGAACAGCACTACTTTAGTGTACGGAACAATGGGGGAAAGCCCGTCCAGAAGATTTTTAGCCGCTCACACTGCGGTGGCTCTCGCTGAATATTTTAGAGATGAGAAAAATAAGAACACGCTTCTTTTCGTTGATAATATGTTTAGATTTGCACAAGCAGGAAATGAGATATCTTTACTAACCAGAAGTATTCCTTCGGAAGATGGTTATCAGCCGACCTTGGTTTCGGAATTGGCGGATATTCATGAGAGACTAAACTCTTCCAGTAGCGCTACCATAACTACAGTAGAAGCTATCTATGTTCCGGCCGATGACATTTTGGACAGTGCAGTTCAGGCGATATTTAAGTATCTGGATTCCGAGATAGTGCTTTCACGTGATATCTACCAAGAGGGTCGTTTTCCTGCAGTTGATATATTGGCCTCAGATTCCAAAGCCTTAAGCCCTAATATCGTTACATCCCTGCACTATAATGTTGCTATAGAAGCACGGAGTCTCCTAAAAAATGCCCAGTCACTTGAAAGGATTGTCTCTTTGGTAGGGGAGTCCGAATTAAATGAGGAGGATCGGAAAACCTATCAAAGATCGCAGAAACTGAAAAACTATATGACACAGAATTTCTATGTTACCGCAGAGCAGACCGGTAGCGAGGGTGTCTTTGTCCCATTGGATACGACTGTCGCAGATGTCAGGGATATTTTAGAGGGTAAATTTGATGACATACCTCCGGATAAATTTCTATATATTGCAGGACTAGGTAGTATTAATGGCTCTTAATAGAGAATAAAAATGCCAAATAAAGACAAGCCATCTAATAAGAGGATAAAAGTCTCTATCAGAAACAGGAAGAAAGTGCTATACGATGGTTCTGTATTTTCACTATCTTCTTTCAATGACTTAGGGGAATTTTCCGTACTCCCACAGCATGCCAATTTTGTATCATTAGTGAAAAAAAGTGTTACTTTGAACAAGGGTACAAGCGAGGAAAAGGTTTTTGAGTTGGAGCGTGGTCTTATAAATGTTGATGAAGATGGTGTTCAGATTTATGTCGGAATTTAGTAGATTCCACCATTGCAGAATTTGATCTCTTCACTATAGAGTAAGGATAGTGATTTAGAAGTCGATTTCGTAAGCACGCCCCATTGTTGATTTTAGGTATAAACTCTCGATCCAACTAACTTTAGCTTTTTGGGGCTTGTTTTGTCTTAATGAAGTTATCAGAGCTTCTACGTTTTCGGATAGTTTTTTGTTTTCCCATGTCACTTTTCCTACCACAGTGTGGATAATGGGAGCAGAAGGTTCCGTCCTGATTTCAATTTGACCTGATTTAAAATCTTCAACAGCTTTTCCAATATCTTCGGTTACGGTTCCGCTCTTTGGATTTGGCATCATTCCAGCCGGACCAAGGATGGGAGCAACCTTAGCGATTTTGGACATAAAAGCCGGCTCAGCTATAAGCAGGTCAAAATCCTGCCCCGGTTTGATCTCTCCTTTTTCAATTTTTGAAATATCCGATTCTTTTAGTTGCATATCAGCTTCAGAAATTTCTTCTGAAGCAAAAACCGCAATTATTTGTTCTTTGCCGGTTCCATGGGGAAGGGTAGTAGTGAATCTAACATTTTGATTCTTTTCCAAGTTCAAGTTGATATGAGCTTCCACAGTTGCTTCGAACTTTTCCTTGGAATTTTCTTTGATTTTTCTTATTGCTTCCTCGATAGTATAAGCCATAGATTATTTAGCAATTTTGACGCCCATGGATCTAGCGGTTCCTTCAACAATTTTCATAGCTTTCTCCAAATCGTCCGTATTTAGATCAGGCATTTTTATCTTTGCAATTTCTTCTAGATCTGTCTTTGAAAGTTCTCCTATCTTATCTTTTTGAGGTTCCCCGGAACCTTTGTTCTCACCAATCTTTTTCAGTATAAGGTGTGAAGTGACGGGAGTTTTAATATCAAAATCAAACGATCTGTCTTGATAGACCCTTAGTATTACTGGTATAAGATCGTTACCCATCTTAGCAGTTTTAGCATTGAACTGCTTACAGAATTCCATTAGAGGTACTCCGTGTTGACCCAGTGCAGGCCCGACCGGAGGTGCGGGAGTTGCCTGTCCGGCAATTATATTAAGCCTTATCTTAGCTTTTAATTTTTTTTGTTTTTTCTTTGGCATCTTTTATCCTTTTTTGACTGCTATTTTAAATCGTTAATCTTAGCTATTTGTTAATTTACTATTTATAGATTTACTACTTGAGTGAAATCCAATTCCACGGGAGTTTCTCCCCCGAAAACATTAACAAGCACTCTTACCTTTCCTTGTTCTTCATTTACTTCCTCTACCTTGCCTAAAAAATCAGCCAAGGGACCGTCTATTATTTTTACCGCATCCCCCACATTGAACTTTGCTTCAAAGGCGGGCTCTTCGGTATCCATAAAATTCATCAGGGCTGAGATCTCAGTTTCCGGTAGGGGAGTAGGTTTATTCCCTGTACCCACAAATCCGGTTACACCCTTGATCGATCTGACAACATGCCAGGTATCATCCGTTACTTCCATTAATACCAGCACATATCCGGGAAAAAGCGTTTCATCGACGGTTTTCTTCTTTCCCTCCGACACAACGATCTTCTTTTTTTGAGGGATCATTACCTTAAAGATCTTATCAGTGAAGCCCCCAATTTGTACCCGATCTTTCAAAGCTTTGGCCACTTTGTGCTCATTTCCCGAGAAAGTATGAACTACATACCAGTTTGCCCTTTCGGAAGGTTCTTCCACCGATAATGATATTACGTTTTCTTCTGCTTTGTTATTTCCCATATTACTTATTTTACTATCTTATTAGGAAAGTTAGAGCCTCTGTAAAGATATAATCAAGCCCCATTACAAATAGGGCGATGATTAAACTAACACCAATTACATATCCAGTCAAGCGGACGGTTTCTTTATTAGAAGGCCACTCGACCTTCTTGAATTCTTCCACTGACTTTATTATGAATTCTCTTATTCCTTTCACGGGAGAATTTTACCACATTTACGTGTTTAAAGGCTTAATATTTTTGTCAGAGTTTCTTTAGGTTCGTTATTTCGTGATATAATCCTCTAGCGATGCTAATAACCCTACTTTTTTCAAACCCCGTGATTTTTATACTGCTGGCTTTGGCGCTAGTTCTATCTTTGTCTCTGCATGAGTTTGCGCATGCTTTTACGGCTTACAAATTAGGGGACCCTACCGCAAAAATGTCGGGTAGGCTTACGCTTAATCCTCTTTCCCATCTTGACCCTTTAGGTACATTACTACTGTTATTTGCAGGTTTTGGCTGGGCCAAACCTGTTCCGGTGAACTTCTATAACTTGGATAATCCCAAAAGAGATATGGCTTTGGTATCGATTTCAGGTCCGGCTTCAAATTTTGTATTGGCAGTCTTTTCTGCTTTGATCTTGGGCTTCCTTCCCATTATGTCCGAGTTGGTTTTTACCTTTTTTTATTTTTTTGCTTTCTACAACGTGGGGTTGGGAATCTTTAATCTCCTGCCTTTACATCCCTTGGATGGTTTCAAAGTTGTTTCCGGAATTCTCCCAAGTAATTTGGCTGTGCAATGGGAACAATTAGCTCCCTACGGAATATTTGTTTTATTTTTTATGATTTTAACCAACTCGTTCCAAAGATTTCTCTTACCTTTAATGTTTGCTATTCTAAGATTCTTAGGTATTCCTACATAGAGATATTGAAAATTTTGGTATAATTTGCTTGAGAGAGATTGACGAAGGTCGAACTCTCCAGATCCTGATGTGAACGAGACTAGTCCGGGTGAATTAGTTTCTCAACACCCTTACAGAAGGGATCTTAAGTTTTCGGGAGTAAAGACCTGAAACAGGGAGCCCACTTTAATTTAAGGGATTCTAGCCCGGAAAGACGTCACATCAGGTGCGGTCTCATTTTAATATTGAGCTCCAAAGACTTCGCTGATCGGCGAAGTCTTTATTTGTCACTTCGGGGTTAATCCACCCCCATATCTCACATTCTTAACTTAGAAAAATGGGCCTCGTATTGGTGTTATAATTTGGCAATGCCTGACAGAATAAGAATAAAGGGCGGTAACAAGCTTATAGGTGAAACCAACCTTGTACCCAACAAAAACGCTATTCTGGCAGCTCTTCCCGCAGCTATTCTCACAGACGAGACCGTGGTTTATAAGGGTGTTTCTGATACAAGTGATGTGCAAAAGATATTGGAAATAATGAAAAGACTTGGAGCAAAAGTCACTCGTACAGGTACATCTGATTTGCGAATAAATTGTTCTTCAGTAAAGAGCTTTGAGGTTGACAAAGAACTGGGGACCACATTTCGTGCATCTCTTATGTTAGCCGGTCCTCTTTTGGCTAGGTTTGGCAGGGCCCATATTCCGCTTCCCGGAGGATGTACATTGGGCACTCGTTCTATAGCCTCTCATCTGGACAATTTTTTAAAGATTGGCATTTCATCACTTCAACGTGGGGAGATGATCCAACTGGAGGTAGGCGACACCCCCGGAAATATTATCGAAATATGGCAGCAGGAAGCTAGTGTTACCGCGACGGAAAATCTATTTATGTATCTGGCCGGTTCCGGTATTAGAGCTACTGTTATAGGGGCGGCATGCGAACCTCATGTTGTACAGCTTACACAGCTTCTTTCTTCTATGGGTGCCAGTATTTTCGGTGTTGGGTCAAATAAGGTCACCATTTCAGGCTCAGACAAATTAGGGTCGGCTACATTTGTTCCGGAACCCGATTTTGTTGATATAGCGGGGTTTATTGTAGCCGCTGCCGTGACAGGGGGAAAGATCAGGTTAAAAAACGGGAATTATCCGCACATCATTGGAGGATTGGTATCTACATTTGAAAAATTCAATATTGGATTTGAATATGATGTTCAAGATCTTATCGTGAGTGGGGAAAACGAGTTGTTACTTGATCCTGAAAAGTGTAATTTTCCGTTGGCTGAACCCGGATTGCCAAAAATAAGTCCCCGCCCCTGGCCGGGTTTTCCCGCAGATGTCATTCCGGTATTGGTTACCTTGGCTACGAAAACGAAAGGCAGCTTGTTGGTTCAGAATTGGATGTATGAGCATGGTTTGGAATTTGTTGAGGATCTAAATTTTCTTGGAGCTAATGTTGAATTGTTGGATCCGCAGAAGGCTTTAATTAAGGGTCCCGCTAAGTTCAAGGGAGGAAATGTCACATCTCCCGCAGTTATCCAGGCTTGTAAAGCCTTATTTTTAGCAGCACTCGCTGATCCGGTTTGCACCGAAATAAAAGGAGTAGACATACTTAAACGTAGGTACCCGGATATTTTTGAGGTTTATAAGAACTTGGGAGCGGATATTGAAGTTTTAGAATAAAGAAGAAGGGAAAATCGAGCCCGGCGGACCATTCCGGTCCGCCTTCATATTGACTCGATCTGTTTAGCTGAATTACTCGCTTTTAGGGCGAGCAACGTCAACTTTTAATGTTCTTCCGTCCAGCTCGGAGTTATTCATTGCCTCCATAGCAGCTTTACCTTCAGCTTCGTTTTCGAATTCTATGAATCCGAATCCTTTGCTTCTTCCGGTTGCCCGGTCGGTTATTACCGCTACAGATGCAATATCTCCGTAAGAAGAGAAAGCCTCTTTTAGACTATCTTCTGTGGTGGAGTAGGAAAGATTACCAACGTATAATTTCACTTAATATTTCACCGCCTTGTTTTTTCTGTCTTTGCTTAGGGAATTATCGAAAAGGATATTCTAACTAAAATTCTTAACAGAGTGCCTTTGCACTTTAATTTCGTACATCGGGAATGATAATAGCAGTTTTTTTGTGATTTGTCATTTTTCTAGTAGGGGAGTGTAACTTTTGGAGGAAGTGAAATAGATTCAATTTGTGAATTATTACGGTAGAAAGTTCCGGAATAAATATGATTGTCGGTTTTTGCGGTATCGGCTCATTGGTTTGGATTTTATTTTTTTAGAAACTTTCCATCAGAGCACCCGCTTTTCAAACCCATAGGATGTAACCCAATATCTTATAGTTCCTGCATTTACTGATATAGTAATATCTTAGGAAAATGTAGTCGGATTGAGTAAAGATTTTATTGGATAGATTTGGAAATTTGGCAGGGGCGGAGGGAATCGAACCCCCGACACCTGGTTTTGGAGACCAGTGCTCTGCCAACTGAGCTACGCCCCTAGATTTAAAATATTGCTGTCACAGCGCTTCAAAATTATACATCAAAACAGCCGATGCGGAAAATATAAGAAAGATGGAGCCCACTGGCAGAATCGAACTGCCGACCTACTCCTTACCATGGAGTTGCTCTACCTACTGAGCTAAGTGGGCCCAAGATATTACGCCCCGGTGAGATTTTCAATTCTAAGTACGGCGTTGAAGGCATTTTGTTACACTTAATAAATTCCGTCGGAACTTGTTAGAACTTAAAGCAGCGCTCTTTAAAGTGCTCAAAAGCGAGTACACTTTTTTTAGGCATATCAAAATGAATACATTTTGACAAACACATTTTAAAAAGCAATGCTTTTTAAATGGTGCCGGGGATAGGATTCGAACCTATGTAGGCATAAGCCGACTGTTTTACAGACAGTTCCGTTTGACCGCTTCGGTACCCCGGCGAGTTGTTCCTTTAGATCTAGATCCGGACTGGAAACCTTCGCTCTATGATTTTATCACGATAAGCGTTTGATCTGGAGCCAGAGGTGGGGATCGAACCCACAACCTGACGCTTACAAAGCGCCTGCTCTACCATTGAGCTACTCTGGCGGAACGAATATTTAAGAGCTGTGTCCGCTTCCTTTAGGATTTTATCATAATTTGGGTTGTTAGAATTGAAGTGCTGAATGGAATGGGCAAGGTTAGGATCATTTTTCCGCCCGGGCAAAAATGATTTTTCTGATCCGAAATAATTTTTACCGTCATAAAAGGTAAAAAATAACATATGGAAAATTTCCAAAAAGTAGTGTTACAATTGAACATGCGATAATTTTTCTTAAGACTCACTTTTAAAGTGGGTCTTTTTTGTTTTTTGTACGTTGAAAATACAGCCAGTACTATAGAAAAGGAGGCGGAGATGAGTTTGTGTAAATTGTCGGGAAATGATCTTCTTCGTTCTGCGGCGGCTTCCTTTCGAGAAGAAGCGGAGAGGCTTCTTGCTTTCGCGGCCTTCCTGGAGGCGAATCTTCCGCAAGAGGATTGTGAGGTTTTCTTAGAGGATCAAGGTGCAGGTGCAGGAGCCAAGGTTTTATCGAGCTATTGGATCACTCGATCCGAGGAGGTGAAAAATTGACCTAAGGCGTTCAGAATAGGATTCTCCGCATGTTCGAAGCTCGGTTCTAGAAGGACCCGAAGCCTAAGGAGGTGGTAATGGGACGCCCCGAGGTTAACCTGTTCTTCAGAGAGGAGGTTCGAGAGAGGGCCAACGGGCGTTGCGAGATCTGCAACTCTATAAAGGACAAGCTCTATGTTCACCACAGGAGATTTCCTCTTGCCGATTATCCTGAGGATGCAGAAGATCCTGATATGGTGGATGTAGTATGTAAATCTTGTCACAAGGTCATTCACAGGAGGGAGAAGATGCCAAGAAGAACCAAGGAGGAGCTATTAGCTGAAATTCTGAAGTATCTCAGGCTTGAAAGTGAGAATCAGGGAGTGGACTATTCACACGTTATAAAGGAGGTGTGGTCAGAGCTTCACGAGGCACTTGAACTTGAGTTCGGCAGGAAGAAGTATCGAAGACCCGTATTTCGATGAGTGAATGAGTGAGATGAGTAGGAAAGGAGGGTTAGAAGCATTTGCATGTCCTATATAATTTAGTGAATTCAGTGTTCGAACACCGTTTACGCTTTGGTATAGGTCTATAGGTTGAATAACGCAGACGTTCTCTGGTATAGTTGACATACGTTCTTGGTTTCGTTGATTCACAAACCTTGGAGGGTGGAAACAATGTGCTACACCAGGTGTCCGTATCGTTGTTCGGCGGACTGCAGCAGGAAGGAAGAACACACATGTCCTGTAGCAGATACACCGCAGAAGAGATGGGAGATACGTACCTCGCTTATCACGCCGAGAAGACAAGCTCCTGTGGGAGTGCGTTCCGATGCGAGGCCGGCGGCCCAAGTACAGGTAATGGCTGTAGGTAGTTAAGACGTTTAGTCGTTATGGGGTGGCAGCACTAAAGCTGAATAATGCGAAGATTTTTCGCTAGCTTTTGTGCAACCACCCCTGTTTTTGGTGTTTTCTCATATTCAATATCTTATGAAAATTATACCCATGCTCTGACATTTTGGTCCCTAAATGAGGTGTACAGTAAAATCCGTTATATAAGGAAGTTTCCATAGAATATCGGCATAAATATTAGTAGTTTTTTAGTGTAAATTTATACTACAATTAGTTAATGCCTAAAAGCGAAAAAGAGAGCGTAAACGATATAAAACCTCGGCAAAAATCCTCTGCAGGAGAGTCGAGTTTTTTTGTTATTTTTGAGGCCGTTAAAGATAAGGGAGCAAAAGTACTTTCACTTGTAAAAAATCCCGGCAGTAAATTTATCCCCAAGATCACGGAAGCAGTTTTTCCGCGATTAGCTAAAATCGGAAGCCCGATCTTTCTCGTTCTAAAAAAGTTTTGGAAATTTATGATTTCTGTTTTGCGAAAGGTAGGGGCGGTTTTTAGTTTTATTTCCATTCCTCAAAAGATCAAAGACCTTTTTAGATCTGCCTTCACAAAGACAGGCCAATTTTTTAATTGGGTCACCGCAAAAAGAAAACGATCGATTGCTTTTTCCACAGGTCTTATTGCTTTAATACTACCCCTATTATATTTGACTTTTAGAACGCCGGGAGAGGTTAAGGCCGCGCCATGGTCAAAGATTCATACCGATTATACTCAAAGGAAACGTTTGACTTTAATAAATAACAGCGGTCAAACACTTCCGGCAGGTACAACTTACAAAATTACGTTGGACACGCAAGCTCTTGTGGAGTCCGACGCACTCTTATCCACCTGCGATGATCTGAGAGTTCTATACCAGCCAAACAATGACACCGCAATTGAATTGAACAGAAATATTGAGTATGTAGGGGGAGGTACCTGCGCCTCTTCTAATGCTTCTCATGTGGTTTTTCAACTTCAGGAAAATATTTCCGATTCTGCAAAAGATCTCAGCTATTATTTGTATTTTGGCAATAGCCGAGCAGAGGCTTATCCCGAAGCCAATGCTTTAGCAGCGTATGATATTGGAGATGCCCAGGCTACTTTTGTAGCCCCTTTTAGAGGGACAACCGAAGCGCTTGCTGCAGGAAGCGGGACTCCGACTACGGAAGAGGGGGCGATAAGATTTGGGGAGGTGGGGAGCGCGATGGAATTTAGTACCAGAGGCGATCGTTATATTTCTCTTGGATGTCCAGCATCACTTCAAAACTTACTTTCCGGATCCGTTACGTATGAGTTTTGGATTTACTATAAGGAAGATGTAAGCAGGCCTTATAACTATTTGCTTGGGAATAATAGTGGTAGTTCCAACTCTGGACCAATGATCTATTTTAGAACGCAGAATAGGCGGATTAATTTTAGGGTGTATACTCAGGAGGGATATGCAAGTGCTGAAAGTAATTCTGGCGCCTTTTACTTAAACACGTGGACTCATCTCGCATTTACTTATGATAGTGAGGGGGATAGAGTTCCCCGCATTTTTGTCGACGGAACGGAAGTGTCTTATAATAGGCAGGATGTTGCAGAAGGAGATCCCGTTGATGAAACAGGGTGTAATTATACAATACCTGGGAGTATTTGGACAGGCGAAAAATATTTTCAAGGTTACATGGACGAGATCCGAATTTCCAACACCATTCGTTACACCGAAAACTTCACTCCTCAGACCACCCCTTTCGTTCGCGATGAACATACGCAGCTGCTTCTTCATTTTAATGAAGGCGGTGACGACCCCAGAAACCCAGGATTTGTCATTGATGATTCCGGAAACGGTAATCACGGAACCATAGTAGGCGGTGCAAAACACGTTTCCGGAATAGTTGGAATAGAGAATTCCACAGATGATTCAGGACATATACCCGCACATTCATATGCATCTCATCAGGGAGTTTTTGTCGAAGAGGGTACGGTAAACAAGATTACAAATCCCAGTTTTGAACATGAGACATTCGATACCAACTGGGAGGAGGGAGTCAATGAGTTTTCTACTTTTACGCCGGGAGTGGCAAAAAGAGCCGGAGAGGGGCCTTTTGCTGCGGGAGTCATGATACAGAACGATCCTGACAATGATTCCATTGGAGATAGGATTTTCGTGGAAGATATCTATTTGAGTAATATTAGCGGCCAGTTTCATGAGAATTTTGATCAGGAACAAGGTAGTATAGTATTTTGGTGGACCCCGGAATTCGGTTCGAGCGATATTAGTAGTACTAATCATTTTTACCTATTTCATGTTAATAATCGGTTTTTTCTAAGATATAGGTATAGTGATAATAGTTTTGAGTGGCGTGCAGGATCAACTGTAAGCTCTATTCAAAATCATTCAATAAGTGCAGGAGTTACTTATTTAGTTACACTAAGATGGGATTTTAATAATTATCTAACGGGCACTGATTATTCAATACTAACGGTGGGTAGTAGTTCTTACTCCGGAATCACATCAATAGACAGCATAAGCGCGATTGATCTTCATATAGGGTCTGGTACAGGCGGTACATCAGCCAATGCTCTTATTGAAGGATTTACAGTTTATCGGCGTCCGCTTTTTGATGGTACTAACGGAATCGATGTTGGTAACGGAAATGAGCTTTCGCAAATCTACAATAGCGATGACGGTTGGGATCCGGTTTTAGTTACAGGTTCATGGGATGTAGTTTTTGCACTGCCCACGAATGCTTCCACAGGCGAGCTCACTACAGGTACAGGCGAGGCATGGACACATCCCCATTCTTCAAATCTATTATATACATCTACCACAAACACCGGCGGCTTTATGATGAACGGAACTTATACCAATGACGGGTGGTCCGATGAGGGCACGCCTACCAATGTTGAAGCCCTAGATGCGTCGGAAAGAATATTCGCGGGAGGATACAAGTGGACTAACGATGCTGCACAGGAAGGTTTGTATCACGATATTTCCGTTACTCCGGGGGACGCCTTTGTTATTAGGGCAATTGCTCATTCGGATGGAACCGCGATACCGGAGGTCATTTTCTATGATCAGACGAACGATGTAGAAATAAGTTCTTTAACGGGAACAACGACTTCAACAAGAACGACTCCAGATGTATTCATTTTTACCGGCGAAGCTCCTGCCGGATGTGAGATTGTAAGAGTGAAAATTATCAATACGGAATCTTCGGGAACGGTTTATTGGCATCAGGTGGAGGTATTGGAAAATTTGTTTGACAGTCCGAGCATGGAAAGGGGCACGGGGGATCCCTGGATTCTTGATGGATGGACCAATCATAATATTGGGGCCGGAGAAAGCGCACAAGTATCTTATATCCAACACTCCGGGAGTTACTCTTTGTCTTATATATGGGATGGAAATTATACAGGGCTTTCCCAGTATAGATCCATTCCAATATCGTTAGGAAGTTTCTATGCCGCAGGTGGGTTTTTTAGATCGTTTACACACAATATAGGTAATTTGGACCGGCAAGCGGGTCTTAGGTTTCCAGACATGGGACATCAAAGCGGAGCAGATCTTGCACATCATTTTGGCACTACGTTTGGAGTTCGCGGTGTAGGATCTCCCGGAGTATGGTTGTCAGGTAAGGGCGTTGGAATTGCCAATAGCGATTCCTCAGAAGTACGTATTATGGCGGTTTATTATGGTGCCGACACTTACTACTATGATGATATATTCTTTTTTCCTCTAGACGACGTTCCCATCACCGTTATTTCTGCTACAGCTGCGGAATCAATAGAGAACGACAGGATTCGAGTGGACGGTGCGGACACATACACTCACACCCTCCCAACACTAACAACCACGGTCGGAAACATAGAATTTGAATACGTCCCTCGCTATGATGCTGCAAATGTAACAAATTTTGGAGAAGCTACACCACACATCGCTGAATTTTACGGAGATTCCGAGAATTACATAAAACTTTACTGGTCTGCCGCAAACACAATCACTCTAATGTATGATATGGATAATTCCGGAGAGGTCTCGGATACGTGGGATGCGACAGGTGCAATATCTGCGGGAACTCCTTATGCAATGGAAATATCCTATACCGGTGAAGGGGATATGACTTTAGTTGTAGATGGCGTGACCAGGATCACGCTTTCCTCTATACCGGAAGCTTTTGGTACGGTTCCGGCAACAGCTTATTGGGGCTCAGATAGCTTGGGTACTCAGCAGGGAGATGCGGTTTTTCTCCCGCACCCCTTGAATTCGGAAGAGAATACTGATATTCCTTATTCCAAGTTTGGAGAGAAATCTGCAAGATTGCAAAACTCCGGCGGGGATGGTAGGGGTTTTGTGACATCTGTGAATACTGAGACATCCAGAGTACATACTTTGTCAGCATATGTTTACGATGGTACTTCAGGAAATGTTGGCGGAACAGTAGATTCAGATATTGCCGAATTGATCTTCAACGGCGCTGTTCAGACCACAAATTACGTGAATATGGGAGGAGGTTGGTGGAGGTTATGGTACTCAGGATATCCCGGGTTCTCGGAAGGTTATGATGAGGCCAACCTGGATAGTGATCAGGGCCTTTATACAGATGATAGTACTGAATTCTTATCGCAGGGATTTCAATTGAATGAAAGCGTTCCTATAGATTTTTTATATCTTCGACTTAATAGAGTTGGTTCAGCGGGGTGGGTACAGGTAGAAATTCAGACCGACTCAGGAGGTGTTCCATCCGGAACTACCTTTACCAATGGTGTTTCTGTTTGTACTGGGGGTTATAGGCCCGTTTATCATACATATAGATTTGATTTTCAGGATCATCCTGTTCTTTCGCCAGACACCCCTTACCATATAGTATTGAAATCTTATACAGACCATAGTTGTACAACACCTCGAACCGCCCCCGATCCGGCTAATTACTGGATTTGGGGATATGATGGGAGCTCTTCTTCCTATGTATATGGAGACCGCGCTACTTATGACGGAACAAGTTGGACAACTTATTCCGGAGAAGATCATATATTTATGATAAACGGATACAACTCTCAGGATTTTGGTTTGCAGGTTGCAGCAGGAAAGACGATTTATTTTGACGGAGTGCAGATAGAGGAAAAATACGGCACTCACATCACGCGCGGAGGTTATGGTGCTGACGACTACATAACTACTTATATGGATGGAAGTATGGGAGAGGGGTACTCTTGGTCTGGTACCCCTCATAACAGTAGCAGTGTTAGAATAGGATCTAGGCTTAGATATGATTATACCGATAACATATCGGCCTCTGAGGGGTCACTTAGTTTTTGGGTTAAAGTTCCTTATACTCAAAAGGGAGGGCCTTGGAACCGTGGGGGAACATATTTTTCAACAAATGGCTTAGATGGAATGAGAATATTCCACCAAAGCGATGCAGATAATACACATTGCAGCTTTGGGGATTCTCACGTTAGCTGGGATAGTGTGAATCCCAATACTTGGTACATGGTATCCGTAGTGTGGAGTGGTACCTCTTTTTCCTGTTATTTGAATGCCAATCAGGAAGGTACCGGTGAGAGTAGTTCACCTGTTGCGATCGGAACCATGGATGTTGGTGGGGGATTGATTTATGGCCATTATACCTACGGATCTGCCACAATTTCTAATCTTCGTATCTACAACTCCGCTCTTACTTCAACTCAAGTCGCCGGCCTGTACTATTCCGGTCTCGGCTCTCATATGACCGATGCAGTGCCCACTCAAAGATTTGCCTACGGAGATCCTACATTGGCTTGGAGATTTGATGAAGGTTCCGGTTCCATTGCGCATGATTCCACAATAAATCAAAAACACGGAGTGATTTCGGGAGCTGTTTGGAGCGATGACACAATCGCAGGAGGATCTTCTTCCAAATCCTTACGGTTCAACGGTGTAGATAGTTATGTTTCCCGCCCATATAATAAAGATTCTGAATTAGATCCGTCAACGGAGCCCTTCGCTGTATCTGCATGGTTCAAAAGAGCAGGGGATATTACTGATACGGAAACCATAGTCTCTCGGCATAACACCGCCGGTTACAAGCTCTACATGAATTCCTCCGGGAATATATGTTTTGGAATTGATGATGACAGCACCTGGGGGCCGGATAATGTTGTATGCACGGCAGAGTCATATGCTGACAACAATTGGCATCATGTGTTGGCAGTTAAAGGTGACAGCAACATAGAAGTATTCATTGACGGAATTCAGAGAGGGAGTACCCCAGTAACAGTCACCGGATCTCTTACAGGTCGTTCGCAAACATTTTATGTAGGTATTGATAGTGATGGTACATCTAATCTCTGGAACGGTTTTATTGATATGGTGAGATTTTATAATAAAGCCAGAACTGAGGAAAACGCCCGGCAGGAGTTTATTGCTCGGGGATCTGTCTTGGGTGTGGCCGCACAATTTGGTAAAGATGATACTGAAAGCACTTTGAGAAAAGGTTTGATTGGTTATTGGAAGATGGATGAGGAGAGTTGGGATGGTACCGCGGGAGAGGTTATTGATTCTTCGGGAAATGAGAATCATGGGACGGCTATGTGTGAAGGTGAAGAATGTACCGTACCAACAACAAGTGCGGGGAGGTTTGGTAGAGGAGGAGAATCTTTTTCTACATTCGACGGGTATTTGGATATTCCATATGAGTCAAACCTAGCAATAAGCAATGAGGTTACCATCTCAGCATGGGTAAATATGACTGATTATGGAGCTTGGTATGATCATTGGATTATGCATAAGGGTAGTGGAATATATGTTAATTATCATTTAAAAATAAGAGAACAATCAGGTTATTTTCCCGAATTCTCATTTACAACCAGTGATTCAACTTCCCACACATGGCGAGCATCAACCGGAATCTCAACAGATGTTTGGACTCATGTAACCATATCTTACAGATATGGTGATGGTAATAGCATACGTCTCTACGTTGACGGTAGTCACATAGAAGGTTCTTGGATTTCGGGTAATGGAAACGTCTTTCCTTATATTGGTAATGAAAATTTGTATATTGGAGGGTTTCAAAATAGTTATAATACTTCTTTTTTAGGTTCACTTGACGAAATCAGAATATACAACCGCGCACTTTCTTCCGCTGAAATCCGCGCTCTTTACGAATGGGCGCCGGGACCCATATCTCGATTAAAATTTGATGAAGGTTCCGGTACCACGGCTCGTGATTCCGGCGTCAACCCCAACGATGCAACTTTAAGTTCAAATATTGAATGGACTATGGGTAGATTTGGAAGAGCTATAGAATTATTAAGTAGCGATTCCGTTGTAAACGTAGGAAGCGATGCCTCGATAAATAATCCGTATAGCTGGACCATGTCGGCTTGGGTTAATCCCAGAACCGTAAACCCAGGATATGCTTCCCGAATAATTCAAAAAGGTGTCTTAAATTCCCAAGGGCGGGGGATAAATCTTCTATCAACAGGGGAGTTGGAAGCATTTCAAGCTTGTTCAGGAACAGATGCTTTGACAATAACAACAAGTACACTCCCTGAGAACAGCTGGTCCTATGTAACCGCTGTATATAATGATTTTACTCGCCGGATAGAAATATATATTAATGGCGTCAAGCAAACTTATAGCACATATCAGCAAGGAGATAGCAGCTCGTCGACTTCGGACGAATCAAGCTATGATCTACTTATCGGTAACCGTTTGGATTTGGATAGAGGGTTTCCGGGGATAATCGATGATTTTGTTCATTACGATTATGATCGCACTCAAAAACAAATCGTAAGTGATATGAATGCAGGGCATCCGGTGCCCGGTTCTCCGATAGGGTCTCCCCTGATACATTTTAAGTTTGATGAAGGATATGGAGGTGTTGTGCATAATCATGGGAGTGGGGGTGCCTCCTATAATGCTTATTTGGCAGGACCTTCCACAAATTGTCCGGGTGCTTCCACTTGCCCAACTTGGATAAAGTCTGGGAAATTTGACGGGGCGCTTAGTTTTGATGGAGCCGCTGATCCTGACGGAGA
Source organism: candidate division WWE3 bacterium (assembly GCA_003564915.1). Classification (GTDB taxonomy): domain Bacteria; phylum Patescibacteriota; class WWE3; order UBA101185; family UBA10185; genus T3SED10-354. The sequence continues at coordinate 24,671 of PXDX01000081.1, forward strand.
TTGGGCTACAGTTGATCTCCCTGATCTTATAGGTAGTGGAAAAGGATCATTTGCCATTAGTGCGTGGTTAAAGCAAAATGGAATAACTGGAAATTCTATGGGTATAACTAAAGTGGGTTGGAATGGTGGGATAAATCCGATAGGGTGGTCGCAAGGTTTTATCTGTCAAATCGCCAATACTACACCTGAGAACTTTACTATCAATTATACAACAGATATTGGTCAGTGGAATCATTATGTTTGTCAATACGATGAGGATACAGGGAAGTTATCGCTTTATGTTAATGGTGACTTCTATTCCGACATTGATGTTATCGGTACTATACGTGATTATAGTGATACTTTCTATCTTGGGGGAATAAACGGAAATGCTGGCGGGAATTTCGATGTTGATGAATTAAAAATCTATAGTTTTACCCTCACTTCCGAGGAAGTAAAAATTGACTATAATAGGGGATTTGCTCAAGTTATGGGATCTCTTAGTACTGCTGATTCAGGAGCACCTGATAGTTCGGCTGCTCGTAAATACTGTGTTCCGGGCGATGATTCCTATTGTGAATCCCCGATAGGAGAGTGGTTGTTGAATGAGGGGACGGGCAGTATTGCAAGAGATACGAGCGGAAGCGGTTTTGACGGCACACTGATGAACGATCCGGCATGGGTCTTGGGGAAAGTGGGGAGAGCGTTGGAATTTGATGGAACCAATTATGTCAATACTGTAAACACCCCTCATCTGACCGATGGATTTACGGTTTGCGGCTGGTTCAATTGGAGTGGAACAGCAGCACCTAACAGGGATTTTATAGTTTCCGATCACGATTCTACAGGCAACGATGTAAATTATAGTTTGTTTTATAGCGATTCAACCGGAAAATTACAATCAGAATTTAGAGCGACTAATGATAACTGGTACGTAGCGGCTAGTGACACCGACATAGAGAGTAATACTTGGTATCATGGCTGTGCTGTACATGATACCAATACTTTGCAGATCTATTTGAACGGTCGTCCCGACGGCTCTCCTACAGATGTTTCAGGATTGACGCCTAAAGATTCGAGTGGGGTTTTTAGTATTGCCCAAGCCGGTAGTGTAACTGTTCCTTTTGAAACCGAAAATACATTCCATGGAACTATCGACCAGGTTCGTTTATATGATTATGCGCGTACCCCCGCTCAAATTGCTTGGGAATACAATCGCGGAGCTCCGATAGGTTGGTGGCGCTTCAACGAGTGTTCCGGTACAACCGTTTATGATTACGCTCCCGGTGCGAATAATGACTATGTAGGCAATGACGGTACGATACACATCGGCCCTTCCGGAACCAACACTTCGGCCGGAACCTGTACGTCAGGCGATACTTCCCATGCTTGGTATAACGGCCGGGAAGGAAAATTCGGTTCCAGCTTACATTTTGATGGGACGGATGATTATGTTGATCTTGGCATAATACCCGAGCATCAATTCTCGGAGGACTTTACGGTGAGTGCGTGGGTTAGTGTATCAAGTTTTACTTCTTGGAGAGGAATTGTAACTCATATGCACGCTTCGACTAATTATGGTTGGGGATTAACTATTGACGGTGACTTAAATTTAGGATTTCATATACACAGCGGAGCTTATTCTTTTATACCTGTTGATCAAAATCCGGAAATTGGTGAATGGGTACATCTTTTGGGAGTAAGAAGAGATGGAACAAATTATGTTTATCTAAATGGTATTCAACAAACAACGACGAGTACTACTTCTCCTCCTAATACTACAACAGTACCTACGGTCATAGGAAGATGGCGTGGAGATTTTGATGGCATGTATTTCAACGGTATGATCGACGACGTCCGCATCTACAACTACGCCCTTACGGAAGTTCAAGTGAGGGAAGTCTATAACTATGGAGCAGTAAGGTTCGGGGATTAAAACACACCCTCTTTTCCTCCTCATCCCCCCCCTCACTCCGTTGACACGGGTACTGCCATATGATTTAATCCTTTTGTTATGTCCAAAGTCTGTGATATTTGCCAGAAAGGCGCAAAAAAAGGAAATCTTGTCCCCAGAGGGATCGGTAGAAGGGTAACCTCTCGGACGATCAGGAGGCAAATGCCTAATCTAAGAAACCGTCGTTTTAAAATAGACGGTAAGACTATTAGTGCAACCATTTGCGCTTCCTGCCTAAAAAGAATTAAAAAGGATCCATCTTACAAAAGAAAACTGGTCTCATAGATTCCTAAATAATATTCATTATTTTTCATTGGTTCACACAGTATCCGTTTTTGAATTCCGCCCAGCCAATTTTACTCTTTCCGGCTACTTGAACTTGGGTGGGGGATAGACCATGCTTTTCAAGAACTGCCTCATAGATCTTAATAGTCGTATCTTTATTTACGTTCTCCCGCAATTTTATTTTTTCACTCAGCCTGTTATCAGAATTTTTCTCCAGCTCTTCTAATGTAGTCCATGCTATTGGCCAAGGGTAGAAAGCTCTGATCTTTCTGTCAATATTCTGCGGATCCTCGGTCCAGTCTATTCGGGCATCTTCTTTATATACGTACGTACTTTTAGGGTGTGAAGGTGAAAAATGATAAGTAGCATCTTTTGGGTTCTGTTTTTTTGGCTCTATCTCGCCTCCAATATATCCTTTAATTACCTTTGGAATGTTTTGGGCGGCTATTTTAAAAAGATCCTTATACAAACTCTCTGTAGTTTCACTTCCCTCCAAGGGATGTTTTATCTGATGAAGAATATCTCCGGCATCCATTTCCTTGGACATAAGCAAGTAAGTAATTCCTGTAATACTATCTCCGTTTAATATTGCGGCCTGAACCGGATTTGCCCCCCGATATTTAGGAAGTAGTGAAAAATGGATATTTACGATCTTTCCTTGATAAGCATTAATTATTCTGTCCGTTATGATAAAACCAAAATCAGCTACAATTATTAAATCGACCCTTTGCTCTGTGAGAGCTTCTAAAAGATCCTCTTCCTTATTTTTAAAGTTATCTACTTCAAAAATTTTAATTTTATTTTCCCGGCTCCATTTCTTAACTTTTGTGGGCTCTCTCTTCTGAGATCTCCCAACAATTCTGTCGGATTTGGTCACACAAAGGGAAAGGTCAAACTCGTTCTTTAATGCTTCCAGTATTGGCCGGGAATGTTTAGAGGTCCCAAAAAAAGCTGTTCTCATAGGTTCAAAATTACCTTAAATATTAAAAGCCTCACCTGAAAAATAGCGCTCACTATCTATAGTGTCGCCAATTACTTTGGAAGTGAACAGGATTCCGTTCAGATGATCGATCTCAT
>PXDX01000014.1 GCA_003564915.1 candidate division WWE3 bacterium
ACTATTGTGGAAGTGGATCCGACCGGCATAACGTTTACTTCTAGTGGAACTCCGAAATTTATGTTTACCTTATGATGATCGACGATCTCCAATATCTTTTGCTCTCCGATTTTTTTAGGTCTTTGTGTTTCTTCGTTGTGATCAACCAAAATAAAGCCATCCTCGGATGATATCTCTACGGTATCCAGATCCTCGGGAGCTTTCACATCGAATTTCTCCAAAACGAACTCCGTTTCTTTGTTTAAAGCGCCCCTTCTTACAGGAATGATGTTCGATCCGGGATATTTTTTGATCTTTCTTAATAGTTCGGAATATACAATTGCCGAAGTTATGCTATCAAGATCTGGTGATTTGTGTCCTGTTACGTATATGTTCATTTTACTTTAATAATAATTTATCAAATTATGTTATATCTACATTGGCCTGCTTGGCTCTGGTTTGAATAAATCTTTTCCTCGGAGGTACTGATTTACCCATTAGAGTAGTAAATACCTCATCAGCATGTGCCGCATCCTCTACAGTTATTTTCTTTAATCTTCTGGTTTCGGGATTCATGGTAGTTTCCCACAATTCCTGTGGATTCATTTCTCCAAGCCCTTTAAATCTTTGAATTATTGCTTTTTCTCCTTCCGGAGTCTTTACGAACTCTTTCCTTTCCTGCTCATCGAACAGATATTTTTTGTTCTTCCCCCAGGTTGCTTTATACAAAGGAGGTACAGCTACATAAACCCTTCCCTCCATTACCAGTTCTTTCATGTGACGGAAAAAGAAAGTTAGGTACAGTGTCATAATATGCATTCCATCCGAGTCTGCGTCTGCCATTATTATCAACTTATGGTATCTCAGATTTTCGGGGTCATATTGCTCCCCTATTCCCGCCCCTATAGCTATTATCAGATCCTTGAACTTCTGTGAGGACACTATTTTATCCAGTCTAGCTCTTTCCGTATTTAGGATTTTTCCAAAGAGAGGTAATATAGCTTGGAATTCCCTATTTCTTCCTTGTTTTGCGGAACCGCCGGCAGAATCACCCTCTACTATGAAAAGTTCCGCTTTCTCAGGATCTTTAGTTGAGCAGTCGGCAAGTTTTCCGGGCAGCACTCCCCCACCCTCTAAAATACTTTTTCTCAGAACCGTTTGGCGGGCTGCTTTTGCCGCTATTCTAGCTCTTAAGGCCAAAACATTTTTCTTGATGATCCTTTCTGCTTCAGCGGGGTTTTCTTCCAGAAAATTTTCCAGGCCTTCTCTAGTGATAGTTTCGACTATGGAACGTACGTTTGAGTTACCTAATTTTCCTTTGGTCTGACCCTCGAATTGGAGTTCGTCAGCGTTGAGTTTCACCGAAATCACGGCGGTAAGACCTTCTTTTAGATCATTGCTGGAAAGATTTGGATCCTTCTCTTTTAGAAAATCTTTTTCTCTAGCGTAGTTATTTATTGCTCTGGTTAAAGCGGATCTAAATCCTGTTAAATGCGTTCCGCCTTCGGTCGTTTTTATATGATTGGCAAAAGTCAGAACGTTTTCCGTGTAGGAGTTGTTGTATTGAAGAGCTACTTCTACCTCTACTTCCTCCTCCTCACCTTTCATGTAGATAATTTTTTTGTTTATCAAGGATTTGTTTCTGTTTAGTGAGGTCAAAAAGGTCTTTATTCCGCCCTCAAAATAGAAAGAATATCTTTCTCCGTTTCTGTGATCAATTAGGTCGAACTTTATGCCGGCTGTCAGATAGGCGTACTCTCTAATTTGATTTACAAAGAATTCGTATTGGAAGTCCGTTTCTTCAAAAACTTTTTCGTCAGGAAGAAAGTGGATTATTGTACCGGAGTCATAATTCCAGCTGTCAAGGTTGATTTTCCAGGGCGCATCTTTAAGTTCGGTAGGATTTGTAGGATCCCAGGAATGGGTTGGACTGACAGGCTCTCCCCCATTTTTATATTCCTGGATTACTTTTTCATCTCCTCTGCGTACAAAAACCCGCATCCATTCAGACAAGGCATTTACAACCGAGGAACCGACACCGTGGAGACCTGAGGAAACTTTGTACCCCCCTCCACCGAATTTACCTCCAGCATGGAGTTTAGTGAAAGCCAGTTCCAGAGCACTTACACCGTATTCGGGTTTTTCTTCGTAGGGACATCCCCTTCCATTATCGTATACTGCTACTGAGCCGTCTCTAAAGAATTCGACCCTAATATGGTCTGCAAATCCTGCTATAGCCTCATCCATTGAGTTATTGATGATTTCGGTCAGTAAATGATGCAATCCTCTTAGACCGGTTGAACCTATGTACATTCCGGGTCTTTTTCTTACCGGATCCAATCCCTCTAAGACCTGGATTTGTTCCGCTCCGTAATCAGTATTTTCGTTATTTTTTCGCACCTTTGGCATGACTAAGGTATTCTAGGCTATTTTGACTCTTATGTAAAATTTTTTTACCGTCTTATAGAGGTTTCTTCCTTTTAATAAAGGGTATAGATTGGAGCCGTTTGTTGAAAGCGTTTTTTTGTGTTTTTGCGTTTTTTGTCATTCCAAGCTTAAGAAAAGCAAATCAAGAGCCAGATCTAAATTGACATTTGTTTCCTTAAGATCTTTCCTAATCTTATTAAGGATTTGAAGATTTTTAAGCGCTTTGTTCTTATCACTATCCGTATTTGAGAAACGTTCATCATTATTAAGGATTTCCTTCATTTCCTCTCTCTCATATTTGATCCAGATATCCATTATCCTTATTAGTTTTGAACGCTCTTTTTTAGAGTACTTATATGATAAATCGAGCTTCTGTGTTGGAGAAAGGCGTTTAATTTTTTTCCAGGTTCGGGGATCAGATCTTTTTGCAGGTTGTTGGGTTTTTACCCTAATCTTTTGGCATCTGGAAAGCACAGTTTCCTTTAGAACGCTTTTTTCTTTGGTCTCCAGAAAGATTGCCGCAAATCCGGGAGGCTCCTCCAATGATTTAAGTAAAGCATTTTGAGCTTGGTAAGTGAGCGCGTGGGCGTTTTCGATAACTACTACTTTAATATCCGACGAGTAAGGTTTTTGCTGGAGAAACTTTTTTACTTTCCTTGCCTCACCTATACCTATAGAGGTTTTGTTTTCTTTTGGAGTTATATATAGTGTGTCGGGATGGTTTTGGTCAAAGTTGGACAAGGTCTTTATCTTATTTATCCTGCCCTCTTTCCTACCGCCATAAACGATTATTGATCCTCTAATTTTTGGAGACATATATCATCTAAATACTAACATTTTTCTATGTGTGCGGATTTGGATCTTCTCGATTTTTATGACCGCACTGCTCTAATAGAGGTATAATCATTTGCGGAGTATAATTATGTTGAAGAAAGGCGTAAAAAACTGATATCATTTAGCAAAAGTAAAACTGCCCATGTCTGAAGATCAATCCACAAAAAACATTACAAACAGCTTCTTAAATACCGGTAAGTCAGTGGAGGATATTCTTTTCGAGAAAGGCTTGATAACTTCGGAACAGCTGGCAGCCATTAATTCAGAGCATCTTGATACCGGAAAGGCAATATCTGAAATAATCAGAGAAAAAGGGTATGTTTCGGAAATAGAATTTGCCAAATCTTATGGAGAATCATACGGCATTCCTTTTGTGACCCTTCGGGAATCCAAGCCAGATGTTTCAATGATGGAGTATGTCACTATGGATCTTGCGGCAAAACAGCAAGTAATTCCTTTTGCTTACGATAAGGATTCGGGGGAACTCTCCGTTGCAATGGTCGATCCTATGGATCTACCCACCATTGAATTCATTGAGAAAAGGGCAAAAGTCAGAGTCATTCCGCATATAACCACTTCCGAGGAAATAAAGAATGTTTTAAGTGATTTTCAAAGTCATAAGATCGGTGAAGAGATCACAGCGGCTATGGAGGAGATAGAAGAGACCACTCTCAGACTTGAAGGTGACTCGGAGGAGATTTCAAGAGCAACTCTTAGGGACGCGCCAATAGCCCGTATTGTGGGAATGATCTTGGAGACCGCAGTCAAGATAGGAGCATCGGATGTTCACATTGAACCTTATGAGGATGACACACGCTTAAGATATCGGGTAGACGGTGTTCTGGAAGAGAAAAGGCGTTTACCAAAGCCAATGCATGATCCTATTGTAGCAAGGATTAAAATATTGGCTAACATGAAATTGGACGAGAAGAGAATTCCTTTGGACGGGCGTTTCAAAGTTCAGGTGGGAGAAGTATCTACGGATCTTCGTATATCCACACTCCCTACAGTATATGGTGAGAAAACGGTAATCAGGCTTTTACAGGATGAAGGTTCCGTGTTTTCTTTTAAAGATCTTGGTCTACGCGGCCTATCGTTGCAGCGTTTGGAGCAAGCAATCCTTAAGCCGACCGGTATTATTTTAGTCACCGGACCTACTGGTTCAGGTAAGACGGTTACGTTGGCATCCGCATTGAATAAATTGAATACTGTTCGTGTTAACATTATGACCTTGGAAGATCCCGTTGAAATTCGTATCCCCGGAGTGAATCAAACTCAGGTAAACCCTCAAGCAGGGTTGACCTTTGCTACAGGGTTAAGATCTTTTTTGCGTCAGGACCCCGACATAATAATGGTTGGTGAGATTAGAGACGGTGAAACAGCTGAATTGGCCATTCACGCGGCTCTAACAGGTCATTTGGTTTTAGCTACTCTGCATACAAATTCGGCAGCCGGCGCACTGCCTAGATTATTAGATCAAAGCGTTGAGGATTATCTTTTGGTATCAACGATAAATGTAGTCGTTGCTCAGAGACTTGTCAGGAGGATTTGTGAAAACTGTAAGAAAGAATTTGCTCCTCCAGAAGAGGTGCAGCAAGAGTTAAAAGCAATAATGTATGGAATCGATCAATCAAAGATAATATCCAGTTCAAGGGATAAAACCGTTATAGAATCGTTCCAGAAACTTAATGAGGGAGATCTTAAATTATTTAGAGGCGAAGGGTGTGACAAATGCTCAAATACTGGTTATCATGGTAGAGTTGGAATATTTGAAGTGTTGGAAGTAACGGAGGCTATAAGTGAACTTATCTTTGAACACGCCTCTTCGAGCAAGATTAATCGAAAGGCTTTGGAAGAAGGAATGCTAACTTTCCAACAAGACGGAGTATTAAGAGTTGTAGAGGGCATCACAACTCTAGAGGAGGTCATGAGAGTAGCAAAATGAGTTTTAATGCAACAAAAATATTAGAAAAGGTTGTGTCACTGGATGCATCGGATTTACATCTTTCCGTTGGCGCTAAGCCAACGGTGCGTATAAAAAGAAATCTATCCCGATTGGAAGATTACGCTGAGATGATCACGGAAGATATCGTAAGTTTTTTGCATCAGGTTTTGGAGGAAGATCAGTACGAAATTTTTGAGGTCAGCAAGGAGTTGGATTTTTCCATTTCCCTGGGAAGTAAGGCCCGCTTTAGAGTGAATGCTTTTTTTCAAAAAGGTTATCCATCTGTAGCATTACGACATATACCTCAGGTGATCCCTACATTAGAAGAGTTAAATCTTCCCGAGGTTTTAGGCAGTTTCTCTAATCTTAGACAGGGTCTTGTTTTAGTGGTAGGGCCGGCAGGGCACGGAAAATCCACTACTATAGCATCGATCCTGAACCAAATAAATCAAACGCGTGCGGAGCATATAATCACGCTTGAGGATCCTATCGAGTACATTTTTTCTAATGACAAGTCTTTGATAGAACAGCGAGAGCTCTATGTTGATACTGCGTCTTGGGATAATGCTTTAAAAGCAATTTTACGTCAGGATCCCGATGTGGTTTTTATCGGTGAAATGAGGGATAGAGATACTACTTTGGCAGCGCTGCGTATTGCAGAAACCGGTCACGTTGTGTTTGCCACTCTTCACACTAATTCCGCATCACAAACGGTTGAAAGGATCATAAGTCAATTTCCCGCAGAAAAGAAACATGCATTTCAATCACAATTAGCGGGAATTTTGGAAGCTGTTGTTTCGCTCAGATTACTTCCTACTAAATCGGAAGGGGTCCATCCTGCAGTAGAGATACTTTTAGCTACCGATGCTGTTAGAAACCTGATCCGAGAAGGTAAATTTGAACAAATTGATAATATTATCAACACAAGTTCCAATGTAGGCATGATTTCCTTGGAGAGAAGTTTAGCAAGACTAATAGAACAGAAAATAATTTCACCTGATGATGGATTGCGTTATGCCCTTAATCCCGACCAGGTGAGAAGGTTTTTGAAATAAGAAATGCCCTCTTATAAGTATTCAGCCTTATCCCCAGAAGGTAAGAAACGCGAGGGAATTGTGGAAGCACGATCTCAAGAGTTGGCACTGGATCTTTTGAAAAAAGAAGAACTTTTTGTAGTTTCAATAGAGAAAAGAAGCGGGGATCTCGTTGAAAGATTGCTTTCTTTTAGAGGAATATCGCTTGATAATGTAGTTACATTCACCAGACAATTTTCTACAATGATTTCTGCCGGACTGCCTTTGGCAAGATCGCTAGAGGTTCTTATCAGTCAAACCGATCATCCCAAATTTAAGAAAATACTTTCGGATGTTTTAAAGGATGTTGAGGGAGGTTCTCCCCTCTCCGAAGCAATGGGAAAATATCCACATGTTTTTTCAAATACTTACCAAGCATTAGTTCGTGCGGGTGAATCTTCCGGAAACCTTGATGTTATTTTAAATCGTTTAGCAACGACCATGGAATCGGATCGGGAATTGAGGCAGAAATTCAAGAGCGCTATGATTTATCCGGCAATTATTTTTATAGCAATGTTTGGTGTTTTCATTCTTATGATGGTTCTTGTTGTGCCCCAGCTTGCAGATATGTATGAAAGCATGAATATAGCTTTGCCTTTGCCGACAAGAGTTATGATAGCGGCGTCGGAGTTTATGACCAACAATCTAATATTTTTGGCTTTTATTTTGGTCGGTTTAGTAATAGGTTTTCGTTATTTTAAATCTACGGACTTTGGAGACAATCTTTTCACGGAAATATCTTTTAGGTTCCCTGTATTTGGAAAGATAAACAGATCAAAAGAAGTAACTTCTTTTTCCAGAACACTAAGCCTATTATTGAGTTCAGCCATTCCCATTGTAGAAGGATTACACATTGTATCCAACGTTGTGGATAGTGCGGACATGAAAAAAGCTACTGAAGGAGCGGCTAGTTACGTTGAAAAGGGAAACTCTTTATCGGATTACTTTAGAGCCAGTAAGGTCTTTCCTCCTCTTTTAGGACAAATGAGCGGTGTTGGAGAGGAGACCGGTAAAATGGATGAAGTATTGGAGCGGGTCGCGGATTATTATGAAGGTGAGACCAGCGCAGCTATAGAGAATCTATCGGCCGCTTTGGAACCGATGATTCTAGTCCTTTTGGGTGCAATGGTTGGTATTCTTATCGTTTCAATTATCACGCCTATCTATGAACTTACCACTTCAATATGATATCCTTTCGATTATCAATTAATAATATTTCTAAATTTTTTAATTAAAATTTTGTATGCAGAATTCTAATAAGAGAAAGCTTACTCCCGCCTCTCCCCTGCCCCGTAAAACCAATCGTTCGGGTCATTCTTTTCCGGATGTACTTATTGTAGTCGGTTTAATCGCAATAGTTGCAGGCACTGTTTTTGGAATTTTGGGGCCGGCAAAGTTGGATGAAATGTCACAAGTTAGGGATTTAGAAAGAATGGAA
>PXDX01000089.1 GCA_003564915.1 candidate division WWE3 bacterium
GAGCCCATAGAACTCTATGGATTCTGCAGCACCGTCCTCTTGTAACAGGTTATCCAGGGCGATAAAAGCAATCAAAACTATTATTAGGATCATACTTCCTGCTACAAGAATGGAAAAGATGTTATTTTTTCTATAAGAGTAACGTTTCATTATTCGCAGTATATTGCACTCTTATTAGATTTTATTGAAAGAGTTGTAAGAATTTCTTAAGTAAATTTAGGGATTTTATGCGAATCTTTTTTAAAGGATTAAATGGATGAGCAACTGAAAGAGTATACATAAAATAAACACAAAAACATCTCAAGTTTAACAAGCATGAAATTCCAGCCAACCGGGGCAAGATCTTTTTCTTGCCCCTGTTCCGTTTTTATTATCTAGATACTGATATAGCACTATCACTTTCAGCGTGTATAGCTGAAACCGTAACGATATTATGTTCGTTCACTGTTATTGAGTATCCCGTATTTTCCGGACTTCCTTGTTGTGGATCAACTGGCATTGAGTGCAGATACGGCGCTAGGTATGTATGAAGGTTTAAGTTACCTTCAGCCGTGCCTATTGGTTGCTCATCTACTACACCATCGAGCCCACACTCAGCAAGGAACCCTCCGCTGTCGACCATGCATTGATGAACTGCTGTGAGAATACTGTTAACATCGTTCCATCTTCGAGCCTCTCTGGAGTCACGGAATCTGGTAGCAGGATCTAAGGCAACAAAGACTAATGTTGCCAGTATAGCTATAATTGCTATAACTACTAAAAGTTCGATAAGGGTAAAACCCTTGTTGTCTTTTCTAATTTTGGGCAGCAAATTTTTTCACCTCTTTTCTCAATCAGATCAACTAATATTTTGACCTAATATTAATATTACACTATTTTCAACCGTTTCTTCCAAATAGATTTCAGAAACTTCTATATCATAGCTATTTTCAAGCAAATCTTCAATCAAATCAATGACTTGGGAAGGAGTGCTCTCTTTTACCCTCATTTCCGTTTTTGCTGAAGAATGATCGGGAGCATCACCTATACTTGTTATGGAAAAACCCTCTTCCTCAAGTATACCGCGTACCCTTCCCGCCTCTCCGGGAATGCCGGAGCCGTTAAGGATCAGGATACTGATTTGATCTAGGTCCACCTCGGTTTCTTCCAATTCATTCTCTTGCTCCTCCGCCTCATCCAGGTCTACCTCTCTAACAGATTGGGGAATGGTTCCGACATTCTCCGTTATTCCGCTGGTTTTAATATATCTGTAGATGATGATTCCGGCTCCCACAAATAATAATAGAGCTACCGTTATGAGTAAAAGGTTTCTTTTGTCCATTTTCTTAGGAATACCGAGATTTTTTACTTTCTTGACCTCACTCTTATTTTCTTCCTCTTTTTCAGGCGCTTGTTTCTGCTCTTTTTTGATCTCCAAATTAAGCACATCCTCATCTTTTCCTTTAATATCTTTCTTTAACGCTATCCCAACCACCGGATCTTTATCCCGTTCTTTTGCCACCTTCTCGGGTTCTACCGCTTCTACTTCTATACCGCTTTCTTTTAAGGCATTAATTAGGACATCATAGATCTCTTTTACCGGAGCAAAAGCGACAACCTTGTTTTCTTCAAATCTTTTGAAGTCCCAAGTATATTCGTCTAGATTTTCAGGTACGAGGTGCGAAAAGTTTTCAAAGATCTCTTTCCTGGTGGAATTTAGTGATGTCTCTAATTCAGTTGTGTAGGATATATCTTCTCCAAGCAGTAACCGGATTCTTTTGATCTCGGATTTTTCCAACAATTCTTGTACTGCCTTACCTATACTTTCAGGTTCTTCAGGCTTCCAGGATTTGCCTCCCTTTTTTACTGCATCTCCATTGGATACTGCGGCAACCTCATAAAGAGTTATTTCTTTTCTATTCGCAAATAATACTTGTATATTTTTTCCTAAGACCATATGTTCTTTATATATTCTAATATATTTCTAGGGATGTTACGGTTGCGCTTCTTCCCATCACCTCAACTTCTAGAATTGCTTCCTTACCATATTCATCTAAAAAAGCACTTATGTGGATCTCTCTTCCCTCTTCTACAGGCGTGACCTCTATTGTGCAGTGCCCCCCATCCAGGTTTAGACTTTCTCCCTCATAACTTAAGTTTCTTTGTAGCTGGATAATAGCTATTTCAGAACAACTGCGGGCGATCTCACGAGACTGGATACCTTTTCTAGAAGCCGAAGTGCTCCTCAATATGTCCGTGGTTATCAAGGGAAGCGTCATTAAAACGCTCATCAAGACGGTACCAATTACTAAAACGGTTATTAATGCTATATATCCCTTCTGTTTCTTCATGACTTTCATAATATTAATATATGCAGCAGCAGGTGTCTTCTAGAGGACCCCCAGTGCAGTAGACATCCCCCTCTTCCCCTCCCCACTCACCCCCAGATTGGATGCATTGGGACGGGTTCTGTTTGCACAAGCCGTATGGGTAGCCTCTTTCCATACACCATTCCGAGCAAGGGGTAGGCGCAATACCTCCTTCCCCGCTTTGAGTAAGAAGATCGAATTCGCCCCGTACTCTTGAACCATCCGACATTATCATTTCCATTATAATATTTCCTCCGTGAAGATTTGAGTCGAAATCTATACGGTTTAGCTCGGAAGTGACATCGGGGGGAACCACCACATCTGTTATATCTATTGTAGTTCCGGAGGGAGCGGATCCTGACCAGACCGTGTTACCGTTAACTATAATTTCCGTTGCGTTGATATTTTCGCTTACATTGAACCACTCCAGATAGATCTCAGATATCGTTATGAATTCATCTTTACTATTTCCCAGATGTGTACGTACCAGAGATTCTCCTGTTGAGGTTAGGGATGCCGCAGTTAGATCAATGAGAAGGTACCTGGATTCCAAGTTAGGTCTATCCAGCTCCCACGCACTTCTTATTTCCGAATTCTCCAATTTTATGTTAAAGGAATCCTCAGTGCTTCTATCTGTTAGGATTATATCTGGGGAATACATTGCATCCATAAAATCCTGAACTTCGTTTTTATTTGAGGATACATATATACCCTTTCCCAAAGTGTATAACTCGTTGTACGTAAGGTTATTTTGTTCCATGGTGCTGTCCTTTAGATAAACAACATCCCACAGAAAAATAATGGCTCCTCCCATTAGTAGCGCTATTAGCGCTACATAGATCAACAACTCTATGAAAGTGAATCCGTTTTTTCTCTTGATCATCTTTTTATTCATCACAACAACAGGTGTCCCTGCTTGGTCCTCCTGTGCAAAATTGATCTGCGAAAGCTACATAATAATCGCAGTGACCCGGCACCGGAGCACAAAAACCGGAGCTACGTCCTAAAGTTAGACAGTAATCATTACATGTTCCAACACTAGGACCTCCCGGAACGTGTGCTCTTACAGTTTGCCAGTTGGTCAAATATGTAAAATACTCTACTTGGCTGATTCTTACCGGACCATGGTTCCAAGTTACTCTGGAGGTGATTTTTTTAGCTTCAGGATCTATTTCTCCTTCAATTTCCGCATCTTCAATAATTATGATCCTGGCGTACTTGTCTTGAAAAGTATGTTGCTCTTCTGTAAGCTCCCAAAAGTCTTGGTCGTCGGTTACATCATATGAGCCGTTCACCAATTCCTCCCATCCTCGGTTTCTTATAGATTTTACTGCTTCAATACCCTCTTGAGCATAAGCGGAAGCTTGGGCGTGCTCTTTGGCCAGCCTCGTAGCGGTCAGAGATCCTATTATTGCGGTTGCTCCGCTGCCGGAAATAATGACCAAAATGCCCAGGGATACTATTAATTCCACTAAACTTATTCCGTCTTCATGTTTTGTTTTCTTCATAATTTAATTTACCGTGACCAATCCTTGAGAACTTATACTTATTATATCTATTGAACCGTCGGCATCTTCAATGTGAATTATTTGTTCGGTGGTTACCCCCACCTCCTTTTCAAAAATCAGCGTCAAAGGAGAAGGAGTTATTGTTAGAAAGGCAGGAAAACTAAATTCCTGATCAAGAGCTTCATCGCGGCTTTCATAAGACGCCCCGCTGAACAAAACAACCTCATCTTCCGTTATCTGTACCCCCCAGCTGTTCGAATGTCGTCCTGCCATAGCGAAGGATCTGGCCGTATTAAGATAGCTTACTATTGTGTCCCTCGTATTTCTTGCTTGATTTCTTCTGTTAAAGTTTACTCCCAAGGGAAACGTCGCTACAGAAACAATTCCCATTATGGCAACAACTAGAAGTAATTCAATTAGCGTCAGTCCGGTGTTTTGCTTTTTCTTCATCTTTCACTTATGAAAAAAACCATCTAAAAGGAACTTGTCAATTCATAAATAGGTGTAACTATGGCTAAAGCAATGAAACCTACCGCAAGACCTATGCCTATTAGAAGGAATGGTTCAATTATTGTTGTTAGATTATTACTGAAGGTATCTATTTCTTCCTCATAAAAGTCTCCCAAATAGAGAAGCGAGTCTTCCATGGTACCCGATTTTTCCCCTACACTTAGCATTGTTATAAATATTGATGGGATTTCCGGGTAACTTTCCTCTTCAAGCGTTTCGTGGATCGTCTTTCCTTCCTCTATGGATTTTTCCAGCCGTTTAGATATTTCCTTGAACTTTAGATTTGACATGGTATCAGTTGTTACCGAAATGGATTTTGAAATGGGAACGCCGCTTTTTAACAGAACCCCAAGATTTCTGGAGAATTTAGCCAGCTGATCCAGGCAGGTGATCTTTCCCATAACGGGAAGTTTTAATAAGACTCTGTGCCAGAGGTATTTAACTCCCGGTAGCCTCATCGACATGATTAACCCTATAACGATCAGTATTATTCCGCCAAAGAAGAATATACCGTAACTTCCCATGAAATCGGATATACCGAGCAGAATCTTCGTTGTCAGAGGGAGTTCAACATCGAACGAATCAAAAAAACTTGTGAGTTGGGGGAGAATGAACACCGAGATGAAAGCTCCCATAATAAAAGCCGCTATAATTATCAGGCTGGGGTATAGCATAGCGCCCTGAATTTTCTTCTTTAGAATATAGGCTTTATTTAACTGATCCGCCAAAAATTCCATGTTTCTTTCCAGAGTTCCTGATTCCTCACTAATTTTTACCAAGCTTATGTAGAAATTGCCGAATGCTTTTTCATGCCTGCTTAATGATTCCGAAAGAGTTTGACCGTTTTTTATGCTTTCCAGCGTTTCCCTAAGAATTTCCTCGAGATAAGGATTTTCAGATTGATCCATTAGGGTTTCTATAGCTTCATCTATAGGTATTCCCGCCTTAAGCATTGTAGCCAGATGTTTAGTGAAGTTGACCCTCTCAATCAATTTAACTCTTTTTAGAAGTTGTAGTTGTTTAGATTTTTTCTTTTTTGCCATTTTTATATTTTTGTAACCCTTACTACTTCCTCCAAGGTAGTAATTCCATTCTTTATCTTATGGATTCCATCCTCGAACATTGTTGTCATACCTCCTTCTATAGCCAGGTTTTGTATTTTTTCAGCATCATCTTTTTTGATAATGGCTTCCCTGATATTGTCATTCATGACCAGAACTTCAAATATCCCGATCCTTCCTCGGTATCCCGAATCGTGACATAATGAACAGCCTTTTCCGTAGTATAACCTGATTTCCTCTTTACCGTTGAAATATTTTGTGAATTCCTCCTGTATCTTGCTTTTTTCAACTTCCTTGGATACCCTGCAGTTGGGGCAAATTTTGCGTACAAGTCTTTGTGCTACCACGACATTTATCGTACTTGCTATAAGAAATGGTTCAATATTAAGATCTATGAACCTGGGAATTGCCGTAGAAGCATTATTAGTATGCAGCGACGAAAGTACCAGATGACCCGTCATGGCTGAATTGATAGCTATTCCCGCTGTCTCCTCATCCCTTATCTCACCAACCAGAATTACATCAGGATCCTGCCTAACAAGCGATCTAAGTCCTTTTGCAAAAGTTAATCCTGTCCGCTGATTCGTTTGGATTTGGTTAATTCCCTTTATACTATATTCCACTGGGTCTTCTATTGTGGTTATGTTCACGTCCCTTTTATTTAGTAATTTTATGATTGAATATAGAGTGGTTGTTTTACCGCTTCCTGTGGGACCCGTAACCAATATCATTCCATGCGGTTGTTGATAGGCTTTTTCTACTCTAGTAAAGGATTCTTCAGCTAGACCCAGGCTACGTAAGGAAAATTGCCGGCTTCTTTCGGAAAGGAGCCTCAAAACGGCCTTTTCTCCCTCCGTAATAGGAACTATTGACACTCTTAGATCTACTTCCTCCAGCGATGTTTGAACATTGATTTTTCCGTCCTGCGGTTTTAGATGCTCATCAGTTTGAAGATCAGCCATGACCTTTATTCTTGTTATGATTTGCTGATGCAGCCCTTCAGGAAGTATCACCATGTCGTGTAACACGCCATCCATTCGGAAGCGTATAAGAGTTTCCTTTTCCAGCGGCTCTATGTGAATGTCGGAAGCTTTGTTTCTATAACCGTGCTCAATTATTTCATCAACGATCTTTTGTACAGGGGGATCGGTTCCGGGAGCCGCTTCCGAGATAATTTTGTCAAAGGATTTCTTTGTATCTACAGTGTAAAGAGCTAGACTGTCGATTATACTATCTTCCGTTGTATAAAATATCTCTACTTTAAGGCCTGTTTTTTTCTCCAAGAAATCGATTATTTCCTTATTTGAAGGATCCGCGGTGGCAACTTTAAGGCCTTTCTTGCTGCCGGAAAATGCGATTATTTTTTGTTTTCTCGCAACTTTCTCAGGTATTACTTTTAGAACTTCTATATCAATGGCAGTATTTTCTTTATCAAAAAAAGGTAGATTCAGTATATCCGCAGCAATCCTGCCCAAATTTTCCCTGGAAATTATATCCCTCTCTACAAGGAGATCTCCGAAATCCTTTCCTCTTTCCTGGCTTTCGTCGAAAATTTCCTGCAGACGGGATTCTTCAGTTAGATTGAATTCTTTTAGCGATTCGAGCAGTTCTTTTTCCATTTGAGTTTTATTTGGTCAGTTCTTTTATCTGTTTAATAACTTCTTTGAGAGTTACGTTGCTTTTAATTATGTAGCCGTCTGCACCCAGCTCCATGCTTCTATTTTGATCACTTTGCTGACCAAGATTGGAAGTTATTAATACAGGTATTTTTTTTGTGCTCTTGTTTTCTTTTAATTTCTCAAGCGCTTCGAACCCGTCCATTTTTGGCATGACGAGATCCAGTAGTATAGTGTCAGGTTTAAAGGATTCTATTTGATCCAGGAGTTCTTCCCCGTTCTCCACTATTAGTATTTCGTAGCCCTCCTTTTCCAGTTTGATTCTGTAGGCGTTTGCAAGAAACTTATCATCTTCTGCTATTAATATTTTTTTTGCCATTTTATTTTGATACTAAACTTTTCCTAAAACCGGTTCCTTTTTAGGTCTCATGAAGAGTTCCCCTAATAAAAGGCGGTTTGATAATTTAATTTTTTTCTCCTTTGTTGAGGATTTACTC
>PXDX01000001.1 GCA_003564915.1 candidate division WWE3 bacterium
AAAACCTCTCGAACACTAGGAATAAGAAATGAAACGGTTTTAAGATCGGAAAAACTACTTCATCCCGCACTAACGGAAAAAGCCGTTCAAAGGGCCGTAGGATTGATCTTGGATCTGGCGGGAGGGGAGTATTATGAAAATGAGGATTGGTACCCTAATCCGATTAAAAAAAGTACTCAAAAACTCAGATTTGAAAGAATAGAGAAATTGTCCGGTGAGAAAATCCCTTTGGAAGAAGTAAAACGAATCATAAGAGGGTTGGAATACAATATCCAGCACGAAGATCCTGATGGAATGATACTTGAGATACCGTATTTTAGGACCGATGTTGAGGTAGAGGATGATATCATATCAGATCTACTAAGATTAAGGGATTATCAAATAATAGAGGCAAAGGATCTGACCGAACCTCCGCCTGCAAACATTACTCCCCAAATAATAGGTTTTAAGCAGTTTTTAGCCGATATAATGGTTAGAATCGGCGCTTATGAGTACATAACGGACCCAATGGTTCCTGAGGAAATTTCCGAAGACTCACAAGTTCTACTGCAAAATTCACTATCTTTGGATCAAGCGGCAATGAGAACAAGTCTAAAGAAAACATTGGAACCCTTGCAACAGGAATATGAGAATAGGGGAGAGTCTGCCCTTATTTTTGAGATTGGCAGAATCTACTTAATGAAAAGCGGGCAGTACGAAGAAAGAGAAGTCCTCGCAGCTCTAATGACAGCCAAAGACAATTACGAAGAAACAAATAGAGAGATTAAAAGAGCTTTGAGCACTGTTTTTAGGAACATAGGTATATCCAACATCCTCTATAAAGATGGTGACAAAAGAGGACAAGCATTTGTCTACCAAAATGATCTTCTTCTTGGTCATACCGACCACGAAAGTTTTGAACTTTATATTGATGCCCTAATACAGGCAGAAAAAACAGAACAAAAATTAGTCGCCGACCACCTCAATAAGAGCATTCTGGATATTTCTATTTTAGGTGATAGGAAACAGCCAATGGGTGAGGTCATCTACAGTATAAAGAAGCTGGATGATATGATCTCTAAAGTTGAAGTCAAAGAGGAGTATTCCGGAGAAAAGATACCTTCAGGAAAGAAGGCGGTCTTGGTAAGCGTAGAAATAACTGCCAAAGATCTTACAGCAGAAGACATAAACAAAGTTCTGAAGAAAATCACCAATTCCATAGAGAAAAACTACAACGTTGAGATCAGATCATAGAACATAAAGAATCCCAAAAACATAAATCGGGTATAAATTTACAAGTGCCCTACAATAGTGAATTTCACGCTATCAGAGCCTTTGTTGCCTTTAGAGTCCTCAACCTCTACTTTAAGGTCTATTTCCTTCCCGATATCCGAGACATTGAAATTAAAATTATATCCGTATGGGTCAGAAGAATCCTCATTGAACTTCTCACCGTTCATGTACATCTTAACGACCTTGATATCATGAGGTGTAGAAACCTCTGTTTTTAACCTGAATACCAAAGGAACTCTTCCGCCATCCTCAATGTTCACTATCTCTATTTTTGGATCCACATCTTTCTTAACCGAACCATTATCATAAACAAGTCTGGATTTCATCTCGGGAGGATAATATCGCAAGTCACCGCCGTAAAACTCGTATACCCACTGATCTACGCTGTATTGCCACTCCTCAAGCTCTGCCCGAACCCTAACAAATGTTTTTCTTTCGGTTCTGTCTGCTTCCCTACAATCATCATTGGCCAGCCTTCCGTCTTCTCTACAAACCTCCACTCTTGTATACCAATCACTGCGAGAGGTGGGCTCCGTTCCGTTTATAAACCATTCATATCTAGAATCAAAGTCATCCACAGGCAACATTCCTGTAAGCGTATCCACTTCCATCCTTCGAACACCATCAGGAGCTTCAAACTCATATCTGTCTTCGACCCCCTCCAAATAGTGATTCATGAATTGCCTCCAAATAGGAGTAGCTCCTGATATACCTGAAGCTACATAAGGGTTCATTCTCTCATTATTATTGTTGCCGACCCATACTCCCACAGCAATATCCGATGTATAACCGACAGCATAGTTATCCCTTTTCTCATCCGTTGTTCCCGTCTTAACAGCTACTTGATGATTGGGTATATTCAAGATACTACCTGTACCAAAGACGGGGGCTCTGGCGAAATCGTCCGAGAGAATATCAGACATTATAAAGGCCGACTCTTCAGAGATAGCAGTCCTTCCTTTAGGTTGATGCGTATATAACAGATTACCGTAAGAATCTTTTACCTCTAGGATCGGGGTTGGCTTTCTATAAGTCCCTTCGGCGGCAAAGACAGCGAAAGCGTTGGTCAGCTCCAAAAGTTTTGTTTCCCCGCCACCCAAAGCAAGAGCAAGTCCGAATCTGTCCCTATCGGTAAATGTAGTGATTCCCATTCTCTCGGCAGTATCTATCATTCTATCTATACCTACAAGCCTCAAAGCTTTTACGGCGGGTATGTTTAGCGAGCTTCCTAAGGCGGTTCTTAAGGGCACGGGGCCTCGAAAGATACCGTCATAGTTTCTGGGAATATAGGGATTTGATGGGGAAGATCCTTCAAATTTTGAGGGAACATCCAAAAAAGGGAAAGCGGCTGTGTAACCCTGCTCCAACATAGTTACATAAGTAATAGGCTTGATACTGGACCCGGGCTGACGCTCGGATAAAGCTATGTTAACCTGGGGATCGAATTTACACCCATTCTCACCAGCAGCACCGGAAACACAATCGGCAGGCTCAGCAGGAAGAAAGAATCCTTTGGATCCCACCATAACGAGAACCTCGCCTGTTTTAGGATCAGTAGCCACCA
The DNA here is from genome assembly GCA_003564915.1 of candidate division WWE3 bacterium. Lineage (GTDB taxonomy): Bacteria > Patescibacteriota > WWE3 > UBA101185 > UBA10185 > T3SED10-354. The sequence continues at coordinate 2,837 of PXDX01000001.1, forward strand.
AAGATCCGTTGTAAAGATTATTACTCACTTTATTAGGCTCTATTTGTTCGTAAACTATTTCCTGAGCTCTTTTTTGTAAATCCAGATCCAATGTGGTCGTTACTTGTAAACCTCCCTGCTCAACAACATCTTCACCAAACATGTCGATCAATACGCTTTTGGCCCAAAACACGAAATGAGGAGCTTCAAACGATACAGCCGCAGCCTGAAAAGGAAGATCTTTTTTTAAAGCTTCCTCGTAATCCTCATCGTTGACATAGTGACGGGTCTTGTCAGGCCCAATCCACCCCCTACTGTTCATCAGATATAAAACGTAGTTCTTTCTTTCAATCCCGGCTTGAGGATTAGAGCCAAACTGAGAATAATAACTGGGTCTTTGCGGCAAACCGGCCAGATAAGCGGCCTCCTCCAGTGTAAGATCCTTGGGGTCTTTATTGAAGTAGGCTTTAGCTGCAGTAAATATCCCGTAATTCTGACCTCCGTAGGGTGTTTCATTAAGATACATTTGAATGATCTGTTCTTTGGTGTAATTGCTCTCCAACTGGAGTGAAAGGATAAATTCCTTAATTTTCCTGGTCAATGTGCGATCATGCGTAAGCAGAGTATTCTTGACTACCTGCTGGGTCAAAGTTGAACCTCCCTGCAACCCTTCACCCAAAACAGTATTTCTAAAAGCCCGCACCATTCCTCGTATGGAATATCCCTGATGATCATAAAAAAGTGCGTCCTCGGTTGCTAGAGTGGCATTTACCACATGAGGCGAAACATCGTCAATAGTGACAAGGATGCGGTTCTTTTCACCATACACTTCAAAAATTGGGACCCCGTTACGATCATAAAGCTTTGTTGATAATTCCTCGCTTCTTTGCAGTAGGGTGTCGGGATTGGGAAGGAATCGGGAATAGTAAGCAAAAACAGCTACAGTACCCAACAATCCTGCCACCATGAGGATCAAAACTATAGTGGATAAAACCGTTAAAATCTCTATTAACCTACTCTCCCCGGCTTTTCCTCTTTTTTGGCGTTTTTTTCTTTTTCTGATGATTTTTTTCAAGGGATTTATCCTTCTATTATTAATACCGTTTGGCGTTTTGATTTCAAAAGAGGGGCCGCCCGAATTTTCGGTACTTTCCTCCCCGGAATCAACCGCACTCTTCCTTTCAAAGAAGGGTAGCGAAACACTAAACTTCATGAAGCCAATTATATCATGCGAGAAAAAAAGCTTTTACAAAAGTTCAAAAGAAATCTCATTACATCAAAATCCCTGTAATTAGTCTGTGTTAAAATTACTTCATGAAAGTGATTACCGATGAAAAGCTTGTTGATATTTTTCTCAATAGGGGAGTGGAGGCTATATATCCCTCAAAGGAAGATCTGAAAAAGAAGCTTCTGTCAGGCGAAAGATTAAAAGTCTATCAAGGTTTTGATCCCACAGGTCCTTACCTTCATGTAGGTCACGCTATTGGGATCAGATCATTGCGTATCCTACAAAAATTGGGTCATGAAGTGATTTTTTTGGTGGGTGACTTCACTGCTAAAATTGGAGATCCTAAAAAAGATTCCACAAGAGAGATCCTTACCGATGAACAAATAGAAGAAAATATGGCCGGTTGGAAAAAACAGGCAGACCAGCTTATAGATTTTGAAGGTAAAAATCCCGTTAAATTTGAGCGTAATAGTAAATGGCTTTCTAAAGTGGATCTTGAGGAGATCTTAGATCTTATGTCAAAAACCACTGCACAACAAGTACTGGAAAGAGATCTGTTCCAGGAAAGACTCAATAGAAACATTCCTCTAGGATTGCATGAGCTTTTGTATCCTCTAATACAGGGCTATGACGGGGTCAAGATGAAAGTGGATATGGAGATCGGCGGCGCGGATCAGATTTTTAATATGCTTACGGGAAGACATTTATCCAAAGCTTATCTCAATAAGGAAAAATTCATCCGGGCAAACAAGATGATGGAGGCACCCGAAGGGCTGACCATGAGTAAAACCATGGGGAACGGTATAAATCTCTCTGATTCGCCTGAGGATATATATGGTAAGGCTATGTCTTATCCCGATCATCTTATCGGCAAAGGTCTTGAGCTTCTAACCGATGTCCCGGAGGAAACAATAAAAGAGGTCGAGAAAGACATTAAAGAAGGTAAAAATCCCATGAAGCACAAAAAAATGATGTCATACGAAATAGTTCGGATAATAAAGGGAGAGAAAGCCGCTTTGAAAGCTAAGGAATATTTTGAGAGAACGGTGCAGGAAGAAGAAATTCCTCAGGATATACCTGAAATTGAACTAAAAGAAACCGCCCCTGCCTGGGAGATTGCCGCAAAAATAGCTCCTAATATGTCGAACACACAAATAAGAAGAATAATAGAGCAGGGTGGTCTTTCAATAAACGGGCAAAAGTTCAGCGATCCAACGGGAATGATCCAACCAAACTCCGGAGATATTATAAAATTGGGAAAAAGAAGGTATGGAAAAATTAAATGAAATAAGAAAAAGCATTACCAATATACCCAACGGTCTTATCAAAAATATCAAGAAAAGACGAACTCAAAAGAAGAGAAAGAAGCTTTTGAAAAGGATCAAAAAGGGCTTAAAAGCAATCGTCAAAAAAGAAACGATAGTGAAAATAATCCTTGTCCTTGCCACTGCATCGCTACTACTGCCTTTAATACTACCGTTTATTGATTAACCGGCCGGCGTAACAATGACGCTACTATCAGCAGATGTAACCAAAATCCCTCAGATAGGGAAGAGAAATAAAACCCTGCTCAATAAAATCGATATTTACACTGTGGAAGATCTTTTGTATCACTTTCCTTTCAGATATGAAGACAGATCCAAAATAAGGAAAATTAATACCTTAAAAATAGACGAAAACGTAACCATACAGGCCAAACTAACCTCCATAGAAAACATATATACAAGAGCAGGTAAAAGACTGACCAAGGGATTTGCCGAAGATTCTACGGGAGAGATAGCCCTGATCTGGTTCAATATGCATTATATTAAAAGAAATCTGAAGGTGGGAAAGACATATTATATGAGCGGAAAAGTAACCTCCTACGGAAATAAGCTTACGCTGGTTGTTCCCGATACTGAAGAGAAAAATACGGTCAATATTCACTCCGGTAGGATCGTTCCCGTACACATGACAACGGAGGGTATTACTCCCAAATGGATGCGAACCAGAATAAACGACGTGTTAAAGGGAGGAGCCGGTAAACTTAAACTCACAGATCCTCTCCCAGAAAAAATAATCCAAAATCGCGGTTTTCAGGATCTGAAGAAAGCACTTAACCAAATTCATTTTCCTAACGATTTTGATACCTTAAACGAAGCGAAAAGGAGACTGGCATATCAAGAGCTTTTTGTAGAGATGATCAATGCGGAAAGAGTAAAAAGTAAGTGGGAAGAGAACAAAAACTCGTATGTTCTGGAGCCGCATCAAGAAAAAGTAAATGATTTTATCAGTAATCTTCCGTTCTCACTGACTTCAGACCAAAAAACCGCTATAAAAGAAATAAGCAAAGACATGTCCAAAGATACACCTATGAACAGGCTGTTGGAGGGAGATGTAGGAACAGGAAAAACCATTGTTGCAATAATTGCTGCGCTAATTGCAAACACCAATAACAAAAACACCGTATACATGGCACCAACAGAAATTCTAGCACAACAACACTTTGAAACATTCAAAGAATTTCTTGATGGGCAAGAGATTCAAATAGAACTAATAACGGGATCAAGCGGGTACTCTTCAAAAGAAGGTACGCGCGAGAAAGACATAAAAATACTGATAGGAACCCATGCTCTATTATATAAGAGCGGTAAATATCGGGATCTGGGCCTAGTAATAATAGACGAACAACATAGGTTCGGGGTGGAACAAAGGCTAAGGCTTCTGGATCTCACTGAAAAAAACGTAGTTCCGCATCTTTTGACCATGACCGCAACTCCTATACCCAGAACATTGGCTCTGACCTTATACGGAGATCTGGATATGTCGGTTCTAAGAGAACACCCTGATAAGAACAGAGAAATTATCACTAAAGTAATAAATCAAGACAGCAAACAAGAGGAAGTCTACGAAAAAATAGCAAAAAAAGGTCTTAGTACATTTATTGTCTGTCCGTTCATAGAGGAGAGCTATGCGGAAAGCATGGAAAATGTGAAAGCGGCCACAATTGAATTTGAGAGGCTAAGGGATAAGTTTTTTGGAAAAGGTAATTGTGCCTTACTACACGGAAGAATGTCATCCAAAGAAAAAGAGAGAGCCGTAGAACGATTTAAAAAAGGAAAGATACAAGCTTTGATCTCAACCCCGGTTATAGAAGTGGGAATTGATATCCCTGACGCAGATGTCATGATAATAGAAAGTGCTGAACG
>PXDX01000049.1 GCA_003564915.1 candidate division WWE3 bacterium
ATCGACAAGCTTGCGTTGGATTGCAGTCATCCATGCGTCGGAGGCGTGCACTTCGTCGATCACTACGAGCGCGCGCGCCATTGCGGTGCCGCGCAGATGCGCGTGCTTTACCTTCAGCCCGGCCATCATGACTTGGTCGACCGTTCCGACAGCAATCTGTGCGGCCAGAAAACGTGTGGCGTGTTCTGCCGCCCAACGGGACGGGCGCGCGTCAACGGTGTCGTCCCAGCGGGTGTGAAACTCCGGCAAACGGGTTCCTCTCGCTTCGCCTGCCAGGGCCTGCCCGGGAATAGCAAGAACCGCCTCAGGTGCGGGGTGCTTGAACATCCGCTTCAGGGCAGTATTCACCCGTTTCTGCAACTGACGGGCCGCCGCGCGTGTCGGCACGGCGAAATAGAGCGCCTCGACCTCGCGTGCCTCGAAAAGCCGCGCGAAGCGCCACAGCGCCGCCTCGGTCTTGCCCGCGCCCGTTTCGGCCTCGAGAATGACAAGCCGTTCGGATGTATCGACATCGGCGACAGTCCGCTGTGCTGGTCTCGGCGCGGGGTGATCCGACAACAGCTGCCACGCTGCTCCTCCCGCCAATTGAACGCTTGAGGGATCAAGGCCGATACTGCGCAAGCGCTGCCGCGCCTTTTCGAGAGCTGCAGTCCAGTAGGCCGGGTCGAACTTTTCGACGAAACCGAACTCCTCGCGATCCGATCCGACCCAATCCGCAAGCGCCAGCAGGCCAGCGAAGAAATGAGCGAATTTATGCGTGAGGGACGGTGGAGCATGATCGCGGACTTCGGGGAACCAAGAGATGAGGGCCTCGCCCATTACGCGCTCTTCAGCTTTCCAGTCATAGCCCGGTGTCAGGTCGAACGCATCGCGACCCCAGCTTGCGTCCGGTTTGGGTACGGGGAGGCCATGATGAGCAAAAAGCACGCGGAACCACATCTCGATGTCAGGTCCCCATTTCGCCAAATGCGAGGCATGTCCGCCCAAGGCATTCGCCGCCTCACCTCGCATGAGCCACACCCAGCCGCACTGCACATGCCCGCGCGGTGTTATGCCCGGGTCTCGGTCCCATGCCTTGACCTGGAAACCGGTAGCGAGCTTGCCGATGTCGTGCAGGAAAGCGAGCGCACCCAAGCATGCAATTTCTTCGCGTGAAATTGGTCGACCGATCGCAGCGTTGGCCCTATCGCGAAACACCGGAATTTGCAGTAGGGAGATCAGTACAGCGGCCACATCGCCACTGTGATGCGCAAGATGATGGCGTGTTCGGTTGTCTCGATCGACCTTTCCCCATGCAACCATGCCGCAATCCAATCAAAATTAATATCAACCGACAATTCGAATTCCCAATGTCAACCTCCACGCTGCCAGCACTTCACCTGCAAAGCAAGCGTTTGAACCACCAATCATGTTTTCCACCCGAGTGTTATGATCCACGACGAAACACGGACAGGTTAGCGATCTCGTGACAAACATAATTTCATCGTAGCCTTCAAGCCTCGTAAATCTCCCGCCTAGTACTACAGTTGCACATGCTGTCGAGCTTTCCGATGGGCTATGGCGGCGGAGTTTTGGTGGCGTCGTCGCCATAGAGACCAAGTCTAGATGAACCTTGCGGTGAGGACGGGCCGCGGCAACAAGCGGGCAAGAAGGTACCGGATTTCTGCCGTGGTGAGGATATCTGCCTGTCTTGGGCTCAGATCGCCGCGACAGGATTGTCCGGACTCGTTTTGTTCGGCTTGGGCAAACCTGAACGACGGTGTTCCGCGCCAAGGCACGCGAGGAAGGCTGCAGCTGCCATAACAAGGCTGATGTGACGATGCCATCCATGCCATGAGCGGGCTTCGCAATGGTCGAGGCCGAGGTCGTCTTTGGCACGCAGGAAGCATTCCTCAATCGTCCAGCGCAAGCCGGCGGCCGCCGCAAGCTCGGCAAGCGTGATGTCTGAGCGCGCAAAGGCAAAGTAATATGCAATTGCTTCTGGGTCGCGCAGGCTGCGCCTTGCCAGCATCCAGCGCGAAAACCCGTCTGGGGCTTGATAGCTGAGCTGGTGGATACGGCCCGATCATACAATCTAGGCCCCTTTGCGCCTTCACCTGCGCTCAACGGCATCCAGGCGTCACCGGGTAGCGCGGCAACCATCTTTACCGGGTCCGTCTGGATCAGCGTCCATTCCTCCATGAACCGCAATGTCTGATTGCTGCGCACCGCCAGCACATAGGGCTGCTGGCGCTCCTCCAGCATATGCCGGAACCGAAAATCCGCACCATAGACGGCATCGGCGAGAACAAAGGCGCATGGAATGCCCTCGTTGAGCAGGCGCGTGACCATCTCGCATGCCATGGCTGGCTTGGTGGCGAAGGTAATATCTTCGGGCACATGCGCCTTCGCGCGTCGCTCGGGATCATTGGCCCAGGATTTTGGCAGATACAATCGCCTGTCGATCAGGGCATGCCCCCAGCGGCTTGCATAGCTCGCAAAAACACCAATCTGACTGTTCTCAATCCGTCCCGCTGTGCCGGAATATTGCCGCGCTACCCCTACCGAATGGATGCCTTTCTTGAGGAAACCTGTTTCATCAATCACAAGAACTGAGAACGGCGGTGCAAAATTAGACCACGGTAGCGCCGCCATGTTGGTGGTGCGGGCGGCGTAAAAGTCGTCCACTTTTTCCCTTCTTGTGGCAGCAGGGAGGGCGAGGAGATTTACACCGTGGAACTTTATCTGAAGGTCAGGCTGGCGCGCAGCGAGGGGATGAGCCAGCGGGAGCTTGCGCGCCATTTCAATATATCGCGCGACAGCGTTCGCAAGATGTTGGCGTTCTCTTCGCCGCCGGGTTACCGGCGCACGAAGGAGATCAAGCGTCCCAAGCTTGATGGGTTTACGGAGATCATCGACGGTTGGCTTGAAGGGGACAAGAATGTGCCCCGCAAACAGCGCCACACGGCGAAGCGGATCCACGAGCGGCTCAAGGCGGAACACAAGTTCACCGGCGGCTATACGATCATTAAGGACTACGTTCGGCAGCGTGAACGACGCACCCGTGAGATGTTCGTGCCGCTTGCGCATCCGCCGGGGCATGCGCAAGCCGATTTTGGCGAAGCGTTGGTTGTGATCGGGGGTGTCGAACAAAAGGCCCACTTCTTCGTCCTGGATTTGCCGCACAGCGATGCTTACTTCGTGCGGGCCTACCCGGCGGCGACGGCGGAGGCCTGGATGGACGGGCATGTGCATGCCTTTGCCTTCTTTGGCGGGGTGCCTCTGTCGGTTCTCTACGACAACGACCGTTGCCTGGTCTCGAAGATCCAGCCGGATGGCACACGGGTCCGCGCGACGCTGTTCAGCGGGCTGCTGTCGCACTACCTGTTCCGAGACCGCTACGGGCGGCCGGGCAAAGGGAATGACAAGGGCAATGTCGAGGGGATGGTGGGCTATGCCCGCCGCAACCATATGGTGCCGATCCCCCACTTCCCGGATTGGGAGAGCTTCAACGCCTATCTTGAAGAGCAGTGTCGCGCCCGTCAGACTGATACACTGCGTGGACACACGGAGGCGATCGGCGCGCGCCTGCAGCGGGATCTGGCCGAGATGCGCCCCTTGCCAGCCGCCCCCTTTGAGGCCTGCGCACAGGCCAGCGGCCGGGTGAGCTCCCAGTCTTTGGTCCGCTACGACACCAACGATTACTCGGTCCCCGTGGCCTATGGCCATCAGGATGTCTGGGTGCGGGCCTATGTCGATCAGGTGGTGATTGGCTGCCGTGGGAACGTGATCGCACGCCATCCGCGGTGCTACGCGCGCGAGGACATGGTGTTCGACCCGATCCACTACCTCCCGCTGATCGAACGCAAGATTAATGCTTTGGATCAGGCCGCGCCCCTTGCGGAGTGGGACTTGCCAGAAGAGTTCGACACGCTGCGCCGCCTGATGGAAGCGCGCACGCTGAAGATAGGGCGCCGCGAGTATGTCCAGGTGCTGCGCCTTCTGGAGACCTTCGGCATGCAGGAGATACACGCCGCCGTAAAGCAGGCCCTGAAGATGGGCGCAGTCAGCTTTGATGCTGTGAAGCATCTGGTTCTGTGTCAGGTCGAGAAGCGGCCACCACGGCTCGACCTCGACGTATACCCCTACCTGCCACGGGCGCGGGTCGAGACGACCTCAGCGGCCAGCTACATGTCCCTGATGTCGGAGGCTGCCGAATGACCCATGCCCCCGAAATCCTGCTGGAGCATCACCTCAAGAGGCTGAAGCTTCCGACATTCCTGCGTGAATATCAGAAGGTGGCGCGCCAATGCGCCGCCGAGGGCTTGGACCATGTCCAGTTCCTGACGCGCCTGGTCGAACTGGAGCTGATCGATCGCGAGCGACGCATGGTCGAGCGCCTCATCAAGGCGGCCAAGTTCCCAGCCACCAAAAGCCTCGACAGCTTCGACTTCAAGGCAATCCCCAAGCTCAACAAGATGCAGGTGCTGGAGCTGGCGCGCTGCAACTGGATCGAACGGCGCGAGAACGTGATCGCCCTCGGCCCAAGCGGCACCGGCAAAACCCACGTCGCCCTCAGCCTGGGGCTTGCTGCTTGCCAGAAAGGGATGACGGTCAGCTTCACCACCGCCGCGGCCTTGGTCAACGAACTAATGGAGGCGCGCGACGAGCGTCGCTTGCTACGGGTCCAAAAACAGATGGCCAACGCCAAGCTGCTGATCATCGACGAATTGGGCTTCGTCCCTCTCTCCAAAACCGGGGCCGAGCTGCTCTTTGAATTGATCTCGCAGCGCTACGAGCGCGGGGCTACGCTGATCACGAGCAACTTGCCCTTCGATGAATGGACGGAAACCTTCGGAACCGAGCGCCTGACAGGGGCGCTCCTCGACCGGCTGACCCATCACGTCAACATCCTCGAGATGAACGGCGAAAGCTATCGCCTGGCCCAAAGCCAGGCGCGCAAAGCCACTAAAACCCCCTGACCGACAATCCATCACTTGGCCCTTACGGGCCAAGGCGGCCAGTCAACCGCCAGCTATTTGGGGAGCGCGGTCGACTGGCCGCCAGCGCTCTATGCGACCTTCACCCCCAACACCAAAGTGGCCTACTTTTGCGCCGCCCTTTGGTCGGGTTTTACTCCGCCGTTGACATCGGCCGCAATATGCCGGATCCCGCACCACGCGGCTCATGCCCATGTCTTCGGACACATTTGAGCTGGTTGCAGCGGCCAAGAGGTGCGCATTGGCCGCTTGGCCGAAGACAGGGGACAAGCTCTATGCCTTTACCAAGGCCGGCGTCATGCTGGATGATCTTCTGCCATTTGAGGATCGACCGAGAACGCTTTTTGATGTGCCGCGCGGCTCCCCGGCATTGATGAGCGCGCTGGACAAGGTGAATGCCCGTTTTGGCAAAAAAACCCTCGTCCTGGCCAGCGAGGGTATGTCGCGATCCTGGCAATTGCGCTCCGAGTATCGCAGCCCGCGCTATACAACGCGGATCTCGGATCTGCCAGTTGTGAAATGAGCGCGGGATGCCCAGTAGGTTCAAGGCGTCGCGCGCTTAAAATCTTACATCCGAGAGGTATCGTGCGGCGACGAAGCCAGTCACACTTGGGGCCGCGGCCAGAGACACGCGGCACCACAGTTCACCACGCTCGGTGGTACAATCGCGGCGGATGACCACGGTCCCATCTGGCAGGCCGAGGATCACATTATAGCCCAGCCCGGGCCCGCCCCTGAGTTTTAACAGCTCTGGATTTGCACCAGTGACCACTGCACGGCTGACCGGCGGATTTGTGCAGCTCGCGAGGAACGAAAATGCCGCGAGCATTGGAATGATCAAACGAAACATGATGCCCCTTGTCAACTGCCTCTCCTGTGGTCGGAACTATACGGCACGCCTCCGGACCCTGCCAGTTGTGAAATGGAATTATCAGGTCGCAGGGAGCCGAGATGCGCGCTGTGGATTGGAGCTGATGACCGGATAGGCAGTCCGGCTTGGTGAGCGCCATGGCGCTGAGAGCGGTAGGGAAAGAGACCCTTGACGCTTCCTCGACAAACCGACAGCCTTGTCGGACCGGAAACCTTATGATCGTCGAGTTGGAGCCGCCCCTTGCGCTTGCGCCGTCCACCACAATCCACCATTGATCAGGTCCATATTTCCCGTGACGGGGAGTATGCGATCATCGAGCATGCAGATTCAGCCTATGGAACGGTGAACCTCAAGCTCGGGCCCGAGATTGCGGCGATGTCGGATCTCGAAATCCTGCGGGCTTTCAACGACGTTATCGCTGCGCAAGAGGCCAGCATTGCCGATCCTGCGAACCGACCGGTCGAGATCCCCAAAGGACGCCCGCAGATCGAATTGTTGGAGCAGTATCAGGAATGGTCAACGCGAGGCCATGTGCTTAAATGCGTGGTGTCAGATAACGAGGATGGCGATCTTGTCGTTTATGTCGATGACCAGGCGCTTGATGCTGAGGCCTTTCTGCAGCTGATCCGACCCTTTGCTGGCTGGGGGATGCGCATCACGTTCATGGACGAGTCGCAAATCCATGATGAACCGGACGTGATCCTGCGCGATCCCGATGACAAGGAGTGAGTGCGGCAGTGTTTTGGATGGCGTCAACGCAAGACGGCAACATAACTCTGCGTGGTGCTAAAGCGGTACTGCCACCCTGCGGGCACTATCGCGCTCGCACTGACGCCATAGCGTGCAACGGCGCCGTTTCCCCAGGCATTGCGTTGCACTGGCGAGCGCCTGCACGCGAACTGCACGCTTTGGTGCAGGCGGCATGCGTCATTCTGAAGTGACGTGCATCCACGAGTGGTGTTCTCCCGGCAGACCATGTGGCGTCGGGCTACCGCGCTACCAGCAGCCGCGGCGCTGGCCGTAGCGATTATGTGCAAGAACAGCTTCCGCATCGACCTCGGTCATGGCGTCGATTGTGGCAGCATTGAGGAAGATCGGCCGCCAGCCCGCGCAATCAATTCCGCCGCTGCCAGTCGGCGCGCAGCCGATCATGAGCATTGCCATCGCGAGCAACAGTGCGGTCAATCTCATCGCGTGTCCTTTCGCGCATATAGGCGTCGGTCATCTCGTCCACGTCCCGGCGCTTGTGTGCGTCGGACCGCCCCTTCAGATAGGCGAACAGCACCATGGCCTTG
>PXDX01000035.1 GCA_003564915.1 candidate division WWE3 bacterium
TCGACGGATCCTTCCGAATCCAACTCCAAATTTGAGTTCCTGATTAATCTTTGTTTGTAGGATTCATATAGCGTGTAGATCTCTTCCGCTTCCGCGTTGACTTCATTCCCGTTTGAAGCTCTCAAAATCTCTATTTCTTCCTCAACCTCCTGTAAGGCGGAACGCAGACCTATGTTTTCAATGGCCCTCCAATGATCTCGAGCCAATTCTCCTGGAAGACCTTCAACCAAAGTTTGCTGATCTTCTTCAAGTTTAGAAACACTTGATCTTAGCTTTTTCATATTGTGAGAGAGCTTTTGATTCTCATGTAACAAAAAGAAAAGTCCTATTACGGTGAGAAGTGATATTGATACCACAAAAGGGAAAACGTATCCGGATAAGGTGTTGAGCAGTTTCTTCATCATTGATTATTATAGCAACCGTGAAGAACTATGGAAAAAGTCATCCTGGAACACATGCTCGCTTATAATTGTCGTTTCTGTCAAGGCAAAAAAGCTCTTTAGTAATGATCGCCTTTCCAGATCAATTGACATAAGAAATATTATGAAAGAAATCTTGCGTATTATAGAAGTCGTTATATCTGGATTCGCCCAATTTGTTATATTTCCTAATATTGCGGCAAAGATACGACTAATCTCTGGAATATAAACCCACAAGCTCAGCCTTAGCGACTACGTGTGAATCCATTTGCTCCAATACGGACGATTTGGTGAATTCGGGGTTCTCCGGCAGCTCTGTATCAAGTGCATATAGCTTGAAAAAATATCTGTGTGTTCCCGACGGAGGACAAGGTCCTCCATAGTCGTTATTTCCAAAACTAGTGACTCCCTCAATGCCCTTCGGTACAGAATCCTCATCCACAAATCCTGTTTCCACAGGAATATTGAATACCAACCAATGTACCCAAGTACCTGCAGGAGCGTCGGGATCATCAACGATAAGAACTAGATTTTGCGCTTCCAAAGGTATTTCTGAGAAAACTAACGGAGGGCTTGTGTTCTCCCCATCACATGTATATCTCTCGGGAATCCTTTCGTTATGATCAAATGCCGGGCTTGTAATGTTCATGGACTACCTTATTATAACACTGCAAAATGGCTCTCTATTGCATCAGGAATAGTTTCAAAATAGATTTTTTCACTTAAATCATGCCTCTAACCTTAAATAAAGTAGAATATGTCGCTTTTCGATTCCAAATATATACAACGAGTAAAAATAAATTTTCAAAAAGATAATTAATTCCTACCCGCTTGACACTTAGATGAACTGGAATATAATTCATTCGTATGAATAGCCATTCAGATGTTGTGGAAACATCCTTAAAAGAAAATAATTCATTGTATTCCTTATTGATACCAAGCAAAATAAATATCCTTAATTTTTTGAGTTCTGCGGGACCTACTTGCGTATGTGAAATATCCGATGCTTTAGAAATTAGTCAAAGCCTAACTTCCCACCATCTAAGCGAGCTAAAAGAAAACGGTCTTGTTAAGGCTAAACAGGAATCCAAATTCGTCATCTACAGGACAACGAAAAAGGGTAAAAAAGTCTGTAGTCAAATTATCAAGTTAGCGGAGGAGTTAAACGAATGAAAATACAAGTAATAGGGTCTGGATGCCCAACCTGCAAGGCTTTGCATCAGCAGATTTTATCAGTAGTTCAGGAATTGGACGAAAGCCCGGAAGTGGAATATGTAGTTGGTATAGATAAACTGGTTGAACTGGGTATAATGCAGAGCCCAGCTCTTGTTATAGACGGAAAACCCATCTTAACAGGTTACACAAATAATTCTGAAAAGCTTAAAAAAATAATTTTAAGTTATCTAGAAAAAGATAAGTAGAGTGAGTATAAAGAAACTTAAAATAGTAATTGAAAAAAACAAGATAATTTTTGCGTTGGTAGCCGTTTATCTAGTGGTTTTCTTTTTAAGCTCTCCTATAACTTCTCTGCTGGAAAGACAAATGATCCAGCAACAGTTAGGTAAGGCTTTTTATGAGGGATGGCTAGGAATAGTAGACTATCTATCGGCTCATGTTCTGTTTTGCCTTATTCCAGCATTTTTTATCGCTGGTGCAATAAACACGCTTTTAGATACATCGGCTATTCTAAAGTACATGTCGGCAGAGGCCAATAAGGTTGGGGCTTATTTAGTGGCATCCATGGGGGGTTTCTTTATTCAAGTATGTTCCTGCACGATCCTTCCCCTATTTGCAGGAATTTGGAAAAAAGGCGCAGGAATAGGGGTTGCCAGCACTTTTCTATACGCCGGACCTGCTATTAATCTTTTAGCCTTCGTTTTAACCGGCCAAAGAATAGGATGGGGTCTTGCTGTAATCAGACTTGCGTTGTCGATATTCTTTGCCATAACAACTGGAATAATTATGGGATTGTTTTTTAAAGAGCAACTGAACACAGAGAAAATGGTTCTTGTAGAGGAGAATCCCTCCTTTGAAAGTAAGAAAAAATCCAGGATATTTTGGATCAATCTCTTTTCAATCTTAATAATAGGAACCTTTCCTTTTGGAGGGCAAATCAAAAATTTCTTATTATTTGGTCTAATAATAGTCCAGGTTCTGGTTTCCCTTTTTTGGGTGGATAGGGAGAAGCTCGATTCTTGGTGGCAGGAAACGATCAAATTTCTTGGTGAAATAGTGCCCATTCTTTTGGGAGGTGTGTTTCTTGCTGGCGTTGTAACAAACCTTATTCCGCAAGAGCAATTCCAAAACATAACAGGCAAGAACACGATGGCCTCTAATCTAATAGCAGTTATCTTTGGCGCCATAGCATACTTCCCCGCCTTGGTAGAAATTCCTATTGCAGAAAATTTTCTCAGTTTGGGAATGAATAGGGGTCCTTTATTGGCTTATCTTTTATCCGACCCCGTGCTGTCATTACAGGGACTTCTTGTCTTGAACAAGCTTATCGGAGTTAAGAAAACTTTCGTCTACACCGGATCAATAGTATTATTAACTACCCTGGCAGGGTATATATATGGAATCTTGTAACTTAAGTTGCAAACAAGGCGGAAAAAGCGTGGGAATAGTAATTCTTTTAAGTATTGGGGCTTTTCTTTTAATTTCTTTTCTTGTGCCAAAAGAAAACAACACGCTCTCTACTGAAGCAGACGTAGAAAAAGCAAGTGATGTGAGAGAAAGTGGTGATGGCACTCCGTTTTTAGTTTCAACATGCTCTACATTTTACTCTCTACTTAGAGAAGAATCCCTGAAAAATATTACGCTCATTGATTTAGATTCTTCCCAAAATGCTTTGGCAACTGCGGAAAACACCAGAATAAATACGGCTCTTATAGGCAGAAAACCTAAACCAAAAGAAACGGTCTTAAATTGTATAAAACTGGAAGGATATGAAGGTTACTCATTCATAAGTTCTGAAGAACAAACTATTTATCTGACAGAGTTGCAAGAACAAGAGATCTATACCAGCCTAAATCCTGAAAAATTAAGTTCCAAGTTCAATCTTAATAAGGTTAGCCGGGTAGAAAATGTTTACGACTACATAGATATTGGTATTGGAGTAATTTCCTGGGAAAGCATGAATTACGCTGAAGCAAATATGGTACATGTGCTAAATCCAGATGATTCCAGGTTTCTCCCTTCGAGAGCACCTTACCTGTGTTGTAAAAATATCTGTGACGAAAATATCATCAATCAGCTAACACAATCAATAAACTCAGCAAAAGAAATCTTGACAGCGTTAGATTAACAGCTTTCCGTAAATCCTTGTGATAAAAATCCCACTCAAAAAGATATTACTGCGCACTAGATATTTGGTAGAAAAAGCGAGAATACCTAATATCTACTTATAAATTAATGATCAGCTCTAGTAAAGGTCTTAATAAAAATTGCCCTGCGGCCACTCCAAGAAAAAAGTGAACAAGATAAAAAAAGGCCACGACAAGATCTTTCTGGGTCTTTTCAATCCCGGCACTCCCTAATTGCTTGAATCTCATCCCCACCCACAACAATCCCAATATAAAACCTGCTATAGTGCCTTTTCTTATAGATTCCAGATCAAGGTCGATTGTAGGTAATACTGCTCCCACAGCAAGGCCGGAAAGAAACATTGCTGCACTTATTCGCTTGCTACTCTTTCCAATAAATGTTTTTATTTTTTCCAAACCTGCTAGATCGGTTAGACTATCGTTTAACATTTATACAATAATACAGCATTGTGGCGGGAGTTTAAAAATTTGCGCCGATTCGGCTTAGCTCCGTTTGAAATGCTTACTTTAATTTTCGAACTGATTGTCATTCATTGCTATGAGCAGATCTCTAAATTTGGGCGTGGAATTGGCTATTCGATTTTTGAGAAGTATTTGGAGATGCCGGAGAAAATTGCCAATTCGTGAAAACAAGACAAATACAATGTAGGATTGGAAATAGTTGGTCAGAGACTCAATCTAAAGATACATAATCATGATTAAATATATGCACTTTACAAAAAAGCCAAACCATTCTCATGTATAACAAGTTCGTAAATAAGTTCAACAGCTCTCTTAGAAAAGAGCATATATACAAAATAGGGATCCCACTTACACTTAACTTATGTATTCTTATCTACTTGGTTTTAAGGGCAAATATTTTTATACCTATTAAGGGACACCCTTTCGAACTTACCGACAGCGAAGCGTTCTACTCAATAGCAGCATTCATAACTACAAATATATTTTTTGTAATTCTAAACAGAGAGAGAAACTTTCCAATATCAGGGAAATTAGTAATCGGATATTTTTTAATTCTTACAATACCAATATTTTTTATTAAGCCATTATTTTCTCAAGATATATACAAAAACTTAATTCTATCAAAGGGATTTATTCATAGTCGTACAAACCCATATACAACATCGCCGGAGATGTTAAACGAATATGACACTCTAAATTACATACATAATTGGCAGCATGTACCAATGATCCACCCGCCTATATCCGTCTATTATTTCTCGTTACCCTTCCTGATTTCTACATCAGATATTTTCGCAATAACCTTTTTAAGGGTAACTTCTATCGCCCTACTTCTAGGGATATTTCAAATCCTAAGAAGAATTGCGAAAACTCATAATAAAGATGAAGCGTCTTTATATAAATATGTGATTGCATTAATCCCCTTCGTACTAATAAATGTAGTGCTAGACCTACATAACGACTTGTTACTAGTTCTTCCCATAACTCTAGGATATTATTTCTTACTACAGAAAACGTACTTTAAAAGTTTTATCGCTCTGATTATTGGATTTCTAAGCAAATACGCGAGCGTAAGCTTAATCCCTATAGTTATTTTCGCCCTTATAAAAGAAAGAGCTGACTTACCCACAAAAAAATTCCTCAATGTATTGTTACTGGCAGTAAGCGGTATACTCCTAACTCTTATAGCCTTTTCCCCATTTATGAACGCTGGTAAGGATCTTATCGGGGGAACATCTTACGTTACAAAATTGGTGAGTATTTACCAAACAACTCCCCTAACTTATCTTGCCACTCAATTTTTTCCACCTTTCTTTATTCGATTCGCTGGGCTTATACTAGCTACTCTTCTAGGAATTGCGCTCTATTCAAAAAATAAATATCTTGAATCATTTCTGTGGCCAATACTTTTTATTATTATGGCAACTACTACATGGTTTATGAGTTGGTATATTCTATGGGCGTTGCCATTCATATTAATAAGAATGAATGATGAAAACTGGGGAACAATTGTAGGGATAGTTTATATTTTTCTTTTGGATCTAGCAGGAGTAGGAACATTTTTTCCATCGATTGTAGTTCTTATGTACATCTTACTAAAGTTTGTTGTAAGAAATAAACGGCGAATAAAAGCGAATCAAACCGCTTAAATACTGAGAATTATTAAACCAAAGCTTATAGATAAAAATTCCCAGCTCTTTTACCAGAAAGACGTTTAAGACCCACTACAAGGGGGAAGAAAAGAACGGCTTTCTGGTGAATGAGGTGGTAAAATAGAGGAAATATCTTTCCAAATATAGATTACAATTTATGAGAGATTTGCGCTTTTAAAAACATCCTGCTAGCATAGAAAGGTTAGCATTAACCGATTTAAAAAATAGGAGTAATATGAAAAAATCCCACTTAAAATTTTTTGTAGCCTTTGCGGGCATAATTTCCATCCTGGGTTTACTTTCTTCCACTTTTACGGCCTTCACATCAGAAAATCAATGGCAGGAGTTGGAAGTTGATCCTTTTAGATTTGGGCATAATTGTGTTACTGCAATAGACAATAATATTTATTGCATCGGGGGAAGGCCATCTCCCTTTGCAAACTTTGAATATCCCGATGGACATGACATGTTAAACACCCAGACACAGGAATGGGAGAAGAGAGAACCAATCCCGGAGGTTGATAATCCTTGGGGAGCGGGAAATGTACCTGGGGGTGGTCAAACAATAATTGACCCTATAGCATATACCGGGAATTTTATTATTCTGGCTGATTTAGTAATGCTAGATACTCACGGCGATGGAAGAGGCCCAGATCTAGTATATCGAGCCTATAATATATCTGAAGACAGCTGGATCCTTTTTCATGAAGACGAAAACCATCCACCTGAAAATTTCTCACTTACCGGAGCTACAACTTACGACGGCAATGCTTATTTTTTCGGGTTTCTATATCTAAGTGAGGAGTATTATGCTACCGTCTATCAGATTGATTCCACTTTAGTGTGGGAAAGAACTTATCAAAGCGCTACCCCAACCCCCGAAGAAGATGTAAGAGTCCATGCTACTTACGGCGGACCTATTTCCACTTCATATGAGAATAAGATATATGCTTTCGGAGGTCACGGAACTCAAGCCCACGCAAATTACACTAAATCTACCTATGTGTTTGACGTTGTAGATAACACCTGGACGCAGAAAGAAGACATGCCCTTGCTTAGGGCCCATGGGGCTGCGGCACCTAATACGGACGGAACAAAAATTTACTATTTCGGCGGAGATAAGACACCTCAAATCATGAACAATGACGGAACCGATAATGTTCAGATATACAAAGTACAAAATGATACGTGGACTCTTTCCAGCACCTATATGTCCAAGAAAGCTCAAAGCGACCACAAGGTAGCGATGGCCGACGGAGTTATCTACTTAGTCCTAAGTGCTGAATCCACAACCGATGACTATGAAGGCGATAGGCCCGAGATCGATTATTATATAGACGAAACCTTTACTGAAGGAACGGAAGGGTGGGGAATCACGCACTTTTCTTCTCTTAACACTACGGTGTGTCCTCCAAATTACAGCAGATGCAACTATCACATAACGCCGGGAAGCGAGAACACGCAATTCCCTGTTTTCACAACTGTCGAGAATGAAAAAAAAGTATTCTTGGCGGAAGATCTTGTAGGGAATTCTTTAGCGTTTCTGACTGAAGGTTTAGCAACGGAAGCATCAAGGGTCTTGGTTACTTTTCCTGAAGAAGTTTTTACCATATCGGGCAGTTTAGAATGGGATGATTTATTTGTCTTACCAAAAATTCTTACTGAACCGTCTGCAGAACCTGACAACTTCAGCGATCTGGGAGTAACAATCAAGATCGGAGGAAATGTAGGGCTTACTTTTTCCCGACCTATCAGATTACTGATCCCCGGTGAAGGTGGTAAAAATATCGGATATATAGATCCTGATGTAGGAGAATTCACAAATATTGATACGGTCTGTAAAGCCGATGATTACGCACAGGTAAAAGACCAGCTAAGTGCGGGCGGCGTTTGTAAGTACAACGAAGTACTTCCTAACGAACCGGACAATCTAATCATTTGGACAACCCATTTTACGGAATTTGTAACTTTCGAGCCTGAAGAAAGTACTTCGAAGATTTGGACCTTTCTTAGAAACGTTTTCCACCCGGATACTCGATGTCATTGGATTAAACCTGATGAAACCACTTGGATTAGAGTTGTCCCGGATGAAAGAGACGGTGTGTCTGGAATGTTCGTTACCTGGACTCAATATAGTGCTAACAAAGTGAACATCCTAATAGATGATGGAACCGGCAGCTATCCCTGGATAGTTAAAAATGCCATAAATAATGGCCACATCTTCCTTCCGAATGTAGACAGAAGTCAGAGGATAAGAATATTCCCAGTAAACCACTGTAGGGAGGGAGAACTATCGCCCCCGGTATCCTACGATCTACATCCTAACGGGTGGTATAACATAAAATAAGTGAAGAAGTAAGTTTTAAATGGCAACTATATTTTAATTTCTTTTGTTAAGACCGGTCGTGTTAATGTGCACGAATAATCCGCGCATAATAGATTTTTTATTGAAATTTAGATCCATTCCAAAAAAGAGCATTTAAACCAAGTTTATTGAATACTTTCCCAAAACGGCGTGGAGTCTTTGAGAGTTTAATCATCTCTCTTCCATTGATATGATTTTGAGAAGATCTTCGGGAATGCCCATCAAGCGAGAAGATAAATTCCTTAGACGACTCTCGCCATCAAATCCTGCCAGAACATCTTCGTACATTAGCAAGGTCTCTTTAACAACAAAGGACCAATCCATGTTTGAAACCCTATCTTTACACGCCGAACAAATACTTCTATAACTCTGGCTGCTGAGGCGTGATAGTTCTGTGATCTTATTAGCAAAATCCATCGGAGAAGCGCTCTGGTCAAAATTAAAACCTACTTCTAGATCAACTAGTTCTTCCGTTGTTTCATTGTTCAGGGATACAACCGGAGTTCCTGACGCCAAGGCTTCAATGATTGCCAAACTCTGCACTTCTTTCAAAGATGCTGAAATAAAAAAATGGGCTTTTTCCAAGTGCTTAAGAACTTCGGAATGAGATACTTTTCCCAAAAAATTCACAGCAACATCGCTGGAAAAAGCCTTATCTTTAATAAATGCTCCGTAATCATCATTAAGAGGTACTCCCACTAGATCAAGAACAAAATCTTCTCTTGGTAAATATCTCATAACCTCGATAAGATACTCTTGATTCTTTCTTTCCGTTATATAACCGACAAATAGAAGCCTTTTGGGCACTTCCTTAATATCTGCAAAATCTAAGTTATCATAGAAATGGAGATGACGGCCATTAGGAATGTTATAGATAGGTGATTTCACTCCTAAGGATCTCAGATCCTTTAAAACAGCGTCATTAATGGCTACAATTGCAGAGGATTTTTTCAAAAACAGATCGAAATAGGCTTCTAGAAAACGGCTATCCAATATTTTTTTCGTTTTATAAAAGGCTTCCGAAAGACCAAAGGATATAATTTCAGACGGAATAGTGTGCGATGTGAAGACAACGGGCACGTTATTCTTGAGCGCCCAAAGTAAAGCCACAAAGGGGATCGGACCTTGATCATGCAGATGAACGATGTCAGGGGAGAATTCGCGCAAGTTCTTTGCAAGCTTAGTGATTTTCGGAGGAGTCATGAAAGGTACGTAGATGTCCCCTCTCCGTTTACCTGAAATCTCAAAATGACTTAGTGAAGGAGTCAGCTTAATTTTGGATGTACGCTCCCCCGAAAGAACTAATAGCACATCGTGTTCTTGGGATAAAGCTTCTGATAATTCTCTCGCCACCCGACCATCTCCACCAGCACCCTCAGAAGAAGCGGTTGTAACAAAAACTATGCGCATATTGTATATTCTAACATCGATGCTGACCACTTTTGACCGGGGTATAGTATTATCTGTAAGGTGTTAGAAAGGAAGATTCTTTCCCCTTTGCAAATCAATCTGCTGTAGAGGGGATGTTCGTTTAATATGTTTTTTAGAGATAGTATAAAATCTAATCATGGAAGAATACGGATATGGAAATGGACTATAGTGTTTGGGGGGAGCCGTCAAGGAGATTTTATGAAGAGGGCTGTTGAATTCCTTCAAGAAGTTCTCTCCACGGATTGGCTAAAATGCTTCATACATGGGTCAAGGATGTCCTAAAAGCCGAGAAATTCTGGTTCAGGTGTAATTACTATCCCAAATTTTTCTTGAACCGCGCCCACGATCATTTGACTAAATTCCATAACTTCTGTGGCACAGGTGCAGTTTTTATTTACTATTGCTAAGGCATTCTTAGAAGATAGACCGGCATTTTTGTAAGTGTATCCTTTTGAAAATCCCGCTTGCTCTATCAACCAGCCTGCGGATAATTTTACGGTATCTGTGCTAACCTCCCAAAAGGGAATATCGCCCAAACCTCTTGCATCGCATATTTTTCGAAAGTGATTTTTTGATATAACCGGATTAGTAAAAAAACTACCAACACCAACACTATCCACATCCTCAATGTCGTAAAGCATGGATTTAGACTTTCTTATAGCATACACAGCATTTGAAATATCTTTTACAGTAAGCTTTACCGCGCTTTCAAAGTAGTTGTTCAGGTCTTGATAATCTATATTGGGTACGCCCTCTTTTTTAAATTTAAATTTTACGTTAAGGATAATTTTATCTTGGTGTTTTTTGAAGACACTTGTCCGGTAGCCAAAACCGCAATCAGAATTTGATAAACAGTTTTCTTTTCCGGTTTTTATATCATAAACAGTGACTTCGCTAACAGTATCTTTCAATTCTTGGCCATATGCACCTGCATTTTGAACAACGCCACCTCCCACTTCTCCGGGGATACCTGTTAGACATTCAAGTCCAAATAAACCTTTATCAACCGTTTCCAAAACAAGGTCATTGAGAGAGACGCCTGCTCCAACTAAATATTCCACATACTCTCCTCTGTCTTTAGAAGAAAAACTCGAATTTGCCATTTTTAAAATAACCCCTGAGAACCCTTGATCAGAGACTATGGTGCTGCTACCGCCCCCCAAAACATAAAAGGGTAGATTTTCTTTATGCGCTATCTTTAGGGCATCTTCAACATCAGAACAGTTCGTTATTAAGAAAAAATATTTGCAAGCACCCCCAAAACCGAAGGTAGTATAAGAAGACAATACAACATTACGTTGCATACACGCACAGTATAACACTCTGCTCAAACTGCCTTTGAAATTTTTCGGAGAGGTCAAGATACTTCTCAATATTTTGACCGCTTACTCAAGATACTGAGGTGCTATTTATAAGGCGGTTTTGTTTGTAACTCACAGAAATGGATGCAAAAAACCGCTTCTGTTATACTAACCCTATGCATGATAATGAAAGCCCTCCTGCCTCTTTATATCCTGATCAAAATCTTAACGACAAGACTTCCCAGCCTAAGAGATTAAAATTTTTTATCCCTTTAATAATCACCTTTCTTGCCCTGTCAATTACAACTTTTATTTGGTTGAGAAGTATCCATCTCTTAAATAATCTTGGCGGCTTTTCCGAAAGCTCCTCTGATGCGAAAATACCCAATGACTCCTTTGAAAGCTTTTTTGATACTAAAATACCTTTATATACAAAGAGTGAGGATGTCCCTTCCGAGGTTTTGGCATCTTCAATATTACTACACACGAAAGAATATGAGCTATTCCTCAAACAATCTCTTACTGAAAAGAAAACGCTTCTATTACCTAATGTATACGCCTACTCAATATCTAATGATAAAACAAGAATTGCATTTATAGATTCTCCTCCTGATTCTTTTGAAGAAATTGAAACGGGGGAGTTTTTCATTCTAGACCTAAATACTATGGAAACTCGTACATACACTACAAATTCTCTCACTCAGCGAAGTATTCTTTGGTCGCCCGGAGATGAGTATATACTCGTTAATTCTGGAACAGGGCCTATAGGTTCTACGGTAACTTACTCTGTCGAGGATGGAAATGCTCATTGTACCTTTAGTAATTTTCCCGTTTGGATGAATGAATCAGAATTTTTTGTAACTTACTTCGATTGGAGTAGAGAGATGCGTCCTTGGGGAGGAGGGGAAGCGACAGGCGTTATGTATGGAAATATTCATACTTGTTCTTTTGAGGTTTTTTTGGAAGCTACTGACACAAATGATTATGCGGCTGTTGATTCTTACGAAAGCTTTTTAGTGGTTAGAGAAACTTTTGTACAAAATGTTTCTGATTGGTGGGACGATGGGGAAACAGAAAACCCCCCATACGAAAGCTTTTATTCGCTTTACGATCCGGTTACAAAGGAAAAGAGCCCCAATAGTTGGTATTACGATATGGCGCTAGGGGAAAAGGAAAGGGCTAGAGTAGGGATGGAAAAGGTCTTATCCGAACATTTAGATTTTGAGAGCTTAGCGGTAGAGGAGCACCCAACTTATTCGGATTGGTTCCTAGTAAATGTTTACCTGAGTGGTTCAATTTACAATCGAGAGGTATATTTGGTCGGCTTAGGCGATGGTTTTAAGTTAATTTTTATTGAAGAGGGGCACGCTAGATGGCTGTAAAAGAAAGGCTCACTTTTCTAAAACCAAGCGTAGCAAAGGTTTTCCTTGTTGTACTAATTTATATCTATAGTTTCAGTGTAATACCTTGGGGGGAGCTCTACCTCACCATTTTCCTACTATGTACTCAACCCTCTAGGATCAAGATCATATTTAACGAATATGTCTATTCTACTTGCTCCTTACTACTACCTCATAGCTTGTTTGATTATATTAGTAGCGGATTGGGTTAAAAATAGAAAGTTTCTTCTCATAATCATGATATTTTTTATGGTGTTACTAATGGGATGGGACGAATTCTTAGTAAATAAAACCATTAACAGACCGAATTATTCCTGTAACGTTGATACGGATTGTTCCGTTAAAACTATCTCAAGAGGTTGGTGTGATGAATTTTCGTGTGTTAACGATGGGTGGGAGTACTATAACTCCTTTGTCTCTAAAGTTCTCGGGCTAAGTTGCGCTCCAACACTTTATACATGTTCGTGTGTTCAAAATAAATGTGTTTCAAATAATATTTATCAATCTATGAATTTAGATGACTGTAAGAATATTCCTTCAGGGCATAAAGAACTATGTGTCCAAATAATATCCGATAATATAGAGAGTGAAGAATCTCTAAATTTCTGATTTCTCAGCCTCGGCTATAGTTTCTGGAGCATATTCCATTAAACCAAATGTCTCCATTATCTTTCTTCCGGTGATTTTTAGATGACGATGTTGAGTGGGCTCGTCAACGGAAATACCATAATCCCCTACTGTGTAGAAGCTAATTCCCAAAACCACAAGGAAAAATAATATAAAGGGTAGTTTAGGTAATAGAGTTCTACTAACAAACATAAATCAATTATACAAATCTATACTCAAAGATACATGCAGAATCAAGATACTGGCGTAAAAAACTTTTGCCGGCTGTATCGGCAAAAAACATTTTATCTGAAATGTAATGTATTTGCTAATATACATGATCAAGATCAGCAAAAACTAAAGATTAGGGCTGTAGTATTCCTTCAACCTCACCGTAGATGGAAATCTCCACTTCATTTACGGTGTCAAATTGAAACAGTGTCTGCTTGATTTGAGATCTTATGGCGTTGACTCTAGCGGAGCCAGCCACACCCTCGTTCAATCTTTGATTGAAATCAGGTTGACGAAATTGACACCAGAGTAGCCATGCTCCAAGAAGCCGAAGATAACTATTACATCACTGCAAAACACCTGTTAGAGTTGTCTGAGCGAGCGTACAAACTCCTTATAAGTTCGGAAGTAAGCGAGCGAAGACAGTTAATCAAATTCGTACTATCGAACCTTGGGATAGAAGGTAAAGAAATCCATTACGAAGCGGTAAAACCCTTTGACACAATCCTTAATTTTGCAAGTAGTCAATCATGGCTCCTCGGGCTGGACTCGAACCAGCAACCTACCGGTTAACAGCCGGTTGCTCTACCGTTGAGCTACCGAGGATCATTAACAACGAAATTCTACCATAGATGGTCAAAAACAGTAGTTTTGGCTAGCAGGAACGGCGCTCGGCTTTGATTCAATCGCTGAAGTATCTATTCATCGTCGATCTTATCGCTTTTGGGGTTAGTATCTTTATTTTCTCCGTTTTCACGATCGGTCTCTCCAAAAGAATCATTCTCCGTGGATATTTCATCAATAAAAGAATCTTCTCCCTCTCTGTCAGTGCTATCAACTCCAGAGGAGAGATCTTTTCCTGAAACGTCCAGTTTTAACACAACAACGGCGCCAAAAAGTATGTTTGTAATTATGAACCAATAAGGGAAGTGAAAATCCAAAGAGAACGTGTTCCGAAGAAGCTCTAGCGTCAAAGGTAACGTCATGCTATGAATAGCTATTTGATAATATTTTTTATATCCAAGACCCAAATCTCGAAAGAGTCCAAGTACACCCAGTACCACGGCTACAAGAAAAAGATAAAGCAAACGAAACACCAGATAGTACATTAGAACCCCGAGAACCAGCATAAAACCTACTAAATAAGGTACGAGGCTTAAAAGCGGCTGGATCCAGCTGATCGCTGACTCCAAATCCTCTCTTGAGTATGTGCCGTCGGGTAAGTTTCTTAGAGGCTGAACGATTGTTTCTTCTTCCATTTGAACAATGATGTTGACTGAATTAATCAAAACAAAAGTATCGTAAGTTTGTTCCAAATCTTCCAGCGTACCTTCGGAGTCTATAACCAGCAGATTTTCCCTTTCCACTCCTCCCACACCATTTGCGGGCACTATATAAGGCTCTTCTTTATTAATAGACATCACTCCTTCTTCAATGGTAATTACAAGATCCTCCTCTACTAAACCTAAAGTATGATCTATCACCTGATTGATGCCTCTTTCTATCCGGGGAAGTATGCTAAGAGATAAAGATAGCGACGTAATTAGAGTGAAAATTAATGCTAAAGCTACGTAATACTTGAGGGAGAATTTGGTGCTTGTTTGTATGATCTCATTATAGTATTGAACTGAAGTCAAGCTTTTTACATAAACGTAGAGTGCGGCCTTTATTTTCTCCATGAAATTGATTATACAGAATTTGGATGTTTTAGGTAAAAGTGTTTGGTATAATTTTTTATATATGAGAAGAACTGTTATTTTTTTAGTTACGATTCTAATCACCATCTTCTTTGGATTTGAAGTATCCGCTCAAGGATGGGTTGATTTCAGAAATTACATCGCCCAACCCCACTTCGTACCTCATACACTAAGTACCGGCGAGCATATACATTTTACCGGAGAACCAGGATCTGGGGGCGTGCGTCAGTATAAAAACACAAATTACGAGCAATTTTTTATAAGAGGAGATGGTTACTACAGGCGCGAAGATACTAGCTGGGCACCGGTAATGCCGGGATTCCAAGATGCGTTGTGTGTAAATGGAAATAAAGCCATTTATGCGCTCTACCCTCAACAAGAAACCTTCAACCCCGGTGATGAGGTAACAGGAACCGGCTCTTTCTGGGCTCCCACAGGAGCGTCCGTGGGCGATAGCTGGCTTACCGGAGCACACATGATAGTACCGGTAGATTCGGGAGTTAGAAGTGGGGAATACAATTATAATTTGCCTCCTCTCTACGCCTGTGAATTAACTAATCTATCAGGATATCCTGCTTGGGTTCCGGAAGGCAGCCAAACAATTGAATTTTCTAGATTTTATGGTCCCAACGAATTTGAATTCTGCACAGGAATAACGAATCCTGCAAATTTAATAGTTTTAAGAGTTCTGTCGGGACCGGGTCAAGGAGATACCTTCTACTTCATGGAGGGGTGGGGTCTGGTTGGATTTGAGACGGTTGGCTGGGAAGCGGGGCTGCTTTCGGGTGAAGGTATACCGGAGGGGGACGCATCTCTATGTAGAATTGATCGTGAGCATTTACCCGACCGCATCCCAAGAACCATTGTGGGAAGGGTGGTAAGTACGCTACAATCAACAAGAGATAATTATGTGGTAACACAAACCCCTGTAGAAGGAGCCACGCTCTGTGTCTATCAGGGCCGTCAAACAGGGCTCGACGGTATTGGAGAAACAATCCTCGATTTTGAAGCTACCGCAAGAACTAATGAGCACGGCTATTTCTTTGTTGATACTTATTTAAGACCTAATAGCTTCTTTAATACCAATTTTATGGGAGTCCTTTGCGGCAATGAGATCCATGAAGTGATCCAAGTTGGCCTGAACCATCTTCAACAAGATCCTTTAGCAAATAGATATCATGCTTATCTTCCGAGAGCACGGGTGGGAGGGGGCGCTCCTAGAGGAGTTCTGGAATTTAAGATACCGCTGCTTAACGGTACTTCTCCAACCGGACCTTATCCCAAATACCCTTTTGATTTTGACTTTAGTGCCAATAGAACGGTTCTAGCCCCAGTGGAACTTGCTCTAAAATGCCCTCCCAACCCAGGTGAACCTAATTTTTCAAGCCATCCTGCGGTTCATTTTTCCTGCGCCGAATCAGAAGATTGCCCAACTTATAATCAATGTCCTGCGGAGTTATATTACACTGACCGAACAGACTTGGGTACGGGGCACTGTGGTCCGGGATCACAAGTAAGTTCCATAAATAGAGCAGAACCACAACATACTGGCCATCTGACCCTCACAGAACCTCGAGACGGTAGTTTAAGAGGTACAAGTTTGGACGAGCCCGGCTTTTTAGATCGATTCTTGGATGCGGCAGGAAATATTGTAAATCATCTTATAGGGTTTAAATACGAGGGCCCTATTGATACAAGAGCATGGTATGGAAATTGGGAACAAGTGACATCAGCACTTCACTTTCTTACAGGTAGCCCGGGGGCTTTTCTACAAGGAGGATTTTATTGGGAGACTTGTGATAGACATAGGCCTTGGTGTGAAAACATTGAAGTTGTGCCCTGTGAATTTATAAGAAAGTCAAATAATTACAGTAACTCTTATTCTAGTTATACATCTATAGAGGAAATGAATCTAAATTCCCAGGGAGTAGCCGGATTCATTACATTATTACAACCTCCCTATGGAGATAACAACGCTTTAAGTCTAGTGAACATATACTGGGGAATGAATAGAGAGGACTGGGTGATCTGTACTCTTGATACCGGACAAGAGGTGTTATTGAGCCAAATACGTCCTCCGACAACTTGGTGGCATTCAGAGCATAATAACTCGGATGAAGAATATTGCCACCCCGAAGAAGAAGGATGTCATTTTTTACTGACAGAAGATTATATACCTTACTCGTTTATTTGGAGACACGGATTTATTGACGGACATCATACCGGACAGCTTATAGACATAAAAACGGAGGCTAAAAACAATTCTTACGGTACAGTAGAAGATGGAGCCTATAGAACAGAGAAATTTTACGCAGATTACGAGCCCACGGTGCTTGAAGAGGAGCACGCTAGAAACTATAGCAGGCCTGTTGCAACGGGTTCCGCAAATAGCCTGGGCTTGGCCTACATGACGGTTCCCGAACGTGAGATAGAGGATCCCGAAGGAAGATTCGGCGATCTGATCGTAGAACCTGGATTAAGATCATTACATCTCCATACTTACAATGAAACCCCTCCTGAACTAGTAATAGGCGAACCCGGAGACGGAAGACATCATACAAGTATAAAAGGTTTTGATCATTGTATGATCTCCAACACAGATATTGATCCGCATAGAGAACATCCTTTCACCAGAACTACTCTTCTTCAAGAGCCGGCGCATCCTGAAGATGCCCTCAGTATACCTACAGGAAGTTCTGCCGCACAATATAATCTCTTGGACTGTACCATAATAAATAATGAGGTTAGATGTGAGGAAACACCCCGCGGCTATATAGATCCAGGAGGGGGAAGTCAGTCAAACATGACGTTTTATGGTTGGCCGATATTCCAAGATCTTTGGGGTACAATCGAGGTAATTTTTTATGAGCTCGTTAAAGTTTTTGCTCCTCCGGAAGAAGGATGTATCTTAACAAGAGAACAGGAAGGGTGTACCCCTTGTAGGGAGGGGGAAGATCCTGAAAGAGACCTGTGCGATCCTGATTGCGAATGTGTGTTTGTGTGCGATCCCGAAGATCCGGGAGATATCGAAAGATGTGAAGTATGTACTGTAACAACGGAAGAATACGATTGTTATGGGATTGCAACCGAGTTTGAATTGGAAGTTGAAGGTAACTCAGAAGTGTTGGATATGAGATATCCCTTACAGGAAACCGAAAAAATTGCTGCCGGATTTTTACCTCCAGAAGCTGCTAAAGAATTTGCCAGAAGAGGTATTACATTTACTACTGACGTTTATGGAGGTCCCCAGTTCCAAGAAAACTCAATTGGTATAGAAAGACATGGGACAGAATATTCAACTCTGACAGATGGTTTGAGGCAGGCAGTAGGTCTTCACATAAACAATATTGACCGACCGGTAAGCTCCTCTATGGTGCAAAACACATATGTTGGAGACGTTGTGGGAGACATTACCGAGGAATATGTTGACTGGGAGGGGGTGCCTGATTGGCATGATCTACCTGAAGGCACTATCTCAGTAGTTTTCCAAAGAGGTGCCCGAAGATGTGGAATAATGTTGAGAGATATGGTCACAGCAGTAAATAACACTGCAGATAGGTTCGGAATACCTAGAGAAGTACTGCTTGCTTTATGGGTGCAAGAAAGCAGGCTCTCACAGTACATTCAAATAGGAGAAGACGGGGAGTGCGGAATGATAAGGAACACTGCCGGAGCCTACTGCACCGCTCAAGTCTATCGTCCACGAGGAGCTACCATAATAAATCCTGACGGATCGGAAACACCCGTGACCCCGGTTCATCCAAATTATACTGTTGAAGGGCTCTATGATCTTAACTACTGTTTGGATGCGGGAGCAACGATATTGAGAAACTTTTATAGAAGAGCCGATGTAGTAAATTGGCATGAAGCAGTCGCTTGTTATCAGGGCATTCCGGGCTGCGACACTAGTAACAGATATTTTGTGGATGGTTACTGGAAATGGTACTTAGCCGGAGGCTTTTACGACGCTCAAGAGGATATTTATGTCAGATTTGTCGCCAACTAAATACTCTGCAAAAGAAATGTTTTTCTCCGAAAATTGACACCTAACATCATATAGACTATCATCTATATATGTGTCACAGATGCTTTAAACAGCTTGGCGTTAAGTCAAAGCTGGAAATATTCAATACCATCAAGAGAAGCGAGGGAGCTTCCGTTGGAGAAATAGTAAAAAGAATGAGCCTTACTCAGCCTACCGTATCGCACCATCTCTCAAAAATGGAAGAGACCGGCCTATTAAAAAAGACTAAAAAGGGCCGAAAAGTATTTTATTCAGTAAATATAACGTGTTTATACGGTAACAGTTACTGTGCGCTAGCTGAAACAGACTTCTATGTTAAAGATTGAGAATGTTACTGCAAGACCCCAGGATGATCCGTCCGCTATTATTAAAAACGTGAGCATAAATCTAGAGAAAAACAAGATCTATGTTCTTATGGGACCAAATGGTTCAGGGAAAAGTACTCTGGCCAAAGTCATAGAAGGAGACCCCAAGATTATTCTTACCGAGGGTTCTTTAGCCTACAAAAAAATCGACATAACTCCCAAGGAACCTAACGAAAGATCACTGATGGGGATATTTATTTCCCGCCAGAATCCCCCCCAAATAAGCGGATTGAACGTTTTTTCGTATCTTAAACTTATCTACGGCAAGCACCACAAAAATAATCTCTCTCCCGGAGAATTTTCCAAACTTTTGGATAGTGAAATGAACAAGCTACAACTTCCTTTGCATTTCAAAGAACGTTATCTGAATGAAGGCTTTTCCGGAGGAGAAAGAAAAAAAATGGAAATACTGCAGATGCTCTTGATAGACCCCGAATTAATTGTTCTTGATGAAATAGACAGCGGAGTTGACATTGACAGCCTAAAAACAATTCTTAGATTTTTAAAGCAACATCACAAAAGAAAAAAATCCACCATTCTTTTTATCACACACAGCCCTGAAGTAGCACTCAAAATAAATCCTTATAAAATGTTCGTCATGAAAGAAGGAAGGATCGTGGCAGAGAACGGTAAGATTTTGATCGAAAGAATCAAAAATGAAGGATATGAAACTCTATAATCCCGCAACCAAAAAAACCGTCGAGA
The DNA here is from genome assembly GCA_003564915.1 of candidate division WWE3 bacterium. Taxonomy (GTDB): domain Bacteria; phylum Patescibacteriota; class WWE3; order UBA101185; family UBA10185; genus T3SED10-354. The sequence goes on from PXDX01000035.1 coordinate 19,982, forward strand.
AAATATCTAGTGCTAAAAATGAGCCTGAATGGATCCTGGAGTATCGGCTCAACTCTCTGAAAAAATTTGAGGCGTTAAGAAATAAGGCAACTCCCATGGAAAAGAAACTCCTTAAACAAATTAACTATTACAAAGATCCCGCTGCCAAAAAGAAGAATAAGTGGGAAGATATTCCTGCAGAAATAAAGGAAACTTTTGATGTCCTGGGTCTTCCCCAAGCCGAGAAAGATTTTCTGGCCGGAATAGAAACCCAATATAACTCCGAAGCCATTTACGGTTCTCTAAAAAGAAGATTGGGTAAAAAAGGAGTGGTTTTCACAAACATTGAAAAAGGGCTTAAAAATCACCCCGCACTTTTTAAACGATATTTCGGTAAATTAGTCAAACCGGAGAACAACCTCTACGCCGCTGCAAATGGAGCTTTTTGGTCCGGCGGTTCTTTCCTTTACGTTCCAAGCAATACGCAGATAAAATTACCTTTGCAAGCATACTTTCGAATAGGTGCGTTAAATCTGGGACAATTTGAACGTACTCTAATAATAGTAGAGAAAGACAGTTCCGCTCACTACGTGGAGGGATGTACCGCGCCATCCTTTTCTGAAGAGGCCCTACATGCCGGAGTAGTTGAAGTTTTTGTGGGGGAAAATGCTCATATGAGGTACACCACCATCCAAAACTGGTCAAAAAACGTCCAAAACATGGTCACAAAAAAATCCTCCGTTGAGAGAAAAGGCAGGATGTCCTGGGTAGACACAAATCTGGGATCAAAAGAAACAATGAAATATCCTTCCTGCTATCTTAGAGGAGAAGGTTCTTTCGGAGAAATGCTGTCCGTTACTTACTCTACTAAGGGACAAAAAATAAACGCCGGCGCACGTATGATCCATGAAGGTATGGGAACAAAATCCAGAGTAATTTCAAGGTCAATAGCAAGAAAAGGATCGGAGGCAAATTATGTGGGGGAATTGAGAGTGGAAGCCTCTGCGAAGAACACAAAAGCGCAGATAAGATGTGACAGCCTTCTACTCGACGAAGGTGCCAAATCAAAAAGCCTCCCCAAGTTAGAAATAAAATGCGGTAGATCAAAAATCGAACACGAAGCCAGCGCTACAAAATTAGATGAGGAAAGGGTCAACTATCTTATCTCTAGGGGATTAACCGAGATGGAAGCCAGGAATGCAATCATTCAGGGATTTATTGAACCGGTCATCCGAGAACTTCCTTTGGAATATGCGTTAGAATTTAATAAATTAATGGAAAGCCAAATAAAATGAAAATTGCCAAAGTCGATCTGAAAGATAAGATTTCTTTTGAAATTGGAGAAACCTCATTCTTCATTCTTAAACCATTAAAAGACGTCCAAAGAAGTGAAATTACGATTAAGATGCCGGTGGAGAGAACCAGCGCCCAATTCATTCTAGCGGAGTTCATTAAAAAGGATCGGATCAAATTATCAATCAATATTGAGCATCTTGCTTCCCGCACAGAATCATCGGTTATAGTGAGAACGGTTCTTAGCCGAGGCGGAAAATTTGATTTTTTTGGCAATATTAAAGTTCCGGCACAATCAAAGAACGTAAAAGGGACCATGGATGCGAAGGGTCTTGCGGAAGAAGATGAGGTGGTTTGGAAAGCCAGACCCCATCTTGAAATAGAGAATATGGAAGTAGATGTGAGGCACAGCACAACTCTAACCGATTTTGATGAGGAGCAGATGCTTTACCTAAATAGCAAAGGTATTCCAGAAAAAGAGAGCGAGCTGCTCCTAAAGGAAAGCTTCCTAAGAGAGGTTTTGAGCACTATAGTTTGGGAAGACGCTAGAAATTACTATAAAGATTATTTAGCAGATAAGATGAGATTAGCGTGAGTAGAAAGAATAAAATAAACCAAAAACTTGATCCGTTTAAAATAAGGAAAGACTTTCCCATTATGGGAAGGGATATAGAAGGTAGCCCTTTGGTTTATTTTGACAACGCTGCAACCTCTCAAAAACCTAAACAAGTCATAGATGCGATAACTGAATTCTACTCCAAGAACAATGCAAACGTCCATCGCGGCATTCACACTCTCAGCGAAAACGCTACAAGACAGTATGAAGAATCAAGAACAACCCTTGCAAAGTTCCTTGGGGCAAATTCCCCTGAAGAACTCATATTTACTAACGGAACAACTCATTCGGTAAACCACCTTTCCGTGGGGATCAAAAATCTTCTGTCTGAGGGAGATGAGATCATAACCTCAAATCTTGAACATCACAGTAATTTTGTTCCCTGGCAACGCCTTTGCAAAGAAAGGGGAGCGATTCTCAAGACCATAGATATTACACCGGAACCTAACGAAACATCGTCCGACTATAGCAAGAAAATATTGGATAAAATAGAAAGATTTCTGTCCAAAAAAACCAAATTGGTAACGATATCCCACGTATCAAACGTTACAGGATCAATAATTCCCATAAAGGAAATTGCCTCCATAGTAAAAGGCAGTGATGAAAATATTTTACTGTTGGTTGACGGGGCTCAATCAGCTCCCCATATTCCTATCAACATGAGAAGCTTGGGATGCGACTTCTTTGTATTCTCAGGACACAAAATGCTAGGTCCTATGGGTATCGGGGGGCTGTGGATCAGAAAGAATCTAATGGAAAAAATTGAACCGGGAATTGTGGGCGGCGGAATGATAGAAAAAGTATCTCTCGACAAGGCGGTATGGGCTGGAGCCCCCTATAGATACGAAGCCGGGACACCTAATGTAGCTGGCGCAATAGGTCTAGCCGCTGCTGTTAAATACCTTGAATCCGTAGGAATGCGGGAGATCAACAACCATGGAAGGAGGTTGGCGAAACATACTATAGAACTTTTAGAACAAATAGCCGGCCTGAAAATAATTGGGCCTAAAGATGATGACAACAGAATTGGACTGATATCTTTTTATGTTGAAGGCACCCATCCACACGATATTGCGGCCATTCTAAACTCAAAAGGTATTGCGGTGCGGGCCGGACAACATTGCGCGATGCCTTTACATACCGAGCTGGATTTGGAGGCATCCACCCGAGCAAGCTTTTACCTTTACAACACTAATGAGGAAGTGGATTATTTTTATAGAGAGCTAAAAACAGCTTTAAAAGTCTTGAAATAAAATGGACAGCTTATACAGAGAAGAAATGATGGAGATCTACAAAGATCCTAAACACAAAAAGGAACTCCCGAACGCAAATGCATACTCCGAAGAGGAAAATCCTTTATGTGGCGACACCATAAAACTGCGGTTGAAAATCAAAAACGGAAAAATACAAAGCGCCGCATTTGAAGGATCTTCCTGTGCCGTAAGTACTATCTCCACGGAAAAAGTACTTGGATATGTAGAAGGAAAATCAATAGAAGAAGCAAAAAATTTGACCCAAGAAAAATTACTCGACTTACTTGATATTGACATCAGCATGAGCAGAGTAAGATGTGCTACACTAGTCCTTACTGCCTTAAAGAACGCTCTCGAATCTTTTGAAGAAGGGAATGAGTAAATGGAAATAGACGAAAATACAAACATTGCCGAACTTTTGGAAAAGCATCCTGAAACTGCTGAGGTATTCATGAATTACGACCTTCAATGCGTGGGATGTATGGCAGCCGCTTTCGACACGATTGGACATGGGGCGGACGCGCATGGCCTTTCTGAAGAGGATATTCAAGCTTTGATAGAAGATTTAAATCTGGTTGTCAACCTTGATGTTGATCCGGAAAAAATCTCTGAGGATAGCGCTCCTGCTCAATAAAAGACGAAAAATGTTATTTGTCTAAGCAAGATTTGTTAAGATTGGTGTATATGAATTACCAAATCTCTTCCGACAATATAGACCTTTCAGAAAGTAATACTTTCCTTGCTAGAGAGAAGATCGGCAAGCTGGAAAGATTTTTCTCGCATCTTCCTCAGGACGCAGTAATGGCTAGGGTGGTTATAAATAAAGGAGCTGAGGAAGACACCTTCGAAGTTCGGCTGGATATAAATGCCGACGGAAAGACTTACTTTACCAAAGAGGTTAATTATTCCCTTGAAACAGCTTTGATACAGGTAGTGGATGAGATCGAGAGGCAGCTTGAGAAGGATCGCAGCCAAAAAGAAAAAGAATGGGAAAAAAGAAGGGAGATGAAGGTAAAAGATCCTTTAGAGGAAGAATGAACAACAACACCAAGGAACAAAAAGAAGAAATAAATAAAAAGTACGTTGTTCTATTAGCCGGTATATCGGCTATCGGGGTTACAATAAGCATACTCGCGGGAGCTTACCTATACATAAGATCTTGGACACCTATAAAGGATTTTTCTGCGGAAAAGGTAACCGGAGGAACGGAGATACGTGTCAACTTAGAGACATCTAGACCTTTGAACGGGCAAATATTCTATGGAACTAGCACTCTTTACTCGAACAAGAAAGAGATTGGCTGGATCGATGGGAAGCGGGATCTGCTCATTGGAGGAGTGCTTCCAAACAAAGAACATTATATTAAATTCGTTGCTGCAACAGAAACCGGGCGAGTTTACGATACCGGATTTTTCAAAATCAGGTAGAATATTTTATGCTATTTTGGTAGAATTTTCCTGCCCTTCCAAATCTTTTAGGAAATCTCCGGGCGCTTAGCTCAGTTGGTTAGAGCAGTCGTCTTATACGCGACCGGTCCCTGGTTCGAGTCCAGGAGCGCCCACCATTCTAAATAACCAAACTTATTGAACATTTATAGATGGTTGAATCGATCAAATGTTAAAATACCCCCATGTGGAGGGGTACCGAAGTGGTCATAACGGGCTGGTCTCGAAAACCAAGCGCGGCGCAAGCCGCACATGGGTTCGAATCCCATCCCCTCCGCCAGTGTTGTAAATAACAAGTTCTTTAAATTAAGAATTTTATTAAAAGGATTATTATGGAGAAATTCAAACCGGAGCCTGAACAAAACATTACAAATAAAAGCAATGTTGAAAGCTCGAAAGAAAAAGAGATTGAGCTGAAAATGGAAGAATTTTATAAAAAACATTTTGAGGAGGGGGAGGAGGGAGCTAGAAGAATTTCCCTTGAAGAATTAAGAGAATTAAAAGAAATTGGAATCACTACAGAGAGATTTTTGGATCATCTTTGTCAGAATCATGGAGTTTTGCTCCACGGATCAATACATGAAGTACCTGACGACAAATTAAGATCTCGTCGAAATAAAATTTTTGCTTCAAATAAGTCCGCGATTGCGATAATGAGGTCCTTGTATTCTAATCTGAATGTAAATTTGGAGTACCCCTATTTCATAGATGAAGAGAATCCGTTGGTATTGGAAGTTCATACACAGCCGGATAAAAATTTTATTAAAGTAGAAAGGGGGTTTGTTTATGTTGTTGACAGCTCAGGCTTCAAAAACATACCCGAAGGTTCGTGGCAATTTATTGGAGAAACAACCGAAATTAAATTTACTGCAGTAGTTGAAACAGAAAGCGATGATTTTGACTATCCGGTGAAGTTCTTTGATGATTTGAATGTAGGGAGCGGATAAAAACCATCAAAACAATATTTACTATTAACGGATCCTGGTTGACGGATTAAAACCGCTCAAAATATATGAGAGATGGCAAAATATATTTAATCTACCACAACCGAAAGAACTAAAGCCTACGCAACCCTTCGTTGATTGCCATTCTTATAAGCTCTTCGAAACCGACCGGATCTACCGTGTACACTATTACAAAAGCTGTAACAAATATTATCACTGCGAGCCACCTTGTATAACGTCCTCTGGTGTTGGTTAGA
>PXDX01000055.1 GCA_003564915.1 candidate division WWE3 bacterium
AGCTATAGTAACCACAGAATTCTGGGATCTTTCGAAAAAGTAATTTAGAATGTCGTTCTCATTCACATCGGCCTTATTACCCAAAGTAACAAACTCACTAAAACCTAGATTTTTGGAGTCGCACCAATCAAAAAGACTTGAGGCGATAGCTCCCGATTGGGATATAAACCTAAGATTTCCCTTTGGACCGGAAACTTTTGCGAAAGTAGCGTTTATCGGACAGGTTTTATTCACAAAACCCAGACAGTTAGGACCCAAGATGTTCATTTCGTATTTTTTTGCTATTTCGGCTAATTGTTTTTCCCTCTCAATACCTTCAGAGCCTATTTCTTTAAATCCGGCAGAAAAGATCACGAAGTTTTTGATACCTTTTTCTCCCGCCCTTGCCATAACATCCAGAACTACAGTATCGGGAATGGCGACTATTGCCAGATCGGGAATCTCGGGTAGGCTGGTAATATTCTCAAAACACCTTATTTTACCGATATTTTCAGCATTTGGATTTACGGCATAGATCTTTCCCTGAAATTTTGAGTCCAGAATGTTTTGAAGTACTATTGCTCCAATTTTTTCAGGGGATCTGGAGGCTCCTACAACGGCTATAGAGCGTGGGCAAAAAAGGGCAGTTAAATTCCTGGGCATATAATTAGTCTATGTAATTTGACCGATCGAGTCAACAAAAGGTAAGAGTACAACGAAAAAGTGATCTGCGGTTTTTGCTGGCTCGAAGTCTCCTACGAATACCCTTCGGAGAGTTACATCTTTTGGTACGCAGAGAATTTCTAACGAGAATCTATGTCTTAAAATTTAATTTTTTTAAGTGGTAGAAACATTATAGGAAGTTTTTTAGAAGTAATGAGGGCTTCTTATCGGTCCGATCGTTTCTCCGGATAAGATCGGTCTTTATCTTTTAGTTTCACATTCCTTTATCAATACTGGCTGAGCGTGTAGATCAGGGCTCAGACTCTTCTGCAGGGCACAACTAGGGAAAATGAGAAGGTATTAAAAGATCTACAAATACTACACTATTGACACCTTTACATATACATGCTATACTTGTAATATGATAAACAAGAACAAACAAAGAGTGACCGCATTTATTAGCCCTTCTATCGCCACACAGGCTAAAGCACAAGCAGTAGTTGAGGGAATAACCCGATCCGCTCTACTTGAAAAGGCTTTAATTAGCTATTTACCAGAAGAAACTGTAATTAAAAAGGTTGACACCAGAGAGCCTGTTGACCGGCAATAACCTTTTGTACTTCCATACTGTCTATGTAGTGTAGTAATTTTTGAGTTGAAAGAAGGTGATTTAAAGTGGTTGATATAACAAAAGAATCAGCAACAGAGGATAATGAGACTGATACTGTACTAAATAATCCAACGGGTAAGGAAAGCGATCCGGTCAGGGCTACACAAGTACAGACAGCTGCTACAAGCTCACAGACTGTTGAATACTTAATCTACTTTTTCTTCGGATTTCTTGAGATATTACTAGCCTTCCGCTTGATATTTAAGTTAGCAGGAGCTAGCACTTCTAGTGCTTTCGTTAATTTCATATACGGAATAACGGGACTCTTCATATTACCTTTTGAAGGTATATTTACTGGAGGGACCTCACGGGGATTGGAAACTACCTCAATTCTAGAGCCTGCAACATTAGTAGCGTTGGTTGTATACCCCTTAGCATCCTGGGGGATTGTTAAGCTAGTTCGTATACTCTCTGGTGAGCAGCAGTAAAGTTAGTTGTAATTACTCGGTTGTATTTATTTTCGATTTTGGAGGTGATTAATGTGTCGATTATTTATTGGATTATCTTTGGTTTAATTGCTGGAGGTATTGCTAATTTTATTTCCCCAAGTCCGTTCGGCGGAATAGTGGGATCAATAATTCTTGGAATTATTGGAGCGGTTGTTGGTGGATTATTAGGACAAAAGTTTTTTGGTGTAGATGTGACTGGATTTAACCTAACTTCTATTGTGGTTGCAGTGATAGGAGCACTTATTGTGCTATTTGTCGCTAGGTTATTTTAGTGGTGTCAATATTTTCGTAATAGCACATGTAATGGCCTTACTTACTTTAGGGCGTGTCTGCTATAATTTTAACATCAAGTTCTTGGATTTAATATAAGTTTTTTAAACATATGCAAAAAAAGATAATAGAAAAAAAGTTACAAAAAAACAAAAGATATCAAAGACTGGGGTGATGAACACGGTCACCCAGATCTTTCATTTCTCCAATCGCTGGCAAATAATGAAAATCCCCGTTCATTGGAAAAATTAAAAGCAATAGCTCAGGATCTAGATGTGCATTACAGCCCAAGTACTAGCACGGAAGAGTTACTCCATAAGATTCCTTCAGAGGTCCGATCCGACCCCACTACTACTACGTAACATACAATCTTTTTCCAGTCCGCAACAAGCTTATTTCAGTTCGAATCTAAGTTTTTCAAAGAGAGTTTCATCGAGCCCTAAAAGGCTATCTGAAGTATCATGATCACCTAAGTGCCCTGCTTGGCTAAGCATATTGGTCTAGAATCCTGATAAATACTTGGAAGGAGAGTGACTCAATAAAATAAGCTTTAATCAGGGAATCTTCACTTATATTAGTCAAATATCATATCTTGAAACAGAGCAATTTATTTTATCCAACCTCATTACACGGCAACCTCCTCTACAATCATCTCTAAATTTACATTCTCCACATTCAGCTTCTTCATGAAAATCCAAGTCCCGATATTTTTTAAAACCTCTTTCCCAAATTTCTTGTAATGAGGTTTTTAAAACATTGCCCTCTTGAAATAAACTGATATCTGGTTGTTCAGGGCAGCCCCTGACTGAACCATCCACGCCAATACAGCAAGCTAAAAAGCCAACAGGGCAGAAAAAGGGTTCTTCTCGAACTTTTTTATCATATTTTCCCAAATACCCTAGATTTTCTCCAAACTCAATCCTAAGCTTACCTTTATTCTTTTCTCTATACTTCTCTGTCAAACGGAGAAGTTTTATAAAATCTTCCTTGCTTAAGTAGAGGCTTTTACAGTTTTTCACCTTGCCTATTGGCATAACTGAAACAACTTTCCAAAAATCTATCTCTATTTCGTGCATTAAATCTGCGAGATATTCAAAATCAATAAGATTAATAGGGCTTATTACAGAAGATACCGAAATCTGTTTGCACTTATTCCTTTTTAAAAGTTTAATTGCACCTACTGCCTTTTGGAACGCCAGGGGATTATCTCTAATTTCATTATGAGTTTTCTCCCTACCATCAATGCTAATTTGTACAGAATCAAAAACACTTACAATATCCTTGCAATTCTTGTCATCTATGAAAAACCCATTTGTAGCTAAACCAGTTTTTAGACCTTGTGATTTAGCAAAAGCGAATATTTCTAAAAGATCCTTTCTTACTAATGGTTCGCCTCCTGTAACAGTAAAATACTCAACATTGTAATTTGCTAATTCTGAAATTATTTCTTTAACCTCACTTGTAGAGAGTTCTTTTTCATAACTTTCTTTTTTGGCACCACAATGTTTACAATCAAGATTGCACCTTCTTGTGCAGTCCCAAACAACAAACTTCGGGGGAGGAACCTGTCCGAGACTATAGCCTAAAGAAAAAGATTTATAGAAGCTTTTTAAGCGAAGTTTAGAGCATAGATATGTAAAATCTAACATTTACTTTTTAACTTGGGACACTTAGTAAAAAGAAGGAGAACACTTTTTTATCAGATCTGTTTCTTAGAAAATTTTTTTATTAAAAATTTAATGGTGGTAACGATACCAATTAAGGTAAAAGCACCTACTAAAATTGCTATTAATGAGTACTCCCGAATAAGAGAAATTAGTGCTGCTCTATCTGCTCTTCTATCCATAACTTCCGGCGGTGCGTAAATTATCATTGCATGAACATCTTTCCCTAACGCTTCAGTGAGGAAGGAAATTATAGTTAACATAGATGTACTGATAAATTTCTGCATCTTATTCATAAACATTATCATTGTAACTTAGAATAGTTATAGAAGACAACATTTATTTACAAACACATTAATTATTCTATGTATGAGAGACAGAGATTCACTGCTCGCTTCGCTCCCAGCGCCTTGCTTCGAATCACCAATCCACTCAAGGAAGCATCCACATCCTCTTTGGGGATCTGGCTGTTTCCCTGGCTGGGGGACAGGGATTTGAACCCCGATTCCAGCATTCAGAGTGCTGTGTCCTACCATTAGACGATCCCCCATTAAATCCTTCAATCAAACTATCAAAAGCTGTTCCCTATGATAACACCAAGGCATCACTAAAGAAAATTAAACTTAAAAATTATCGACGGCAGGCCATACCGTCTTCAAACTTTATCCTATAATTTATGGGGTTATGTTAAAATAGCTCCCGAACTCTGACAAAAATAAGGAAAAAGGAGGTATCTTGTGACTGCGGGTAGGGAAGCTGCTATCAAATGGTGGAGAAAGGCGTACGAAGAGGAGTCTGATTGGGATAATTCTTTCTTGGGAAGTCAAGTTTGGATTAAGGTCTTCTGGAGCCACTCTAAGGGAAGTGGAAGAAAGAAGCGACGCTATCCAGTGCAGGTAATCTTGGTCAGTTTTGACTCCAACCAGCGCTGGTACCATCTCCGTAACAGAAAATCCTTAAACAAACTGGACCGTTTAATCACGGAAGTTTTACGTGGTATGGATACCGGTAACCAAAACCCTCTGGACCACTTCTGGAATGTGATCCAGGAGGAAGCGCGACGTAATTGTTGAAACCCAGAAATCGCTTTTGCGTATTTATAAGTGATTTCTGGGTAACACTTTTACTCCGTTACACACCGTCAACATGCCTCATCTTCAAATCCCGTGTTAAAATCAATACAGGTGCGAAAACACCTTAATAAAAAACTAATTTTAAATTTACAAAATAGAAAGGTTTATAAAATGAGTACAACTAAACATAAAGAGCAAAAAGTAGGGATTTTTGTGGATGTACAAAATATGTATTATTCCGCAAAAAATCTCTATTCCGCAAAGGTAAACTTTGCCGAAGTACTAAAAGAGGGTGTTTCCAAGAGAAAGCTGATTCGTGCTTTTGCTTATGTAATAAGAGCGGACGTGGGGGCGGAAAGAGATTTCTTTGATGCACTAACAAAAATAGGGTTTGAGGTTAAAGAAAAAGAACTGCAGGTTTTCTACGGTGGAGCAAAAAAAGGTGATTGGGATGTTGGTCTTTGTATGGACGTCATCAGAGTACTTTCCAAAATAGACGTCATGATCCTGGTTTCAGGAGACGGAGACTATACGGAGCTTCTAAAATACGCTAAGAGCCAAGGAGTAAAGCCCGAAGTGATAGCTTTTGGGAAAACCGCATCAAAAATGCTTGTAGAAGAAGCTGAAGATTTCACCGACATGGCGGATAATACAAATAAGTTTCTTATTGGCGGATCAAAATAAACTTTCCGATTCGGGTATGAGAGAAAAAATAAGACTAGCAAAAGCGGGATTAGGAATTCTATTCTTCCTGATGCTGCTTTTTTCTTTTTACCACCTATATTATGCTGACAAAGTCATCCCTGGCGTTTATCTAGGAAATATTCACTTAGGGGGGAAGAACATTACACAGGCTAGCTCTGTTCTGGAGGGACAAGCTTCTCAGATAGAAACCTTTGAGATCGTAGACCACGATATGGATATAGTATACGAAATAGATATATCGGACATCGAGTTAAAATATTTGATCGATCATACGATAGAAGTTATATTCATTGTAGGAAGAACAAAAAATTTTCCCAAAGATTCCTTGGACAAACTTAAAGGTCTTATATTTCCTATCAAAATAGATGCGGTAGTCACGCTGGATCCAATAATCCTGGAACAGAGAATAACCCAGATCAAGGGAGTTTCCGATGTTCCGGCAAAATCAGCCGAATATATCTTGGAAGACGGTGAGATAACAATAGTTCCAAGCGAGAATGGAAGAAAAATAAGAGCTGATGTGTTAGAAATGTCCGTTATTAATGCGATCATGAAAATGGATAATTCCCCGATCTCATTATTAATAGATAAAATTGAACCCGAAGTAACCACCCAAGACCTAAAAGACGCACAAGAAGACATAGAAAAGTTAATTGAAAGAGTAATAAAAATAGAGTTAAACGAAGAAACAATCGATGTTCTTTCGTCCCATGAAATCCTTGATCTAATAGAAGTCGTAAAGAACAACGGAAAAATCGAGATACAAATGAACCAATACACTTTCAGAGAGTACAGAAAATCCATTGAAAGCAAAGTTAATACTACTCCCAGAGCTCATGTAACCAAAGAATCCTCGGAAGGATTGGTGCAGGGTTTTGAAATTATAACAACTGGAAACGAGTTGATAGCCGATGCTTTTGAATCAGATCTAAAGAAAGCCTTCTTTACAACCGAAAAAGAAATCGTAAATCTAAAG
>PXDX01000069.1 GCA_003564915.1 candidate division WWE3 bacterium
GGACTTCATTCAAAAAGAGTGGATGTAAATATCCAAAAAGCATTAAAAGATGCGCAGACAAATCTGGAACCAAAATTATCCCACATACAAAAGGAGTTCAGAAGAATCGGCATCAAAGCGGAGCAACTTACAACTCAGGAATTAGTGGAATTATACTTTGATATTTATAATCCCAGCGCTGTTCACGGACAGAGAATAAGAACAAACATACAAGATTACGAGACGGCAATAGTAAATCCTGCCGTATTCGAGGAATAGCGATATGAAACTACCTTTTTCAGGAAAAAGTAAAGACGAAAAAAGCGCACAAAGCAACTCACAAGGGACAAAATCGGCTGCGGAAACCCTTGCAGAGGGTATGGTCAATATAAAGGACATAATAGCTCCTGGAGCTATTGAAATAGATTTTGATCATATAAAAATCGGTAATTCCTATTACAGAACCTTGTTTGTTTCTGGATATCCAAGATTCGTAGGAGCAAACTGGCTGTCACCGATCATTAACTTTGAGCATACGATCGATATATCGATGTTCTATTATCCGATAAAAGCTAAAGCTATTCTGGACGATCTTCGTAGAAAAATTACCGAGCTTGAGGCCACAACAATGTCGGACAAGGAACATGGAAAAATTACCGATCCGGCCGTAAAAGCAGCTTTGGAAGACGCAAACGATCTACAAGAACAACTTGTAAAGGGAGTAGAAAAATATTTTCAATTTTCATTCTACATAACGGTTCCGGCAGAAAGTCTGGAAGAATTAAATAATGTCACGGCCAAATTAGAATCAACTTTGGGGTCTTTGCTGCTTATATCTAAGACCGCCACACTTCAAATGGAAGAGGCTTTTCAATCTACAGTACCTACCGGACTGGATAAATTGCTTATAACCAGAAACATGGATACCACGAGTCTGGCCACTACATTCCCCTTCACCTCATCCGAACTTACCATGGAAGAGGGCATTATGTACGGGATCAACCGACACAACGGATCGCTGATTATATTCGACCGTTTTTCACTTGAAAATGCCAATTCCGTTGTATTCGCAAAGTCCGGATCGGGTAAATCTTATCTGGTCAAATTGGAAGCACTAAGATTGATGGTTTTTGGCGCCGAAGTCATAATAATTGATCCTGAAGAGGAATACCGTAAGTTGTGCGAGGCAGTAGGAGGTAATTACATTGACTTTTCCCCGAACTCCCCGTCCAAGATAAACCCTTTCGATCTATCGGGCGTTGCTGTGGAAGGAGAAAATGAGCTGGGTCAGAAACTTCTTTCACTCCATACTCTGCTTAAATTGATCATGGGAGAGTTGAATCCCACGGAAGAGGCCATTTTGGACCGTGCCTTGATCGAGACTTATAGAATAAAGGGAATAACAACCGACCCCGAAACCCAAATCACTAAAGAGCCTCCAGTGATGGAAGATCTATACAAGGTTCTGAGAGGAGCCCCAGAAAAGGAAGCACAGAGTATGTCCGAAAGACTGGAGAAATATATCCGCGGCTCACTGGCGGGAATATTTGATTCCCAATCTTCCGTCGACCTAAACAATAAGATGACCGTATTCTCAACAAAAAACCTGGAAGAAATTTTGAGACCTATTGCTTTTTATATGATCTTGGATTACGTTTGGACAACCATAAGAAGAGATCTTAGAAAGAGAATTCTAATCGTGGAAGAGGCTTGGTACCTGATGGAGAACGAAGATAGTGCGAGATTTATCTACGGCATAGCAAAAAGAGCCAGAAAATACTATCTGGGACTGACAACTATTTCCCAGGATGTTGACGACTTTTTGAAATCAGAATATGGAAAAGCTATTGTTACCAACTCCTCGATCCAGATACTTCTAAAACAGCACCCGGCTGCAATAGATCTTGTAGCCGATACATTTTATCTCTCGGAAGGAGAAAAAAGACTTCTTTTGGGGGCGGGCGTAGGGGAAGGATTGTTCTTTGCAGGAACTAATCACGTGGCCATAAAGATAAAAGCTTCTCCCGAGGAAGATAAGTTAATAACAACTGATCCTAGGGAGATTCTTAGACTTAGAAAAGAAGGAATGATTGGTGATAAAGATGGTCCGAATGAAGAAAAATATGAGTCGACAGAACACTTGAAGACAGATGAATACGAAACGTTTGAAGAAGGAGGAGAAGTAAAGGAAGAGTATAAACCCGAATCTCAAAGCGAGCCTCCTCCTGAACAAAAGGAAAATCTATCTTCAATACAAACGGACCCTATTCCGATAAAAAAAGGCCCGGTGAGTCAAGAGCCTTTAGAGATAAAAAAGAGTGAGAGGAAAATCAATCTTTCCAGTGATAACGCGGGACAAGAGAGACAATATAGGGATGTTCTTCCCAACTCTAATCAAATCCGAACCAAGAAGCTTCAAAGTACTTCTGAGAAAGAAGAAGAGTCGCGGGAGAAGCATAAGGAAACTACAATAGTTGATCAAATGAACACCTTGGGACCAAATCCAAATAATGCGTCCGGAAGTATAGACATCAGCCCTGAAGAACCCTCATGATCTTCTTTCTATACGGAAAAAATGATATCAAAATCCGAGAGGAAATCGATAAAATCAAATCTTCTCAAAATTATAACGAAGTTATAAGGCTTAGCGCAGAAGAAATTGAAATAGATAAATTCGCTGAAAGTATAACTAATCCCAGTCTTTTTGGACATAAAATATTGGTCATATTGGAATCCTACGCCGGTAAAAACGAAGATCTATTAACCTACGTGAAAGTAAGTCGGAAGGCTTCACCGAAAACAGATATCGCGATGGCGCTCCATAAAGATTTGAGAGAAAACAGTAAAATTCTTAAGGAAATTAAAGCCGTAAAATCGGAGAAACCTGAATTCACAACGAGATCCGGCACTATCTCTGCTAGAGCAAAGATCATTAAACCAAAAGAGGAGAAAAATTCGAAAATCTTTGATTTTATCGATTCCGTTTACAGCAAAAATAGAGCTAGATCCTACTCCCTTTTGGAAGAAATATCTGGCGACGGCGAGGAGATATTTAGGATACATTCTTTATTGATGTATCAACTACGAAATCTACTAAGAGCTAAGCACTCTGCAAAGACAACGGTACCTCCCTTTGTAAAAAGAAAGCTGGCAAGGCAGGCCGGAAATTTCAGTGAAAAGAGATTGTTAGAATTATGTTCTTTCATTTATCATAAGGATATCGAAATGAAAACCGGCAAAATTCCGCACAATATATTAAATACCGTAATTATTGAGGAAATATTGGGAGAGGAATAAATGGCTAAAAAAAAGATCTACATAAAAGATGAATCTGCCGATCCAATATACAAGGCCAGAAATAATAAGTTCCTTGTAAAGAGCAGGGTTCTGCCATCGGTTCTGATATTTTCTGGATGTGTGCTTTTGGTATCTCAAGTCATACTTCCATTGGTATATTTCAAATCCACATCTCATACAAAGCCTATGGAATCAAGCGTTCTGGGAACAGTAAGCGGTTTCAAGAGCTTTGAATTTGAAGAGCTTCACGTTGAGGAAGCTATAGAGCAAGAGCCACAAGAAATAAATATCCCTGAATATTTCTATCTTACGGTACCAAAACTGCGAATAGAAAATGCTGCCGTTGAAGTCAATTCACCTACTTTAAGTCCCGATGACGCGTTGGGGCACTACACAGGAACAGCTATACCCGGGCAAGTTGGTAACAGTTTTATATATGGCCATTCCGTCTTACCGTGGTTTTATAATCCGAAAAATTACAAAACTATATTTTCAACCTTGGAAGACTTGGACACCGGAGACCGAATATATATAGACATAAACAATGAAAGATTAACTTACATTGTGGAAAATAAGGAGACCCTTTATCCTGGAGAAGTTAATCCTCTGGCGGAGACAAAGCCGGCTTTTTTAAACGAATCAACGATAACTCTTATGACTTGCGTGCCTCCCGGCACAAAGATACAAAGATTGTTGGTACATGCAGTTTTAAGATAATGAAATACTTCCGATATTAGAAATATTAACTCAGGATATCATCCTCAAAGCTTTTTAAGGCCAGCGATCTTGGTCCAAGATAAATATAGGTCAGTCCCGCAGCCAAAACCAAGAGAGATGCGAATAACGAAATTGTGAGACCGGCAACGCCTGTATCAGGTACGGGAGTAGCTTCTCCTGTGGCTGTAACCGTTTCTTCTTCAGCAGTCTGCTCTTCTTGATGAAGATCTTCTCCCAAAGCCTCTTCATTTTCCGGACCTTCCATTTCAGCCAGAACATCCCTACGCGGTACGGAGGAATCTTCCCGATTCAGTTCAGCGAACGGACTTGAATCCTCATATCCCAAGGTTTCTTCCGATCGGGTGTGTTCATCTATATCTATAGTGTGTGTAGGATAAGAAGTAATATAGTAGACTACCCCGAATACTCCAAGAGAAATCAATAAAGTCAGTACAAATGTTTTAAAACCGTTTTGCGCTTGATGTCGATTATTCATAGGCAGGATTAAAGTTATTTTTCAAATACTCTATGTCTAATTTAACATCATATTGCCTACTAAAATCAAGTGCTTCTCGGAAGGGTACTTTATCGGGAGGAGAATTAACCTTTCCAAAAGCAAATAATAAAAGAACGTTTAGACCGGTAACTGCGGTGAAGATGATAAGAAAAAAATATTTTTTCATAACTATATCCTATCTTTCTCCAATACAAACATTTTTATACGCAAGTCAATGTTTTGTTCACGGGATGCAGAAGTGAAACTTAGCCGATAAGTTTCAACTATAAAATTCAGCGGGGATTCATCCAACGACCTCAAGAAAGAACTCAATCCGGAAGCTCTGCCCTCCAAAGTGATAGCTAAAGATATAGTGTTATTGTCTCCGGAACCCTGAGATATATTAACTTTACGAAGCCTGAACCTATTCCTTGAGGCTAAGGATAAAAATTCAGTAATTATTGTACTGCCGGTAAAATCGGAAGGCACTGCTGATTCTAGTTCCGGTAAATACGGCTCGACTTCCTTGCTGATATATCTTTTCTCCTTAAACGAACTAATTGAACTTTCTAATCTTGTATTTTCCGCTTTTAGCTCATTTAGAAGTGTTCTTTTTTCTAACCAAGAATTAAGGGAGGGACGTATTCCAAATATCCCAGTACCAAGAATGCTGATCAAAACCAATAAAGCGTATGCATCATGAAATCTGCTGTATGATATAAGATTTTTCTGACTCACTTTAGATTGACCTCCAATCCAAGACCGTAAGTCCTATCTTGAGGATTTAAGACGGCCGAATTCAAAGTTATGCTCTCCACATAATCACTTTCAAGAAAATCCTCGGCAAGTAAAGCAAAAACTACGGGAGATGTAAAATTCGCCTGAAATGAAATGGAACCAACCGAGTAATTGCAGGATATGAATTCTACGGGATAAGGGGTTTCTAGGATCAATTCTGTAATGGACGCCACATCACGATATTCTTCGTCATATCTCTTAAGAATATCAATCCTGGATCCTATTGAAAGAAGGTCCAACATCCCTTCAGAATACTCTTCTATTTCCGACGTATTTGCTGCTAAAGCGGAAAATTCCCTCTCTACGGACCGATTAACAGCGCCATTCATAACGGATAAAGTAACAAAGACAATAAAAACCGATATGATTAAGAACTGTGAGGTTGAGATGAACCAGGGAGAATGATAATATTTCTTGATCTCTTTTAGTTCATCTAAATTCTGCAAACCATCTCGCCAAGGTATAGGAGAAATTTCAACATCATCGAGAAGATTTGTACCTTTAACCTTTATAGACTCACCAACCGCCCTATTAAAGATACCTTTTAAGAGATTATTTTCTTTCCGTGAACTGGGTTCCGAATTGCCCGGCTTTTGATTCAAAACTGAATCTTTTAGCTCATTTATCCTTGCCGCTATCTTCTGAAGCTGTTTGCTTTTCGTGGGCAGTGATTTTTCGGGCATACTTTGATTTTATCCTATTGGCCTTATTTTTGTGAATAACATTTTTCTTGGCCGCTTTATCCACGTATTTCTGTAAAAGTCTTTCCTTTTCCTTAAGTATATCAGTATCTGTATCATTAGCTGTTAAAAGTTTTTTTAAATCTCTAGTCACACCTTTAATACGGCCTTTCCAGAAAAGGTTATGATCTCTTTTTCTCTCCGACTGCCTTAAGGCTTTTTTTGCTGATATAGTAGTAGGCATATAACGTCTGCAATGATAACATATTTAAGGTCATGTTCAAGAACAATCTTCTCAAATCAATAAGGAGTAATGTCAGCTTTCTCGCAAGGACACAATCGTCAATTCTGTCGGCAGCAGGTATACTAGCCATTACAAGCGGTATCACGGCAGTACTAGGACTCATCAAGAGCCGTTTACTTACGGGGTATTTTGGTATCTCACCTGAGCTGAGTATATTTTTTACTGCAGATAGAATCCCTAACTTGCTTTACTCCGTTTTTGTGGTCGGCGCTCTCTCAACGGTCTTTATCCCCGTTTACGCTGAGGCCATAAAAAACAATGAAAACAAGGCTAAAGAAGTAGCTTCCATAATATTGAATGTTGGCTTGTTGTTCTTCCTTGTATTGGGAGGTCTGGCTTTTGTTTTTGCGAACCAGATCATCCAAGTTATATCTCTTAGGCAGTTCACATCGGAAGAAGTGTTTCTGGGAGCAAATTTGATGCGCTTAATGTTAGGAGCCCAGATAATACTTATTATTAGCAGTTTCCTTACAAGTCTTCTGCAAACATATAATTATTTTCTACTTCCCAGTCTGGCTCCGGTACTTTACAACTTGGGCATGATCTTTGGAATTGTAACCCTTACATCTAGATTTGGAATCTACGGCCCTACATACGGTGTTCTGATAGGAGCCGGGGCTCACCTATTGATCCAGCTCCCGGCTATAGGAAGAATAAATTATTCTTACAGTCCTAAAATTAATTTGCACAATAGTTACGTAAAAAAGATGTTGATCTTGGTCCCCCCAAGAATATTAAGCATCCTAATTGCAGGGGGGATGGCCACCATACATAATTCCTTGGCTTTGCTGGTCTCAAAACCTTCAGTGGTCTACCTAAAATTCGCTGACCAATTGCAGACTTTTCCCATAAGCTTGTTTGCCGTTTCTATAGCTGTGGCAGCACTTCCGACTCTTTCCCGTAAAGCGTCTCCCCTAAACAGAGATAAATTCAAGCAAGTCCTTATAACATCACTGCATCAAATGCTTTTCCTAGTTATACCCTGCTCGGTAATACTATTGATCCTAAGAGTTCCCTTAATAAGAATAGTCTATGGTGCGGCAAGATTTCCATGGGAGAGTACGGTAAAGACTTCTTATGCGCTTGCTTTCTTCAGTCTGTCAATTCCAATACAAAGTATCGTGCTTCTTTTGAATAGGGGTTTTTATGCGCTTAAAGATACTAAGACACCGGTAAAGATAAGTACCGCAACGGCGTTAATAAATCTTATCCTGTGCCTTTTCTTCATCAATATCCTAGGTTGGGGAGTCTGGTCAATAGCTTTAGCTTTCTCCATAACCTCAGCATTGGATATGATAAGTATGTTGTTTCTACTTTCAAAGAATTTGGGCGGATTTGATCTGGACTCTTTGTTGAAACCGTTCATAAAAATAAGTTATGCAGCCATAATGATGGGGATTTCCTTGTATCTGCCCCTTAAACTTCTAGACCATTACGTATTCGATACCACTAGAACAATCCAATTGCTTGGGGTTACTGGAGTAGCAGGAACTTTTGGCATCACAACTTATTTGGTTCTAACAAAACTTATGAAAGTAGAAGAAATACAACTTTTTTACTCTCTTGTCAGAAAATTAAACATTAGAAATAACCTAAAAGAAACTGAATCGATACAGAGAGTCGCTGAGGTTCGTAATTAAATACGGTATAATTGACTTCAAGTATGGAAAACCAAAACCTGTCCAAAGCTTCCGATCCTAAGGTTAAAATGGTAAGAAATGCGCTTTTATTGCTGATAGCGGCTATTGCTGTAATTTTCACGTTTAATGCACTCTCCGGATCCCCCTCTCCAGATCCTCATAATGGCAATGATATTGAAGAAAGGGATACCGGCTTGATCAGTTATTCAGGGCGAGTGAAATATTTACCTCCTAATATCTATCCTGACGAGGATATCCGGTTTGAGCTGGTTAACACCGGAGGTGAAAAAATTATCTTATTAAGAGCCATAGATCAAAAACTGGAAGTGGTAGAGAACTTGGATGTTGTTGTTTCCGGAATTGAGGAAGAATCACTAGAAGGTGAAAAAGTTTTATTAGTTGAAAATGTCACGATCAAACAGTAAGGTTGAGAAATGCAAAAAAAGGAGCAAATAGAGTTTAAACATATCACAAAAATTTACGGAGACGGAGATCCCGTTCTTGATAAAGTAGGTTTTTCATTATTTAGAGGCGATTTTGCCTTTCTAGTAGGAGAGTCGGGCGCAGGAAAATCCACACTGGTCAAAATCCTGATTAGAGAAGAAGAACCGGATGAGGGAGAGGTTTATTTTGAGGATCAAAATCTGTTGGAAATCCCCAAAAAAGACTTTCACAAAATTAGAAGAAAGATTGGAGTTGTTTTTCAGGACTTTAAATTGCTGGAGTCAAAAACCGTCTACGAAAATGTTGCGATTTCTCTTGAAGTAGTAAAATCTTCACACAAGGAAACTTCTGATCTTATACCCAACGTCCTTAGCATGGTCCATCTTCTGGATAAAAAAGATCACTTTCCCAACCAGCTTTCCGGCGGAGAGAAGCAGAGAGTCTCCATAGCAAGAGCGCTGGCGCATGAACCTGATATACTTGTAGCCGATGAACCGACAGGAATGATCGATCCGGAATCCGGAGAAAGGGTAATGGAAGTTTTAGAGCAAATTAATACAAGAGGCACAACAATACTAATGGCCACACACGATAAAGACATAGTTAACTCCTATAAAAAACGCGTTATCCGAATAAAAAGCGGAAAAATAGTTTCAGACAAAGAAGGAGGTTATGATGGCTAAATTTTTTAAATTAGGAGAACCTTTGAAGAAGGAAAGAATGCTTTCCTTAGCCAATATAATGGTAATGACCATTACTTTTTTGATACTAGGTCTGTTCCTCATGCTCGTATTCGTTTCTCAATCTACTTTAAGTTACTTGGAACAACAAACCCAAATAACGGCGTTCTTCAAGGATGATTTTGGAGAAGACCAGATAGTCTCTCTGAAAGAAGAGCTGATGCGAGACGAACGTGTTTATAATGTGGAATATATCTCCAAAGAGGATGCCTTAGAAATTTTTACAGAGATCAACAAAGATGAACCGTTACTCCTTGAAGCGGTTACAGCTAACATACTCCCTGCAAGTCTAAATATCCAAACTAAAAAGGTGGAAGATCTCCAAGTCTTAGCAGAACAACTGAATCAAAATGAAGGCGTGGAGGGCGTGAGATATTTTGAGGAGGTCATGTCAAGTTTCCAACAGATAGCGCAAGTAATATATCTTCTGGGCTTCCTTCTCTCCGGGATGTTCCTTTTTATCTCTTTCTCAGCAATTATAATTACTCTAAGAATATTCATTAGCAGAAAGGGTAGGGAGATAGAAATATTAAAGCTTGTAGGCGCATCCAACAGTTTTGTACAGAGACCGATCATCGCTCAAGGTGTATTTTTTAGTTTTATATCGTCATTTTTAGCCGCAATGGTTATAATTCTGGGGGCCTTACTAATAGAGCAAACGTACTTTTCGGGCGAGCTGATAGTGCCTTTTGCGGAAGGATTTACCGCAACTCCTTTTGTCCTGGGAATAGCAACCGGAGTGATCTTGATCGTATCTGGAATAATTCTGGGCTTACTGGCAAGTAAAACTGCTGTTATAAAGTACCTTAAATTTTAAGGGTATGCTTAAAAACAAATTGCCACAAAAAAAGCTTCTTGTCTTATTAGCGGTAATATTCCTGATCATACCTGGAACTGTGGGTATGGTGTGGGCTGAAGATACGGAAGAAACGGAAATATCAGAATCAGAATCCGATAGCAGAAGCGAATATATAAAACAAACCCAAGGAGAAATTGATGCCTTGGAAGACCAGATCAGAGAGTATGAAAGCAAGATCCAACAGTTACGTGAAGAAAGCAGCACTCTAAAGAACGAGATAGAATACGCGGAAAGCCAAATACAGGTCACTCAACTTAGAATTCAAAGCACGGAAAATCAAATAGCTGTAACAGCAGACCGGATCAGGAGTCTGGGTCAGGATATCGATAGCCTTTCTTCAAGGCTGGATAGAATAAAAGGCTCAATTGAGTACCAGATGGAGCTTCTGGCTAAAAGACAGAGGGAATTCTACAAGGTCGAGGGTGCTAATTCCTCTGGAATGAATTTCTTGTTATTTCTTATAGAACCCCTACAGCTAGAAAGAGTAATTCAAAAATCCACTTATTCCAAAATCATGCAAGAGAGAGATCGAACTATTTTGGATGAAATGGACAGGACAAAGACGGCTTATTCAAATCAAAAAGATATTTTTGAGGATAAAAAAGAGGAAGAAGAGACCCTAAAGGCTCGGATAGAGGAACAAAAAGCGCAATTGGACACGTACAAGAGCGACCTCGAAGGTCAAAGGTCAGCAAAAGAAGCTTTACTAAGAGAAACCCAAAACGATGAAAGCAAATACCAGGCTCTGCTGGAGCAGGCTAGGCAGGAGTTCATATCTCTGCAAGCTATACTGGCGGGAAGCGGTATAGAAGGGTCCGGAAGTTTCGTTGAAGCCGGGCAAATCATAGGAAGTGTTATTGTGGGCCCATCATGCAATTCTAGTGGAACACACCTGCATTTTACGGTGAGAGAGGAGAACCTTTCCAGAAATCCCTTTGATTACCTAAGCCCTCTATCTGAGTATAGAAACTGTAGCGGCCCCTCCTGTACATCTGGAGGAGATCCTTTCAACCCTTCCGGCGACTGGCAATGGCCTTTAAGAGGTTATATAACCATGCATCAGGGATACGGATACACCTGGGCGGTCAAAAATACCTGGGTCGGAGGTATCTACAGTTTCCATGACGGCATAGACATAAGCAGTACTCAACTTACGATATTTGCGGTCGCGGACGGGATCTACTACCGAGGTTATTATGATACTGGTTATTGTAGATTGAATTATATTAGGATAGATCATGAAGATGGTCTGCAAACTTACTATCTCCACGTTAATTACTAAAAATCTATTCTGAGTAGTAAATAGGCTATTTAACAATGCAAGTTTTTTATTAAACTTGAGTTTGTGTTCAAGACTATCTGTTTCTTTATATCGCTACTTCTTTCTTTATTCTTTATCAAACAATCCCTTTGCGAAGAAAAGTCTTTCTACTACTTTGATTTTAAAACTAATACATCGATTGTACCTTACTCAGGAGAAATTGAGATCTCCATGGAATACACAACAAATATCCCGGAAGAACTAAGTTTTAAGTTTAGACCTATCTTAGAGAATGGGATGGTCATGATCATTGGAGAAGATCAACAAACCTGGTTACTGCAAAATAATTCTTGGAATAAAATGCCAAGGATTAATGAATCTACACGGTTAAAAATACACCCTATAGGAAGTACGGTGAATTTACATTTTGAGATCAAAAACCCGATCAACGAAGAGATATATGAAACTCCCAAAAAAACTCTAAATACTTTGAGATCTTATAATTACTATAAGAACAGATTGAACACCAACTTGAAGGAGTGGAGAGGGGGAGAACAAACTGAAAGTACGGAAAAGAAAGACGTAAAAAATCATAAAATGCCCGATGAGATCCAATCACAAACTGAAAATCCTAAAATTTCTAAAGGGAGCGTAACAAAGATAATTGTTCATTTGACGGCTTTTAGTCTTTCTTCTGTAGCGGGCTTTATAAGAGAAGATGATAAAATGCTTCTATGCGAAGAGTTACCAGATATACCCCTTCAGTAATAGTGGGGCTAATTATACTTGCGGCAACTGTAATGCCTGCTCAATCAATAGAATCAGCGGGCTTAAGTAGAGAGATCTATCATATTAAAGGTCACTTTCTGTTTTACGGCTTATTTTCAATAACTCTCTATAAGGGTTCGAAAAACTATCTGACTCCTTTTACTGTTGCTATTGTCTACGGAATAATCATGGAAAATATTCAGCGCATGATTCCGGGAAGATCTTTTGAATATCTGGATATAATAATAAATAGTTTGGGCGCCCTGGCGGCCCTTTTAATCGTATGGAAAAGATCGTCAATTCTACCGAAGAAACTAAGGATCTGGCTAGAGAGCTAGCTGAGAGAGTTGAACCAAATCAAATATTAGCTTTATACGGCAACTTGGGTTCCGGTAAAACAACTTTTACGAGATTTCTGGTTAGATCGCTTGGATTCAAAAATAAGGTGCAAAGTCCAAGTTTTGTTTTAAGTAGGATCTACAAAAAGAAAGACCCAAAAAAACGAGGAAAAAAGGAGAACGACGAAATAAATCAAATAAAGCATCTGGATTTTTACAGACTGGTTTCGCATGAGGAAATTTCAGATCTAGGGCCTCAGGAATTGCTCGACCCGGATGGCGGTATAATAATTATTGAGTGGCCTGAGATGGTTGAGGAACACTTAAAAGACAAAGAAGTTATAAAAATTTATTTCACAGATCTGGGAAATGAAAAAAGAAAGATCGAAATACACAATTTACATTGATACAACTAAAAGATACGAAAAGTTAGTAACCCTGTACAAAGGAGATGAAGAAATTGCCACATCAAAGGGGAATATTGACATAGCAGGAGAAATACAAAAAATCCTGAATAAAACGTCGTTAAACGTACAAGACGTAGAAATCGTAAAAGCCAATCCCGGCCCCGGATCTTTTACCGGAATTAAAATCGGCCTAACTATAGCAAACGTTCTAAACCGATTTTTTACCAAAGCCGGATCCAACAATATCATAGAACCTGAATATGGTGGTCCTCCGAACATCACTTAGGATATGACAAATATTCTGAACATAAAGGTTATTTCCTCATAGTATAATGATCGTATGAAAATCATCGTTACGGGGAGCGCGGGATATATTGGATCAAACTTAACAACCTACCTTCTTGAAAGAGGTTATGAAGTTTTGGGTATAGACAATTTTAACGATTATTACTCACCTCAAGTTAAAGAGTTCAACATTCAAAACTTTCACAACAATAAGAAATTTAGGCTTTATAGAAAAGATATTTCCAATCGCTCAGATGTACAGGAAATTTTTAAGCAAAACCCGGATACAGATGCTGTAGTACACCTTGCAGCCTGGGCGGGAGTTACATATTCCGTAGAGCACCCCCATACCTACGTGGTAAATAATATTCTTGGAACTAATAATTTAGTGGATCAGTGCCTAAATCACAAAATAAAAA
The DNA here is from genome assembly GCA_003564915.1 of candidate division WWE3 bacterium. Classification (GTDB taxonomy): domain Bacteria; phylum Patescibacteriota; class WWE3; order UBA101185; family UBA10185; genus T3SED10-354. The sequence continues at coordinate 13,433 of PXDX01000069.1, forward strand.
ATTTCATATTTGCATCTACTTCCTCTATCTACGGAGATAATCCCACTCCTTTTAAAGAAGAAATGGACACCAGCACGCCTAACGCCCCATATCCAGCAACAAAAAAAGCTAGCGAGGTCATGCTTTACACAGCCGCCAAGAATCATGATCTTAACGTAACTGTCTTCAGATTTTTTAATCCCCTGGGACCTTATCTAAGGCCGGATATGGCTCTTCCCAAATTAATCCGATCCGCAGAATACAAAAAAGTATTTGAGCTCTGGCAAGATCCAAACAGCAGCTCCCGTGATTACACCTATATAAACGATATGCTTAAAGCGATTGAGAGCGTTATCAAAAAACCTCAAAAATACGAAATAATGAACCTTGGGAACTCCTCACCTGTCAGTCTTTCCGATCTTATGGACTGCGTTGAAAAAATAACGGGTAAAGAGGTGGAAACCAAGAAAAAATATTTGCCGGGGCAGATGAAAGAAACATTTGCCGATATTAAAAAAGCAAAAGCTTTAATAGGATATAATCCTATTACTTCTCTGGAAGATATGGTAAAGATATACTATGGCTGGTTCTTAAATCAACCGGATTGGTATAAAAAAGGAGATTTCTAATGGAAAGATCAAAAGAAGAAAAAAAACTAGTCTCAATCGTCATTCCCTGCTACAACGAAGAGAAAAATATAGACAGAACATTAGAGGGCTTATTGCAGATCGCAGAGGAGCATCCCTATGATTTTGAAATTATTGCGGTTAACGACGGGAGTACTGATAAAACATGGGATGTGATAGCTAAATTCGCGCAAGAATTTTCCCCGATAAAAGGGATAAACCAAATGACCAATTACGGTCAGAGTGCCGCCTATCAAGCAGGTTTTGATCTGGCTCGAGGGGATTATATTATGACAGTTTCGGCCGATCTAGAAATACCTCTTGATAACGTTAAGATCGTAATAAAGAAACTTGACGAAGGCTATGATTTTGTAAACACCAACAGAGTTAGCCGCTGGAAGAACGAAAACGGCAATAATAACAGAGCCCAAAAAAGCGACATGGCCAACAGAATCATTACCGCGATCTCCGGAGTAAAAATGGAAGATCGGGGATCAGGTATGAAGGGTTTTACAAAGATCATAGCAAAAAACTTAAATCTATACGGAGAGATGCATAGATTCATACCGGACTATACTTCTATATTTGGGGCTAGAATGGTCGAATTTGAAGTTCAATTTAGAGATAGGGATTTTGGAACCTCTGCCTATAACGGAAACAGACGTACCATCAAAGTTTTACTGGATCTAGTAACCTTGGCTTTTATGCTGTACTTTGCCAAGAAACCATTCTATGCTCTCCCCGGAAGGTTGTTTGGTGCCACAGGAGCAATAATAACCGGTTTTGGTATTACGATTGGTTTTTATTTGGGGATACTAAAGGTTCTGGGTCAGGATATTGGTGGAAGACCTCTTCTTTCGGCATCGATTCTAATGATCTTTGTGGGAATACAATCCATGCTAACAGGTGTATTGGGGGAACTCCTAATGCGGATATATTTTGAGTCTGCGGGTAGAAAAACCTATACCACCAGGGAAATAATAATTTAAGGCCCTCTCACTAAAAATCTTATAGCAAGAGGGCCAAGCCCTAACTTCTTCTCTCTTCACTTGGTCTTCGTTCCTTAATCAGGATTTTGAAAGCGCAATGGGAAACTATCAGGACCGAGAAACCGAAGAAAGATACCCCGATCTCCTCTGAGTAAGGTGAAATAAAAATCGGACCCATCCACCCCACACAAAGACCGGCCAATCCAGCCAAGAACATCTTCCAAATAATCATTTTCACCCTCTCCCTTACTATTCCTTCGGAAGCTCTTGTTCTAAATTTTATCCTTTAACGCTAAAATTTGCAAACTATAGGATTCAATTTTTGGGGGAGTTAGAAGAATCCCGCAGTCTTAATGTATAATCGCCCACAGTATGGAAAAACCTTACATAAGAAATTTTTGCATCATAGCTCACATAGACCACGGAAAGTCAACTCTGGCCGACAGATTTCTGGAAATCACTAAAACCGTGGAAAAAAGAAAACTTAGAGAACAAACCATGGATCAATTGGATTTGGAACGTGAGAAAGGTATAACGATAAAACTCAAAGCCGTTCGTATGAATTACAGACTAGACGGAAAACAATACGAACTCAATCTAATCGATACTCCTGGACACGTAGATTTTTCCTATGAGGTATCAAGATCCCTTGCAGCTTGTGAAGGCGCTATCCTGATAGTAGATGCCACACAAGGAATTCAGGCACAGACCGTATCAAATGTATACAAAGCTTTGGAAGCAAATTTAACTATCATTCCGGTAATAAATAAGATCGATGTCAAAGGGCATCAGAGCGAAACCGTAATCCAAGATCTAGTTGACACCTTCGGATTCAAAAAAGAAGAAATACTTCAAGTGTCAGCAAAAACCGGAGAAAATGTGGAGATCCTATTAAGAAAAATTATTGCGGACATTCCCCCTCCAAAAGGCGAAGAAAATAAACCTTTTAGAGCGTTGGTATTTGATGTATTTTTTGATGATTATCTAGGCGTTGTCACTATAGTAAAGATTGAAGACGGTTCGCTGAGAAGTCAAGACAAGGAAGTGTTTTTTATGGCCGGAGAAAAGAACGCAACGATACAGGAGATCGGTATCTTCAAGCCCGATAGGCAAAAAGTAAATTATCTTGATACGGGAGAAGTGGGCTACATCGCTACCGGTCTTAAAGATATTCACTCCATTTCGGTTGGAGATACAATCTGCTTTTTTAAAGACAAGAAAAGTCTTGAACCTCTGCCCGGATATAAAGAAGTCAAGCCCTTTGTCTTTGTCTCTATATATCCCATAGAAAATGATGAATTCCCTAATTTGAGGAAAGCTTTGGAAAAGCTATCACTATCAGATGCGGCACTTACATTTGAACCCGAAAGTAGCGGCGCGCTGGGTTTTGGGTTCAGGTGCGGATTTTTAGGGATTCTCCACGCTGATATAGTACAAGAACGCTTGGAAAGAGAGTACGGATTAAAACTCATTTCCACAATTCCAAGTGTTGAGTACAAAGTACATCTAACAGATGGGACGGAAGAGCTCGTAAAACGCCCTTCCGAATTTCCTCCGACAAACCAAATAGAAAAGATCGAAGAGCCTTGGATACTTACTAACATAGTGTCCCCGACCGATTACGTTGGTGAAATAATTACCCTTTGTGAAAAAAGAAGAGGAGTACAAAAATCAATGGAATATCCGTCTGAACAAAGAGTTATCTTTGAATACGAACTACCTTTAAGCGAACTGATAAATAACTTTTTTGGTGATCTTAAAAACGTCACTTCCGGATTTGCCAGCATTGATTACGATTTTCTAGAATTTAGGGAGTCTGATGTGGTCAGGTTGGATATTTTGGTCCATGGAGAAAAGGTAGAGCCTCTTTCGCAAATGGTACTTAGAAAAGATAGTGAATTAAAGGGTAGGTCGGTACTTTTAAAATTGAAAGAGGTGCTTCCAAAACAGCAGTTCAAGGTAGCTTTACAAGCCGTAATTGGAAGTCGAGTTGTTGCCAGAGAGAATCTTCCCGCTATGAGAAAAAATGTCCTTGGAGGTATCTACGGCGGACACAGAGAAAGAAAGGATAAATTGCTCGAAACTCAGAAAAAAGGGAAAGAAAGAATGAAACGTATTGGGAAAGTGGATGTTCCCCAAGAAGCGTTTAGAGAAATCTTGAGTACTTAGAAGTGTAAAAATTCGAAATTCAAGTAACCTATAACTTTTATTATCAAATAAAATCTGGTAGTATACCTTAAGGAGTAGCTCTTTAATAACTCTTACCTAGGGAGGGAAAAATGAGTGCAGTTCTGACGTACGAATGGGAAAGGCCGCATCCGAAATTCTCCTGGTGGAGATCCTGTTCTTGGTGTTATCTAAACATTGAGAGCAAAAATCCAACTGCCAAAGACCGAGCAACCCTTCTTAACGCGACATTGACGGGATGCTCTTTCAGCGTCAAGATGCTTCCTAGGCTTGAGTGGATGGTAAATCTAAGAACGGTAGAACTACCGCCCTCAGATTTCTACTATTACGCTCAAAAAAACTGGAGGGGTCAGGAGATCGTCCTAGCCATCCTTCCTTACGATGAAGACGGTACAAAAGCAGTAATAGACCATCTCATCAAGAAAGCCGCGGAACATCCAAATTTCAAGCCAAATACTGGAATCTTCGATGTAACAACGTTCTAGTATCATCGCCCCCGGAGGCATAAAAACCAAAGGGGGCTTCTCACTTTTAACAGAATTTTCCTATAAAACACAATATATGATCTCTTCTCTATTAATCCGAATAAAGTAAATGATTCTTGACAACCTTATCACTCATGATATCATAGTGATAATATGCTTAGCGACAGGCAAATAAAATTGCTAGCCTACATAATAGAAGAGTATATGGAAAGCCCTAAACCAGTGGGTTCTACTTATTTAGTCCAAAAATATAACTTGGACTGTTCCGCAGCAACGGTGAGAAATGAAATGGCGGAACTTATTGAGAGAGGTTTTTTAGAGATGCTTCATACTTCCTCGGGAAGAATACCTACCCCCCAAGCATATAAATTTTTTCTACAGGAATTGCTCCAAGAAGACGAGATACCCGTACTCCAAGAAGTGGCAATAAAACAACAGGTCTGGTCAGTCAGATATGAGATGCATAAACTTTTAAAAGAATTGACCGCTGCTTTATCCGATTTTACAAAACAACTTTCCATAGCAACCATGGATGAAGGTTTCATTACTCACTCGGGATCGGTATACCTTCTCGATGAGAAAGAGTTCTGGGATATTGAAGTGGCTAAGGCAGCTCTAGATTTAGTTGACAGATACGAGCTTCTTAAGCAGGTTCTTAATAAGCCTCCGTATGATGGATCCCAAGAAGTCTATTGCTTGGTGGGAGACGATCTTCCCGGACAAAGTCTAAAACAATGTTCCATAGCTACAACAAGGTATAAAGCACGAAGCGGCTCAGGACACATAGCAGTTCTAGGACCGGCAAGAATGAGCTATGAAAAGATAATCCCTGCAGTCAGGTACGCAAAAAATCTAATAGAAGAATTAGCCCAATAAAATTATGACTGATAAGGACGATAAAAAACGTAAGCCACATTTGTCAAAAAATGATGAGAAACTTCAAAAAGAGGTAGATGTCCTTAAAGAAAGACTGGACGAAACCGAGGAGTGTTGGAAGAGAGCGCTCGCAGACTACAGAAATCTGCAGAGAAGAACAACTGAAGGCATAGAAAAAACGATTAGATTCGCAAATTATGAACTAATTTCGGAACTTATAGAAGTTTATGACAACATGGAAATAATGAGCAAGCATACAGAGGACAAAGGTTTGAAAATGATAACTGAGCAGTTTTGGGAGAAACTTAGTCATCACGGGCTAGAAAAAATCAAAGCTTCGGGAAAAGATTTTGATGAAAACATAATGGAAGCTGTCGAAACAAAAGAAGGTCCTGAAGGAAAAGTACTAGACGTCACGCAGAAAGGTTACAAATTCAAGGATAGATTGGTTAGACCGGCAAAAGTTATTGTAGGCGTTCAATCCGAAAAAAGAACCGAATCGGAAAAACACACTAAGAACAAGGAAGAATAAAAGTAGTAAATTATTAAAAGAAATGATAAGGAGAAAATAATGGCAAAAATCATAGGAATAGATCTAGGAACAACAAACAGCTGCATGGCCGTTATGGAGGGAGGGCAGCCCAAAGTAATCGTCAACGCCGAAGGAAGCAACACAACTCCTTCGGTAGTAGCGCCAAATGCAGATCTGGTGGGTATACCCGCTAAAAGACAGCAGGTAGTTAACCCAAGGAACACGATCTTCAGTATCAAAAGAATTATGGGAAGGAAATACTCTGACCCCGAAATAGAGGAAATAAAGAAAGATTATCCTTACGAAATCGTGGAAGGAAAAAATAACCTGGCATGCGTAAAAGTAGAGGATAAAACCTATACTCCTCAAGAAATATCAGCCAAGATCCTTGCCAAACTCAAAAAGGATGCCGAAAAATATCTGGGAGAGCCGGTCACTAACGCGGTGATAACGGTACCTGCATATTTTAACGACTCGCAAAGATCGGCCACTAAAGAAGCGGGTAAGATCGCGGGCTTTAATGTTGATAGGATCATAAATGAACCAACAGCGGCTGCTTTATCTTACGGAATGGACAAAAAAGAAAACGAGATAATTGCGGTGTACGATCTGGGCGGAGGTACATATGATATTTCCATTCTGGAAATAGGAGACGGAGTCTTTGAGGTCAAAGCAACCAACGGAGATACTTATTTAGGGGGAGATGACTGGGACCGTAAAGTAATCGATCATTTGATCTGGGAATTCAAAAAAGAGGAAGGAATTGATCTTTCCCAAGACAGGCAGGCTATGCAGCGCCTTAAAGATGCAGCCGAAAAAGCTAAGATCGAGCTTTCTTCAACAATGGAAACCGAAATAAGCATACCTTTCATCACAGCTGATCAATCCGGACCTAAACACCTCAACATAAAACTGACAAGGGCCAAACTGGAACAGCTGACCGAGGAACTTATAAACAGAACCATTCCTCCAATGAAAGCCGCTTTAAAAGACGCGGATCTAAGTGTTGAAGATATTTCGGAAGTTATCATGGTTGGAGGAATGACCCGTATGCCTAAAGTAATTGAAGTGGTCAAGGACTTCTTCAAAAAGGATCCCCACCAAGGAGTCAATCCCGATGAAGTTGTTGCGATTGGTGCGGCAATCCAGGGAGGAGTACTTTCCGGAGACGTTAAGGATGTTTTATTACTTGATGTAACTCCCCTAACACTGGGAATTGAAACTCTTGGGGGAATTGCAACCCCCTTAATAGAACGAAATACGACCATTCCTACGTCTGCATCACAAATTTTTAGCACCGCAGCAGACAATCAAACCAGTGTAGAAATTCACGTGGTCCAAGGGGAAAGAAAAATGGCGGCGGACAATAAATCACTTGGAAGATTCATTCTTGATGGAATTCCACCGGCTCCAAGAGGAGTGCCCCAAATCGAGGTAAAGTTCGATATTGATGCCAACGGAATCTTAAATGTCTCCGCAAAAGACAAGGGAACCGGGAAAGAGCAAAAGATCACTATTCAGGGCGGAACAGGACTTTCCAAAGAAGAAGTGGAAAAAATGGTCCGGGAAGCTGAATCCCTTAAAGAAGAGGATAAAAAGAAAGAAGAAACTATTGTGGCTAGAAATACGGCCGATAATTTATGCCACGCTGCTGAGAAAGCTCTAAAAGAGGGAGGGGATAAAATTCCGCAAGAGATAAGGGATGATGTTGAAGCTAAGATCAAGGAAACCAAAGATATTATTCAAACCGCCACTAAGGACGAGCTAGAGAAAAAAACCGCAGCTTTGTCTGAAGCTATGCAAAAGATAGGACAGCATATGTACAAAGAAGAGCAGGCTTCTGCGGGAGGGGAGGAACCGGATCAAGAAGATAAAAAAGATTCCGAAGGGGAGGATCCGGTAGAAGGAGAAATAGTGGACGACGAATAATAAAGTCGGTATAAAACACAATTTTGAAGGGCCCCGAAAAGGGGCCCTTGTGTGTTACTCTAAATAGCAGAAAATTTTATATGGAAAGTAAGAACTATTACAACATATTGGGCGTTTCAAAGAGTGCGACGCAAGATGAAATTAAAAAAGCATACAAAAAACTGGCTAAGGAGCACCATCCCGATATGGTCGATGTTAAAGACAAAGAGAGGGCGGAAAAACGCTTTAAAGAGATCAACGAGGCCTACAAGGTCCTAAGCGATCCTCAAAAGAAGCAGATGTATGATCGATTCGGGACCACGAATGCCGGTTTTGGTCCCCAAGGAAGAGGCCAAGCCGGAAATCAGGGCTTTTATCAAAGCGGACCCTTTTCCTACACTTATACTACTTCCGGACAAAATCCTTTCGGGGACGTTGATCCTTTTGAGATTTTTGAGGAAATTTTTGGTTTTAGAGGTTTTTCAGGAAGAAGAACCCCTCGTAAAGGTAAGAATTTATATTATGAGATGAAAATTGACTTTGCCGATGCGGTACATGGGGCAGAAAGAACCATTAAAACGGATGCGGGTGAGATAAAAGTCAAAATTCCGCAAGGAGTCAGAAATGGAACCGAGATTAAATTTGCCGGAAAAGGTATGCCCGGTCCCAACGACACCCCTCCCGGAGATCTGTTCTTAACCTTTAGAGTGCAAACCCCGCCCCAATTTAGAAGAGTAGGAGATAATCTGGGTGTAGTGAAGGAAATTGACTTTATTCAAGCTGTTTTGGGAGACACCATAGATGTACCGGTTGTTGATCTTAATGAAAAAAGCGGTTTAGGTAAGGCAAAATTAAAAATACCGCAGGGAACACAGCCAAACGCGCAGTTCCGTCTTAGAGGTAAAGGCATGCCCCGACTTGGAGGTAGAGGAAGAGGCGATGTGATCGTAGAAGCTCATATAAAAATACCTCAAAGATTAACAAAAGAGCAAAGAAAAATTTTAGAGAAATATAAAGATTTGTAAATATTCTTCTGATTAAAGATTTGTGGTTGAATCTTGGCTTTATTTTATAGAAAAGCTTTGTTAGTTAGAACCAACGTGCAAAGCCATATCCACAAGTCTGCAAGAATAACCCCATTCATTATCGTACCAAGCCAAAACCTTTACTAAATTTCCGTCCACTACCTTGGTCAGGTTCAGGTCGACAATACAAGAAAAAGAGCTGCCGACAATATCGGAAGACACCAGCGGCTCATAAGTGGCTTTGACCAATCCTCTATATCTTTCGCTTTCTGAGGCACTAATAATTGCCGAATTGACTTCCTCTTCCGTTACATCTTTATTCAACAGAAGAGTGATGTCGCTAATTGAACCTGTTAAGATGGGTACTCTAACGGCCATGCCGTCAAAAACCCCTTTAAGATCGGGTATAACCTTTGTTGTTGCTACTGCGGCTCCGGTCGTTGTGGGAATTATGTTGTAATCGGCAGCCCGAGCACGCCTCATATCTTTGTTAGGCCCGTCCACTATGTTCTGTGTGGAAGTAACAGCGTGTATCGTGGTCATAACAGATTTCTCTATTCCAAAGACCTCTTTCAAAATATTCACTACGGGAGCTATACAATTTGTGGTGCACGAGGCGTTAGATACGATTTTTTCTCCCGAATACTCCTGATGGTTAACGCCCATTAAATATGTTTTTACTGTTCCCCCTTTTGGTGGTGCAGATAATACAACTTTAGAAGCTCCTCCCTCAATGTGGGCCATAGCAGCATCATCCTTCACAAAGAAACCTGTACATTCCAGGACAACATCGACTTCCAAATCTTTCCAGGGAAGATTGGCGGGGTCGGGATCCGAAAAAACTTTGATCTTATTCTCTTCTACAACTAAAAACGTTTCCTCAGACTCACTTGTATAAAAGGAGCCATCCCCTCTATAATCGGTCAACTCAACTCTTTCTCCATTCTCTAAAAGGTAGACGTTTTCTTCGTAAGTTCCGTAGGCGGTATCATACTTTAACAAATGTGCTAAAACGCGAGGATTGACTAAGTCATTTATTGCAACGACCTGAACATCATCCCTCTCAAGTATGATCTTTAAGGATGCTCTGCCGATACGACCAAAACCGTTTATAGCTACTTTCACTGATGGATTTTCTTGTTCTTTTTTGGTCATATTCTAGATGTTCTCCTCTATCCAAGATCTAAACGGATCTTCAGGCATTGCTCCCATTTTACGATCCACTTCCTCTCCATCTTCTAAGATCACAAAAGTTGGAATACTCATAACTCCATACTCGCTCGCTAACGCCCCTTCCTCCTCTACATCTATACTTTCAAACTCAACCTCACCTTCGTAATCTTTTTTTAATTTTTCAAAGACAGGCTCCATTGCCTTACAGGGACCACACCAATCGGCATAAAAATCTAATACTTTAATCATAAAAACCTTTCACAAAATAGTTACGTTTTTTTATTCTAGCACAGGTTCAAAGACCCATCATTAATCCTTATATTTTGATCCATCATTTTTAGTCCGGGTTAGATAAGATCTTCGTTTTTCTCTCAAGAGCTAAGGACTCTTGCTTTATGATAAAAAATCAAGCATTGTCTTAACGCGAGACCGCCCTCTTTGGATGGAAAAATGCGTATCTTATTCTTACGGTCAGATTGTAGAGCCTTTCGGATATTCTTGTGAAAATATTTTCCTCAAAACGTTCTATTATCTGAACATTTTCAATTATAAGGTCTGAGCTATTAATGAATCCCAATATCTCAGCTCCCTCAGCCAAAACATCGTGTGTATTAACGGGAGGCTGTCTTGGTACATACGGTCTTGTGAAACCCATCAATGAAGTTGGCGGATACCATATCCCCTCTACCAGATCGGATCGAAAAATATCACATTTCTCACTACCCTCTATTTTACTTGGAATAAAGTAGAGTCTGTACATATCTCCAACATGCAACACTTCATGAGCGGATACTTCTGCTTCAAAATAACAAGAGACGGATGGAGTGGCGGA
>PXDX01000033.1 GCA_003564915.1 candidate division WWE3 bacterium
CCAATACCATGGGCGGAGAGTAAAGATACTCCCCCATCGGCATTGTTTTTTTCGAGGCCCACCAAAATTGATCACTATGAAGAGCTTTAAGTAAAAGTATTTCCTGAGCGATCTGTTTTCTAGCTTTTACATCGGAAATTTCCTTAAGACCTTCGGGCTTCCATATGGGGGTGGATCCGCATTCACTTACACCAGAAATTTTTTCAAGGTTTTTACTGAATTCGATCAATCGAAAGATTAGTTTCCACTGCAGTTCGTGAATTTCATTATTTAAGTCATACCACATGGGGTAAAGATTTCCTGAAGAGATCTCTTCATCAGTTGCTCCCCAACTTCCCTCAATTACTTTATCGAGTTTTTTAGGTTGGGAATTTTCCACATAGTCGGATACGGTAGTAAACTCTATACCGTGGTCGTAAGAGAGACTCATCAAATGATTAATAAGGACGAAACCATCATTAAAATGATGTCCGAAATATTCCCCATCCAAAACTACAGCAAAAGACTCCTTATTACCTCCTAGAAATATACTAGATGTAATGTCATCTATTTTAGTGTCTCTCTTGAATGATAAAATGTTACTTAACGACCTGTTACGACAAACGATTTTTATATTGCGGTTTTCATAACTATAGACGCCAAACCTACTATCATCTTTAGTCATATAAGGTATTGAAGTTTCATCTACAATCATCCAATTGTATCTTAATTTATCTAATGTTATTAAAAGTAATTCATTAATACTTAATTCGGGAGGGAAAAAACCTAATAAGTTTTTAACCATGATGGACTCCTCACCCTCTAAATTTCGATGATCTCCAAAATAGTACCCAACCCCGTATTCATTAAGGATAATTTGTTTCTCTATTATGTCGGCGGGGAATTTGGATAAAATTGGATGGTAGGCAGCAGTTCCTACAATTTCAATCTTTCCTAGATCAACAAGTTCTTTGAAATCTTTTATCCAGGAACCGTACCCATAGCGATCCATCTGTTCCAACAGACTTAGGGGTAAACTGATCGACATTCTTAAACCACGAGTACGAGATATCTTTTTTATTAAAGGAACGTAAGTATCTTCGTATACTTTTTTGAAAATATCCCTCGATTGAGTTACCGGCTGATAAAGGTGGAGCAGTAGGGCTATTTCCATTATTGGATTATAAGAAACAAAAAAGTATATTACAAGCCGAAGACGGGTTGGAAATTTTAAAATTAAGAAATAATCTAAAGATAATTTGACTGAAGTATTTCAAGACCAAAAAAGGGGTATAAATTCATATAGCCCAATACGGGAGGGTAAACTTCCCAGTCTCCTGCCCAAAGACTAGGACTAACCCTCCCGAGTCGGGCTATACGAAGTTCAAGGATATCATAGCAAAATAATATAGGGTTGTCAACAAGACTTGTCAATACCCTAGAGTGTTAAAAGAAGCGACTTTCCACCTTCTGGACATGAGGATTATCCTTTAACTTAAAGGTGATGGCCCTATCGTAAAGTTTTTCATATTCCTTAGCGGAGTGCTTCCAGCTGTAGTCGGATTCCATAGCGTTTTTCTGCAATTTAGTCCAAACTTCTTTGTTCTTGAACAACTCAAAAGCACGTGCTATTTGACCAAACAAGGAGTACTCATTAAAATTCCTGAATACAAAACCGTTACCCTCTCTTTTAAGAGTATCAAAATTTTGAACCGTGTCGGCCAAACCTCCGACCTTTCTTACTATTGGAATGGCTCCGTAACGCATGGCTTCTATTTGCACTATTCCGCAAGGTTCAAATCTTGAAGGGTAAAGAATACTGTCGGATCCGGCAAAAACCAATCTGGGAAGAGTGAAATTGGAATAAGGATGTATTCCAACTTGATCTGGAAATTCATCTCTAAGATCTTTTAACATCTGGGTCAATCCCCCATCCCCTCCTCCTACCTGAACAAACTGAACATTATAGTCGGGAAATACATGACGAAGGGTATTGATCATCAGATCAATTCCTTTCTGATAATCGAGCCTTCCCACAAAACCAAACAATAGAGCTTCTTCATCTGCAGGAAGATCAAATTCCCTTTGCAAAGCTGTCTTATTTACGGCCCGTTTTTCCAGCGAATCAATATCATAATTCTTTTCTATTAGATTATCGGTTGCCGGATTAAATTCTTCGTAATCCAATCCGTTCACTATTCCAAAAACCTTACCCTTTACCTCAAGGAGAAGTTTATCAAGCCCCTCACCGTATTCAGGAGTCAGTATTTCTCTGGAGTAAGTTCTGGAAACAGTATTAACTGCGTCATTATAAAGAATACCTCTCCTCATAAAATTCAGATGGTTTAAACGGGGAGAGAAAAAGGAAGATACAGCGGATTTGCCGTCATCATAATCTAATTCGGATACATTCTTGTGATCAAAATTACCTTGAAACCGTAGATTATGAATTGTAAAAACGGTTGCAATATCTTGTAAAACAGGATCTTTACGATAGGAGGTCTTTAAATAATTAGCCAAAAGCCCTGTGTGCCAGTCATTTGTATGGATTACATCTGGAACAAACTCACCGGTTCGAATAAACTCTAAAGCCCCACGAGAAAGTAAGGCAAATCTTGTAGGATCGTCTACATAACTGTAGACATTTGCTCTTTTTTCATAATATTCCTTATTTTCGAGTAAATATGTGATAACACCATCACTATCTTCTGTACATTTTACGTTACAAATCAATTCGCTATTTTTTTCATCATCAGTCGGTACTTTTAGCCCCGTGACACATGTCTCTATTTTATATTCTTCTTCATCTATAAAACCGAATTTTGGTATAAAAATACGTACATCGTGGCCTAAATTCTTAAGTTCTTTTGACAAATAAGCTAGCACTGAGGCGAAACCTCCGACAGTGGCATAGGGAGCGGCTTCAGCTCCAACAATTAATATTTTTAACTTTGTGGTATTACCTGTCTTACTTACACGCATAGAGCTATTTTACCATAGAGTAACCAATACTAACGTTTTATGGGTATTATTTAAGCCAGAATAAAACTTGAACGTAACTTAAATCTATCCTGTGAAGATAAAGCCCAATTACTAAGAAAGAATTCTGATTAAAATTACAAAGTTAACAGCCAGCGAAGTATGGTATTCAAATATAATCCACGATCCCTATAACCTCAATTCCCAAATCCCTTTAGGCTAGCGATGAGTACTCTTCCCCCAAACCCATGAGGGAGAAATCCTCCTCTATGCTGTCGGTGGATGCTACATATAGACCGTGTTTTTCTCTTCTTTCCTCAAAAACAGAGTTATCTTTAGGGAATAAAAAGCAAACTTGAGCGTTCCCTTCGTCGGTTTCTTCCAGCTTTAACATTCTCTCAAAAAGAGGCTCGGAATCTGATTCCACATAAGCATGTAGTACCGAGAAAGGTTTTTTAAGGGGTTTATCTAAAGATAGCCCGGCATGTAAAGTGAAGGCGTAATTAACGTTCGATTTTCTAGATATCTTGTCGATATTTTGCGCAATTTCTTTTAATCCTCCGAGCGAGCTTCTATAGTATTTATAAGTAAATTTGGATGTACCTTCGTCGTCGCTCTCCAAGCTGCTTACTTCCTCTTTCTTGGTTTCTTCATCGGCCTCTTTTTCAATGGAATACTCTTTTGCTGCCGCTCTAAATTTTGCCAACCAATCTATCTCCTCTTCATCCTCTTCCTTTTCAGGTTCTTCCTCTACAACCTCTTCTTTCTCCTCAACTTCCTCCTCGAGCTCCTTCTCAGGTTCCTTTTCCTCAGGATCTTCTGAGTCTTCTTTTTTACCTCCTTCACCGACTATGGCTTTATCATCTCTCTCCTTAGAGGTTTTTTCACGGGAGGCTTCTTTTGGAGCTCCTTCCCCATCAGGATATAGAAAATCTTCTATGTTCTTTTTTGTGAACCTTAATCTACCTGTAGCAGTCTTTATTTCTGCTTCAAGTTTATCTTGTTCCAAATAACGATATACTGATCTTAGGCTAACACCTAATATTTTTGCTACTTCCGTAGAAGTGTATAGTTTTTCTTCTAGATTCATGTCTACATGTTATATAGATAGAATTAATATGTCAACATCTAACTATTCTCCAACGATGTGACTATATGAAGAGGAATAACTAATCGCTATAAAAAAGGACATTGAGTAAGAAAAGAGAAATTGATGTCGAAATTCTCCTAAACCTCCATGGCTGACTCAATAAACGGTAGAACCATTCCAAATTTAATTTCCTTAAGATCTTGGGGGCTCGAGATCTACTTTCGGATATATAATCGAATGTTCCTCCCAAACCAACAGATATGGAGGCGGGGATCTTGTCCGAATTGCGGCATATCCATTTTTCCTGTTTAACATGGCCATAACAAACGAATAACAAATCCAACGAATCTCTACCTGAATCTTTTAGCTTCCTCTTAATATACGATATGGTATTCTGATCGTCTGCTTCGTTGTAACTAAATTGCGATGTTGCGCCGACAATGTTTATACCGGGGTAAAGTGCTTTGATCCTCTCCGCCGTGTCTTGCGCAAGATCCTTTTCAGGGATCTTTAAAGGTCTTCCAAGAAAATCCTTGGGCCAACCTCCTAAAAGAAAAACTGAATATCCATTCTTGTGAGCCAAACTTAGCAAGTCATATGCCAAATCGACTCCTGTAATCCTTTCTCCGTAAGCACCATCCCCTTCCAGTATAAACCTCAATCCGAAAAAGATACCGCGAAATAAATCAGTTATCCTATTTCCTTTACGGTAGTGATTTAAGAATTGATTGGCATATAACAATCCTGAGCCATCCGGGACTGATAAAAAAGATCCGTTGATTATTTCCTTAAATTCAGCGTCCTCCTGAGCTGACATTATAAATTCGGTATTAGTTGTGGAAAGAAGTTGACCAAATCTTTTTGGCTTAGATCCAAGAAATTCTTTTACGCGACTTATTACTTCTTCTCTGGATAAAAAATCTACTCTAACTCCTAGAATGTATTTTGTCATCTATTTTAAACCTTTATCATGCTTTTGCTGAACTCGTCTAAATGATCCAGCACTCTACCAAGACCATTGATAACGCAAACACCGGGCTCCTCAGCAACATGAACTGGGACTCCGACATAGTTTGAGATATATTTATCGATATTTTTTAGCATGGAAGTTCTACCACTCAAAACTATCCCTTTATCTAAGATGTCTGAGGACAGTTCCGGAGGAGTTCTCTCGAGAACATCTTTCGTCGTAGATGCAATCTTCTCCAAAATCATTTCTAAGCTGGGGTATATATCCTCCGAAGTAATTTCAACGATCCTAGGGAATCCCGTAACTGAATCTCTTCCTTTCACCTCAAAAACCTCTACCCTGGGATTCTGGAGGGCATCGCCTATTTCTATTTTTACAAGTTCAGCGGTTTCTTCCCCAACGATCAACCCGTGCTCACGCCGTAAATATTGAGCAATAGATCTATCAAAATCAATTCCTCCAACGCGCACACTTCCATGCACAACTATGCCATAAAGTGAAATAACCCCGATTTCCGAAATGCCTCCTCCAAGTGTCATAATAACATTTCCTGAGGGTTGGGAAACGGGAGAGCCTGCTCCTATGGCCGCAGCTAAAGGGCCGGGAACCAAATAGACTTTTTTAGCACCTGCTTCATGGACGGAGTCAAGAACTGCTTTAGATTCTACGGATGTAGCGCCAACGGGTATAGAAACCACCGCTTCAGGTTTAAAAAATTTGGATTTACTTAATGCTTTATTAATGAAATAACTTATAAACACCCGCGCTATTCCGTAATCAGCAATGACACCGCTCTTCATCGGTCTTAGTGCGATAATGTCCTCAGGCGTTCTTCCAAGCATCTTTCTGGCATCTTCACCTATGGACATAATCTCACTGTTTTCTTCTGATACAGCCACGACGGTGGGTTCGGTAGTAATTATTCCCTTTTTCTTAACGTAGATACTGGAGTTTGAAGTACCCAAATCTATAGCTAATTTTTTTGGTACCATAACAAAATTATATAACAATGTTAGAATATAAGGGTAATGCAAAAGGGTCATCTTATTAGAGCTTTCTTAACAGCTATCATAATTTTTAGCATCAGTGGAATACTTTATATGTATACAGCTGGATACCGGCTGAGGAGAGAGGGAGGCCAACCTGTC
>PXDX01000057.1 GCA_003564915.1 candidate division WWE3 bacterium
CTAATCATACTTGTTACCAGAGTTGGGATAGCTTTAGAAATAATTTACGGGTGAATTCAGGAGGAGTAGTTGATCTTACTGCCTTGGAAAGAGATCCCTGGGGCAGTCCTTATCTGGTTGATGAAAACGAGCTTGAGTTTGTGGATAATCTTTGTCGACGTGATCACATACGCAGCGCAGGTCCTGACAGAATTTACGGTACCGATGATGATATTATTATCTATCTTCCCTTTCACAGCGCTGAATGTGTGTCTGAAAATAATTGATAGTGCAAAATGAAAAATATATTGTTAGAATTTAAGAGCATGTTGATGGACAACAAACCAAAGCCCTTACATGGTTTTACTTTGATTGAACTTCTTATAGTTATTGTAATTATTGGAGCTTTGGCAGGCGTCATGTTTAGTCTGGTTAATCCCCAATTGTCTCAAGATAGAGCACGTGATGGTGTACGAATAGCTAATTTGCAAAAAGCAGCAGATGCCATAGATACCCATTTTTCCATGGAAGGTGCTTACCCCGTGGATCAAAGCGCCGTTTTAGGTTCTCCTTATTTACTTAATTGGCCTGACGGCGAGCCTTTACCTGATGATCTTTATTACTACAGCTATGATCATGAATCGGAATCATATAATGTATGCGTCAACTCTACTTCAGAAGAATGCTTGATATATAATTCCAACATTAAGCAGATAGTTAGATGTACGGGTCAATGTGAAACAGCATCTTATTCTGATTGTGTCGGTATATCCAGCGGGTTAGCGGTAGATTATTCCTCTTTCTTACCCGGGGACCCCAGCCCCCCGCCCAGCCCCCCACCTCCCGATAACGGAGACAACGGCGACGATCCTCCCCCTACACTTCCCGGTGACGGAGATAACGGGGATAACGGAGATGATTTTTCAGAAGAATGTAAGGAACCTGGGGATTTTCCTAGCGACCTCCGCTCTTGCGCATTAGATTCTGATTGTGTTTTAGTGAAGGAACAATGTGGGTGCGCCTGTTCCCCATGTGTTGGAGGTGAAGTTGATTTTGAGAGTTCCATAAATAAAAAATATTTACAAGATTGGAATGAAGCTTTGGACTGTAGGTGTGGTTCTGATCATGACGAGTATTGTCCTCCCACGCTTTGTTGTACCGCAGCAAGCGCAGTTTGTATAAATAACACCTGCTCTTACACTCTCTATAATAATGGCGGTTGCTCTATCACAACTTGCTTGGAGGGATTACCTTGTTGTAGCGGATATGTTTGTGATATAAACGGCAATTGTATTGAGGAACCGCCCGGTTATGTTCTTCCGCCGCCGGGAGAGACAATGTAAGCACCATTCGATTCCCTTTACGCAAGTTCTAAACGCAAATATCAGTAATCTTGCTCAGCTTCTCTCCATTTCTTTATTTTTTCATGATCGCCCGAAAGTAACACAGACGGTACATCCATACGCTTGAAACTTTTTGGTCTGGTATATTGCGGGTACTCTAAAACACAATCTCCATCAGCAAAAGATTCTATTTCTACTGCCTTTCTTTTTTCCAAAACTCCCGGGAGAAGACGGCTGATTGATTCCATAATCACTAAAGAAGGTAACTCTCCTCCGGAAAGTATATAATCCCCTATCGAGATCACATCAGTCACCATATGGTCTTTTATCCTTTGATCCATTCCCTCATAACGCCCGCATATCAACGTAATATTTCTCTTTTTACTCAATTCCATTGCTTTCTGTTGAGTGAATTTTTTTCCTGAAGGTGAAAGAGCTATGATCGATGTGTCTGCTAATCGTAATGCTTTTTCTAGCGAACCATGGATCGACTCCAAAGCATCATATACCGGCTCCACTCTCAATATCATTCCTATACCTCCTCCATAAGGCCTTCCATCTATGGTTCCCCTTCTGTCAATACTAAAATCGCGAAGTTGAATCAGATTTACCTCAATAATCCTTTTACTGATAGCCTTAGAAAGCGGGGGGTTATGGATGAAAGGTTCAAATAGGCTCGGAAACAGTGTAATAATGTTAAACGTAATCATTTTCTGAATTATATCAAGGATAAAAAAGACCCTTTTGTTTTTAACCTACTGCATGTATGGTTCAAAAGGGCCTCTTTTAAAGTTTTTATTCGGTTTTTTCGTTCAGATCTATTTCCGTTACATCCTCTTCAAGATCTGCGGCCATTTGCTCTACCTCAGCCTCGATTTCGTCAAGCACGGACTTCTCTTCCTCGGCTTCCTCTTTTTCCACTTTGGTGTCTTCATCCGTCTTGTCGCCGGACTTTTCACCTCTGTCAGGTTCAAGAAGTTCAACATCAACTTTAACTCCTTGTTTGATCGCTTTGGCTTTAGCGAGCTCACGAAGACTTTGAATTGTGCGTCCGTTCCTGCCTATAATTAGACCCATATCATCCGGGTGAACCGTGATCTCCTCTCTGATGTAGGTGTCATCAAGCTGCTTTTCCTCCACTTTTACGTGGTCGGGATTTTTTGCTATGGTTTCAACTAAATATTGTACAAACTCTTTCATTGTAGTAGGCATATTATTCTCCTTCCTCTTCCCCTTCCTTTTTGGCGGGGTCATAAACTTTATATTCATATGTGCCTTCCATTAATTTTTCTACTGCTTCAGTTGAAAGAGCTCCTTTGCTCTTCCACTCTAGGTACTTTTCTTTGTCTATTTCGTAGGAATCGGGGCTTTCTGACGGATTGAAGTAACCCAGCACATCCAGATACTTTCCTGTCCTTTTATCCTTAGTTTGTGCTACGACCACCTTGTATGCTGGTGCATTTGTTTTTCCAACTCTAGCTAATCTTATTGTTACGGACATACGCAGAGATTTTATCAGATGGATTTTAGCTTGTCCAATGCTTTAGTTGCGGCTTCTTGCTGAGCTTTCTGCTTGCTAAGACCCTCCCCTATCCCATACTCCTCTCTACCTAAATAGACACCGACCTTAAAGGATTTTTGGTGATCCGGACCCCAGGAATCAAGAACGGTATATGTAGGAGTTACTCCCAGTTTTTCCTGAGCGATTTCTTGAAACTCCGATTTTGGATCTTTGTAGTCCTTTTTTTGTATGATGTTATCGGTTTTGTACAATAACTCTTTACTAACGAATTCTCTACAGACATTAATCCCCTCCTGGAGAAATATTGCTCCCAGAACGGCTTCAAAAGTGTTTGCGAGAATGTATTCCCTCTCCCGTCCCCCGCTGGACTCTTCCCCTTTTGATAGGAGGAGATAATCCCCCAAACCAAGTCTTTCGGCCTCTTCGGCCAGAGATTCGGTACAGACCAGAGCGGATCTGAAATTTGTCAAATCTCCTTCTGAGTTAGGATAGTTATTGTAGAGATATTCAGAAGAGATTAATTGAAGGACGGCATCCCCCAGGAATTCAAGCCGCTCGTTTGAGGGCAGGTCATACGAGGGGTGTTCGTTCAAATAAGATCTGTGGGTAAAGGCGGTTTTAAAGACTTCTTTGTTTTTTACTCTAATTCCCAGCTTTTCCTCCAGTATTTGAAAGTTCATTTTAGTTCTCATGTTTATTCAATCTCTTCTGTCAGGATTTCCACAAGATCCCCTACTGTTTCAATGTCATCAATATAATCGCTCAGATCAATTTTGTATTTTTCCTCCAGTATTTCGATCAATTCCGTAAACTCAAGATCTCCAATGTTCAGGTCCTCCTGAAAATGAGATGTCGGCTCAATTTCTTCGGGGGCAATCCCCATACTTTTGGATATTATTTTTTTGATTTTCTTAAGATACATTTTCTTTTTATATCTTTATAAATAAATTAAGTCCTAATTATTCTATCTTATTATTATTCTTCTTCCGCACTCTCTTCTTCGATGAAAGTTCCCAAAACTCCGTTAATGAATTTACCCGAAGTTTCATTACCAAACTCCTTTGCCAGCTCAATAGCCTCGTCTACCACTACTTTGTTGGGCGTATTCTCTTTGTATATAAGTTCGTACAGAGCCATACGCAAGATGATAAGGTCTATTTTGAAGATTTTTTCTATCGGCCATTGAGGGGCATAGTCCTCTATTTTTTTATCTATCTCATTTTGATGTTCGATTGTTCCATCCATAATATCTTTTGCTAGATCCTCATCCCACTCCCCCTTTTCAAGCTCTAAGTTTTCTAGGGAAACTTTGAAACAATCCTGTTGATTATTATTCTCACTAGAACAAAAAAGTGTTGCTAAAGCCAGTTTTCGTGCTAAATGTCTTTCGTCCTGCTTTCTTTTCATTTGTCAGAGCGATCTTGGCGTGAGCCTTAATCTTAAATCTTTCCGAAGAATTAGATTTCCACTTCTTCTTCCACGTGAGGTCTTTTATAGACACCTTTTCTTATCTCCACTACGTTTTTGACCTTACCCTTGATCTTTTTGACATAGTGGCTATATCTTTTCATTTTGGATCTTCTTTTACTGTGTTTTCTTTTTGGTACAGGCATGTTTTCTTAATAAATAAATATTTTCCTACTGTTCGCCTATTATACAAGTCTCAACAATATCGTCAAAGTATTTGTTTAGAACTAAGGCAATATAAGATTCGCTTCTTATTTTGTCAAATAAGTCTATCTTTATGTTGTTTAGCTCAAATTCGATTAGTTTTGTTCTCTGTGACAGGGTTTACGCTATTTATGCGTCATAAATTCCACAAAGGTTTTACCGTATTTTCTGGAATCGACAACGTTCAGGTTGGAGTTTTGAAGGACGGATTTAATGTTCAGGTCTTCTCCATGTAGGAAAACAACTACTCCTTTGGGGTTCAGAATCTCCGGTAAAAGTTCCATCAGGTATTTATGTTTAACATCTTTGTAGAAAGGATCCATAAAAATTATGTCATACTTTGACGGCGCGTCGGAAACAAATTTTACGGATTCCTGTTGGTGGACATCGGAATTTTCCAGGAATTCGGTTTCCTTAAGGTTTTTTTGGATTGTTTTAACAGCTTCCCAATTCTTGTCAACAAAATCACAGTAATCGGCTCCCCTGCTTAGAGCTTCTATTCCCAGATTGCCCGATCCGGCAAACAGATCAAGGCACGTCGCTTCTTTTACATGGTCTTCCAGAATAGCAAAGATCGCCATCTTGACCTTTTCTTTGACTCCTTGGTAACCGGGAATTTCCGGAGATTCAAGCTTCTTGTTTTTTGCTTTTCCTGTGGTTATTCTAACCATATTTCTCTAATTATATCAGGGTATTCCTAGAAATTAAGTCACACTGCTACAAAGAACCCTTTAACGGTTAGTTTATGTCGGAAGGTGACCTACCCCTTTTATTCTTTCCAAATGGTTTATCAGATCCGGGTAGCTTTCCAGTTCCTTTGATATGTCGTTGACATCGGATCTTACTTTTTTTACGAACTCCAGATCATTTATGTCGGCCAATTTAAGTCTCATGAATCCGTGTTGTTTTATTCCGTATATATCACCTTTTCCCCTCATTTTAAGGTCGATCTCCGCTAACTCAAGTCCGTCCAGAGTTGTTTCCAGACTTTTAAGCCTGGAGTAGCTTTTTCTACTATATTGTGAAGGGAAGACAAAACAAAATCCCCTCTTTCCCCCTCTTCCTACCCTTCCTCTTAATTGATGTAGGGAAGCCAATCCATATCGTTCGGCACTTTCTATTATCATGACGTCTGCGTCAGGGATATCAATTCCCACTTCTATAACCGGGGTCGAGATCAAAGCTTGTATCTTTCCCTTTTTAAAGCGCTCTACGGCTCCCTCTTTTTCTTTGGATGACATTCTTCCATGTAATAAGGCACAATTACCTTTTCCAAAAAACTTATCTCTTAGCCTCTCAAATTCAATTGTGGCCGCCTTTACGTTTTCCATGCTTTCCGCATAGCTTTCCTCTATGAACGGACAGACAATAAATGTACTAAGACCCTTTTTTGCTATTTTTTCATAGACTTCCTCTTGTTTGCTGTCTTGATTTATTACTTTAGTTATAATTTCCCTGTTCTTATCAGGATGTTCTCTTAGAACCGACATATCCAGATCTCCGTATAAGGTCAGAGCCAATGTTCTGGGTATAGGAGTTGCGGTCATGGTCAAAAG
>PXDX01000012.1 GCA_003564915.1 candidate division WWE3 bacterium
ACCTCCATCCCGTCGGAGTACTGATCCACCAAGCTAGCAATGATATCGTCTCCTTCATAACCGGGAACCGTAATTGAGCAGATTCCGAAACCCTCCAGTAGATCGAGGAGTGCAGGGATCTGTACTTTCAACTCATCATCCATTGGCTTTCGATGTGCCTTGTACTCTTCAAACTGTTTTTTGCGTTCTGTTTCTTCTTCACTTTCCAATGCAGCCACAACATAGTCCGGCTGAATTAGTCTAAAGATATTAATTAGCATAGAAGCAACTCCGTAGACTGCATTTATTGGGCTATCATCGGGTCCGGTCAAGGAAGAAGGGATAGCGTAATAAGCTCTGTGAAAAAAATTGAATGTATCTATAATAAGGAACTTAGGCACAAGATAATTATACCTGTATTAAGGTCCGATTTTTGCTTTGGCCTGGGTTAGAGCTGTTTCAGCATTGGTGCCTCCTAAGACGGCTTCCACGGCTTCTCTCAGAGCATCTACCTGACGTCTATTACCTGATCTTGCTGTTATTTCGGCACTGCGAGCATAAGGAGCGTCTTGAACATAAGCTCGTAAATAATCATTTAGAGCGAGTTCCTCGGCGAGGTCGGTTCTGGCGTAAGGAGAGCCAAACCCTCTGCGTTCTGCGGAATCATTGAAAAACTTAAGCTGCTGTTCTCTTTCTGACAAGAAGGCTAGAAAATCCCAGGCAGCATTAGCGTTCGCGCTCTCCGCTGAAACAACTTCCATCCAGAAAGTTCCCCAGGCTGCGGGCTCTTCGGGAGAAACTTGTGGAACGGGAGCAACTCCCATGTTTATGCCGGGAGATGCGTTCAAGATATCTAAAATCTGCCAAGTGGGAACAAATATCATAGACACTTGACCGCTAGCAAAGGCATGCGAGGCTTCAGGAAAATCCCTGCTCCAAACCCGATCCTCCTTAAGAAAATTAGTATAAAAAGTTAAAGCATCCCGTGCATTTCTTCCGTCAAGATCCTCAGGTATGGATACTTTGGCCTGAGACCACATCAATCCTAAAATATCGGAAAAGTGATCGATGTTATCTACGGCCCCCATGGCAGCCCCTGCTCTTATCAATTCGTTGCCGGAATACAAAGTAAGTTCGCGTGCCAATCTTCTAAATTCTTCCCAAGCTGTAGGAGGGGACTGCTGCCCTACTTCAGCAAAGTGGTCTCTGTTGTAAACCAAAGCAATTCCTTCATAGTATAAAGGTATTGCGTAAATATTCCCATCTATCACTGCGCTTTCTGCGGCAACCGGATAGAAAATCTCATTGTACTGATCCACGGTTATTGCCGATCGAGGGGCCGGAGCTAAATAACCCGCTCTGGCAAGAGAGGGAACCCAGCTGTTGTGAACTCTGATTATGTCGGGGGCGCCTCCTTCGCTAAGCCTGCTAAAAACCCTTTCCTTATAGGAAACGAGAGGGGTAAGTGCAGATCTGTCTTCGTAGTTGATTGTAACGTTGGTCTTGGTTTCGGTGTAATCTTCAATAAGAGATTCCATTACCTCAATGTTTTCCCATAAACCCCACATATTCAATGTAACCGGGCCGCTAACTATCTGTCCGGGGCCAGACCCCAGCCCCAAACCAGAAAGGAAATCTCCAATCAAGGGTAAATCTTCAATAGTACAAGCAGTCAATAAGAAGCTAAGTAATACTAATAAGGATATTGTAGGCAGTTTAGACTTCATTACTTTAAATTGTACTGTAATGTCAATCCTAACGTCAACCAGATAAGAATATTGATCTGATGGGAGGTGATTGGAAAATGATCAAAAAAAGCCAAGAACATCAACACAATAAGCAGAACTATTAGTGTGCGCGGATAAAGTCCTGACACCGGCTGCTTTAAAAAGTGGAAAGCTTTTCTTAGGGTAAGTGTCAAAAAAGCAACTAGAAAGATCGTAGCGAAAATTCCTGTCTCCGCCAAAATCAAAAGATAGGCATTATGTATGGGTTGGGTAAATCTAGGAAAGTTAAAAGCAGCCGATACTCTGTCGACGTGACGCACAAAGTTGTTTATACCAACCCCAAAAAGCGGACGGTTCTTTATCATGTCCACTCCTGCCAATATTAGATTCCTGCGTCTAAAAACAGAGGCATCCCCAAAGTTAGACAAAGCTATGAAAATATTCATTAAAACTCCCAAGAACAGGGTCAGTATCGAGGTTAAAGGTATCAGACGTTTGGGTAGTATGAGCAGTAAGGATCCTATAAACAGAGCTAGGATACCTGTCCGACTATATGTAAGAAATAGACATGCGGTACCTAAAACTACGGGAATATAGTAAGTCCGCTTCTTAGGACTCGCTGCCAAAATGAACAAGATGCAGAATACTAAGTAAGCGGCAAAAGTGTTAGGGTGACGAAAGAGCCCGTAGGGAGGTACGCGGGTAAATCCTCTAAAAGAAACACGCGTAATATTATATGTTGAAATATTGTAAGGCTGCTCTCCCAAAACCAAATAGTTATTGAAGACACTCCCTTTATTATGCCATTGCGCCAACCCTAAAATGCTAAGCAAAAACAAATTTATAGCAAAGATCTTTAAAAGTACAGGAAACGCCTTATACAAATTTACCCGTGAGAACGTGTAAAAACCAAAACCCGCATATAGGATTAATCTCCCATAAGCTGCCCACGTAGATGCAGTGGGATTAGTAGAAAGTATTGAGAACAAGATTGACGTTAAAAACAATATACTAAGCGCTACCTCCCAATAGCCCAAAGACTTTTTAAAGGATTTATAAAGTCCGGGAATACTAATAATTATTAGGGCCGCGATCAGGATATCCTGAACATAGATCGTCGGGATTAGATAATCTATCAATTTTCCATAGACATAGCTGGATTCTAAAATGAAATGCTTTCCCAAATTGACCGGAGTTAGAAAGACTATGGCGTAGAAAAGTAACTTTTCCGCTTTTCTCATCTTATAAGTTTTTTGGACTCTAGATGGGCAGAAATTATTACCTCGTCATTAAGTCTTGGCAATTCAGGGATCTTTAAAGCTTTGGAGATAAGGTAATCTGCTAAATGAGGGTTCCTGGCCAAAATAGGACCATGTAGATATGTTCCTACCATGTTCTTGTGTACTACGCCTTCGGTCTTATCAGACTGATTGTTACCTCCTTCAGAAACGGTATATCCCAAAGGAGACACTTCTTCATCCAAATAAGTCCTCCCTCCGTGATTTTCAAATCCTACAAGTGTATGAAGAGATTTTCCCGTTTCTTTCTCTTCTTCCGGTAAAATCTCCGACACTCTTTTGAATACAGGATCCTCCAATAAGACCGGGGAGGCTTCAGAAACAACATTACCTACCATACGGGGCTCATCAACTCCGGGATGTTCCGTAAAGAAGTCCAGAAATTTTAATCCCTCCATTATCTCTCCGGCTGCTCCCTTATAGTAACTACCAAGCAATTGATATGATCCGCAGATAAAAAGACCAACTCCTCCATAATCTAAGTACTCTGTCAAAGAAGAGCCTTTTTTCTCCAAAAGATCTTTATAGATGTGTTGCTGATTTAAATCCGGCCCTCCTCCCATGAAAACCAGATTCAATGATTCCATCAAGGCAGGGTCTATAAAAGTGTCCAAATCTATTTTCTCGATTTCTACTGGAATTCCCCTTAAAGAGGATCGACTTACTAGAATTTCAATATTTCCACTATCCCCGTATAAGTTTAAAAAGTCGGGATAGAACCAACCTATTCTTAACTTCTTCCCCAGGTTCTTCCCAAATTCCGCGGATTTTTTACAGCCTTCCAGTAAGTTCATAATATATTTCTCCCCAAAAGGCACTCTCTAAATTCAAGCATAGCTGAGTAGTTGGGAAGAACTGCTACTTTGCTTCCTGCTACACGTTCCAACTCCTCCATAGAGGTATGGTCCGTATTTATGACCTCAATTATTCCTGCGTAACCTAACCTTATTTCCATATCCAAATGCCTTGTTCCCGCCACATATATATTTTTCCCCATACACACCTGCCGAAGCTTATAAGAATCGATATCGTATATCCAGGAGACATCCCTCCCGTCAGGGATCCCGTCATTCAAAATAATCAAAAGAGAGTCATATAAAGTATTGCTTTGATTTAACATCTCTACATTATTATTGAAACTCGCGGGGTTCTTGGCCAGAAAAAGATCCAACTCCTTTCCGTCAAAGTAAACCTTTTCCCCTCTCCCAAACACGGGTTTAAAATTAGGTAAACTGGTTTCTATAGATCTCTCCGATACACCTACGCTTTTAACTGCCAAAGCAGCGGCATTTACATTATAAGAGTTGAAAGTTCCTGATAGAGGACTAAGTTTTAAGTAATCATCGGAACCGTCAAACCTCAGGACGGGTCCTTCGTAGGAGCTCATAATCTTTTCCAGATGGGGAGAGTCCGTGTTGATTACGAGTGTGGAAAGATCCTCACCCAAAGACCCCTTACAAGACCCAATGTAGTCGCTCAAAGCAACTGACCATCTTTCTAGTATGGAATCTATTTCCCCATATCTATCCAGCTGATCTCTGGAGAGACCTGTAAAGACAATTGTCCGCGGTTTCAAATGTTTTAGGACTAAATCAAAATTTAACTCGTCTACTTCCAAGACCGCGAAATCGTCTATAACACGCCCAAAAATATTGGTTCTTAGCAGAAGCGTTGTTAGAACTCCGCTAAGAAGATTAGCTCCCGATCTGTTAGCAGTGACTGAAAAACCCTCCTCCCTTAAAAAGTGAGCTATCAGAGCAGACGTGGTTGTCTTACCGTTCGTTCCCGTGACCAAAATAACTCCCTGCGAAAAACCTCTTCGAAAATTTGACCATATTTTCGGAAAAAACTTATTGACAATATGGCCGGGCCAAGTATAACCGTTCCCCAAATTGAATAGTTTAATTAAGCGATGAAGTACCTTAGTAAACCATACTGATATTAGATACATTATCCACATTATAGTGCATTATTAATTCATATATAAAACTCAGTAGTAGTCTTAGTAGTGTTGTGGATATGTTGATACTTTGAAAATCAATTTAACCTGAGGCAGGGAAGGCCTCTTTACTTTGTGTATATCTGTAGATCTCTTTACCTAAAAAGAGGAAGGTACGTTCTTGGATTAGAAACCCACTTTCTAAAAGGTTCATATATGTTGAAAAGTTACTATAAAATGTGGATTTAATTGTGGATTAGTAGGAGTATTTATCCACAAGTCCTATAGAAGTTTGGAATTTTCCACAAATATTAACAAAGTATCTACATTGAGAAAATCAGCTGCTTAATGTTTCTAACATCCTGCTCTACTCGCGGTTCCTCGCGTATCTTTTGTCCGATCTTATCCGCCCCGTGCATAACGGTTGTGTGGTCGCGTCCTCCCAGGAGCTCGCCGATCGCTATCAGTGGAGTTCCCGTCATGTCCTTGAGTAAATACATAGCAATTTGACGCGGCACCACGATTTCCTTCGTTCTTCTTCTCCCCTTAATATCCGTCTTACTTATAGAAAAATATTTACACACCGCATTCATTATGGCATTGGGATTTACTATGGTTCTTTTATCGGGAACCCTTTGGCCGAGAGTCTCGGCTGTAAAATCTACGGTAATATTCTCCTGCTTTGCTCTAGCTTCCAGAAGAACTTGTAAATAAGCGCCTTCTAGTTCTCTGATATTGGTATCTACTTTTTCTGCAATAAATCCGATAACTTCGTTAGATATGCTGTCTTGATTTTCGTCCCTTCTCTTTCTTAAGATAGCAGTTCTCATTTCCAAGTCCGGTTTTTGTATGTCTACCGTAATACCGCTTCCAAAACGGGAAGTGATTCTTTCCTCCAGGTCAACGAAATCCTGAGGAGGCCTGTCCGAAGTGAGTACAATTTGCTTTCCCGCAAGATGCAAGGCGTTGAATGTATGGAAGATTTCCTCCTGGGTAGATTCCCTCCCTACTATGAATTGAATATCATCGATAAGGAGAACATCAGCCTCCCTGAACTTTTTTCGAAATTTATTAGATGTGTATTTGTTATTTCGGGTGCCGCTCTGAATTGCCTCTACCAACTCATTTGTGAACTGTTCGCTGGTTGTATAGACAACTTTAAGATTCGGTTTGTCCTGGATAATTTTGTTTCCTATGGCCTGCATGATATGGGTTTTTCCTAACCCCACCCCGGAATATATGAACAGGGGATTGTACTGTTTTCCTGGAGACTGCGCTACGGCCCATGCCACTGAGTAGGCAAGTTGGTTATTGGATCCCGTAACAAAACTTTCAAAATTGAAATGAGGTGTTAACCCGGACTCTCTCGTATTAAGTTTGGTTGTTTTATTTGCGGACTTTTGGAGGCTTGTAAACAACGGGGGATTCATAGCACTTTTCGTATCTCCTCGCGCTGCGTTTGATTCAACTTTACCTACCTTAAAGAGCAGTTCGTAATTGCCCTGTGCAATTTTGTTCACACTTTCTTGTATAAGGGAGCGGTATTTTTGAAGGTTGTCCAGCGCCAGTTTGGAGGGACAGACTATCTCCAGAGAACTTTCCGTGGGATTCTCTGCTTTGGTGCTTTGAAACCAGGTCTTATAGACGTATTCAGTAAGGCACAGATTCATTTCTGCCAAAACGGCTCTCCAGAGAGAGGCTGCGTTCGGAATATTTTTTTGCTTGGTTTGGGTTGTGGTTTTCTCTACTTGTTTCACAATATAATATATTTTAAAGGTCAATACTTTACGCTTTTCTTATCAGGCATACTCAGATACATGTGTATAACTTTATCCAACTTATCCACAATATAAAAGCAATATGCGTTGCACTTTTACGGAAATCCATCCAAAAAACTTGCCGCTAAAGCTATCGATTTAAAATAGAATAAAAATGATTAGGGTTTTTGTAGGCTATGCAGCATTGACTTGCGGGCGTTATTTCGTTATTATGACCCTTGCTATGCCTAAAAGAACTTGGCAACCAAAAAAGAAGAAGCGTCTAAGGAAACACGGGTTCCTTAAACTGCGGTCTACTAAGGGAGGGAAAAACATACTCAAACGTAGACGGGCAAAAGGACGTAAAGTCCTGGCGCGTTTCTACAAAGGCAAGCAAAGCCGAAATATTAGATAATGACTTATGTTGAAAAGGGAAAACAGGCTAAAGACTCGTTACGAATTTAGCAAAACCCGCCGTCACGGAGAGCAGCTGTCGACGGATTATTTTCACCTTTATTATCTCCCTTACTTTGTAGAAAAGGATCAGCAGGATCGAGGTGCAGAAAGAAATCCCACAAGAATAGGTATCGTGATATCCGGGAAGTTTTCAAAATCTGCCGTGGAAAGAAACAGAGTGAAACGTATCTTTAGAGAAGTGGTTCGTCAAAATTTTGGTAGAATAAGACCTGGTTATTGGGTGGTTATACATCCGCGGATTAAGTCTAAGAAAGCAAGTTATGAAGAAATTAATACTGAGTTTATTAAAATTTTACAAAAAGTACCTTTCTCCAGGGAATTATAATATTAGTTCCTGCAAATATACTCCCAGCTGTTCCAATTACACGTATCAGGCTGTGGAAAAATACGGCATTAGGGGGATTTGGAAAGGAGCCCTAAGAGTTCTTCGCTGTAATCCTTTTTCTTCAGGAGGTTACGACCCCGTAAAATGATTTTATGTTAGGTACTATTTGGCAGACAATTTTTGTTACCCCCTTACTGAACTTGATGACAGGGCTCTATTTGGTCACCGGTTCTCTAGGAATTGCCATCATAATAATGACTGTATTGATAAGGCTTGTTCTTCTACCGGCAATGTTACCTTCTGCTAGAAGTATGAAGAAACAGAGAGATCTTAAGCCTGAGCTGGACAAGATCAAAGAGAAGTTCAAATACGACAAGCAGAAGCAGGCTGAAAAACAGATGGAACTTTTTAAAGAGCACGGAATTAATCCGGCATCGGGCTGCTTGACACAAATAATAACGATCCTTGTCCTTTTTGCTCTTTTTGGAGTTATTCGTAGATTTACCATGGCCGAAAATGTTTCCGAAATCAACGAGCTTCTGTATTTTGGTTGGCTTAGATTAAGGGAAGGGGCGGCAATAGATACCTCATTTCTCTACATGGATCTCGCGGAGCCGGATCCGTACTTTGTTTTGGCGATATTGTCCGGATTGGTGCAGTTAATTTCGACCAAGATGGCCATGCCTATGCAACGGGCAGGAGAAAAAGCCGCTAAAGTTACGCCGGAGAAATCCGATGACGTTGCTTTCAACATGCAGCAACAGATGCTCTATACAATGCCAATCATGAATGTTATTATCGGAATTACACTGCCCTCCGGAGTGGTTTTGTATATTTTTACAGCTGCATTTTTTTCTGTTTTTCAAAACTACTTACTGTACGGCTTTGGAGGTTTAAAACCACTCCTTGATAAAATAGGTCTGATAAAATCAGGCAAGGATTAAAGTAAGATTATGGAAAAAGAAATTGAGAGCCTAAAAATAATTCTAGAAGATATTTTCTCTTATATGGGGATTGATCCGAATTTTACAATAGAAGATAGTCCCGAGAGCAGTTCTTTGCATGTCCAGATCTGGGACGGCGATCTGAGTTTCCTGATAGGGTATAGAGGTCAGTGTCTAAAGGCTTTAAAGTATTATTTAGGGCTGGCTTTAAATCGGAGTTTGCCTTCAGATGATTGGGTACGCGTTACCGCTGACATTGAAGGCTACGTAGAACGTCGTAAAGAAAAGATCGAAGAGATCACCCGGTCCCATATTGATAAAGCGCGCTTTTTTGGTCACGAGGTACACATGCCCCGCATGGATCCATCAGAAAGATTTGTCGTCCATAGCTATGTAAGCCAGTACCCCGACATAGTGTCCGAGAGTGAAGGAAGGGGGTATAGCAGGCACGTAGTGCTCAAATCCGTAGAGGAATTAGATCAGGAGGAGGTTTCTACTTCTTCTCGGGAAGAGTGATTTAATATCCGATAGAAGTATCGTAAAATAAGACCAAGAATGAAATTTACCTGCCGTCAAGAAAATCTAGAAAGAGGGTTAAATCAAGTATATAAGGCTGTTCCTAATAAGGCCAGTCTGCCGATCTTATCAAACATCCATCTTACCGCGGAAGCAGGTCGCTTACGACTTTCGGCCACAAATTTGGATACATCCATAACCACATACGTTGGAGTATCGGTTGAAGAGGAGGGGGAAACCACAGTTCCCGCCAAGATATTTCGCGATTTCGTATCCAATCTGCCGGAAGAGGTCATAACGTTGACATTGGAGAAGAATATTCTTCGTGTGGAAACGGATCAAGCTTCAGCGCGACTGAACACTGTATCTGCTGATGAATATCCCGAGGTTCCGGTTATGTCAGAGGACGCTTCTTATTTGGAGGTAGACTCCGAAATCTTTTCCGATGCCGTCAAGTCAGTGGTTTTCTCAGCCGCAGCGGAAGAGAGCCGCCCGATCTTCTCAGGAGTTTATATATCTTTTGTTGATGGCGTGCTAAGCATTGTAGCTTCTGATGGTTTTAGACTTTCGGAACGGATCCTAAATATTAACACCCCGTTTGAGAATACTTTTTCCGTTGTAGTTCCGGCAAAGACCTTGTTAGAGGTTGCGAGAATGGTTTTGCCCGAAGAGCCCTTGAGGATGGGGTTGGACTCACGATCAAATCTTGCCTTGTTTCACAACCAAGATACTTACGTTGCCACGCGTATTTTGGAAGGCCAGTTCCCTGATTATAAGCGTATAATCCCCAAAGAACACTCTTTGGAAGCAGAGGTTTCTTTTCCTGACTTCTTGGAAGCCATAAGGTTAGCGGATGTTTTTGCCCAGCAAGTGGACAGTTCTGTGAAGATTAAATTTGATCCTGAAGGTAAGGTATTTGTCTCGGCCTCTTCTCCCGAATCCGGAGAACACACCTCCTCTTTTGAAGCTTCTGTTGATGGGAACTCCTTAGAAATCGTTTTGAACTCCAAGTACGTTTTGGACTTTCTAGGTAATGTGCGAAGCGAGAGAATTCGCCTTAGGACGCAGAATAACCTATCTCCCTGTGTACTTTATCCTTTGGAGACGGAAGACTATCTCCACATAATAATGCCCCGTCAGGATCGGGAATAACTATGGATACGGTAGAAAAGATAAAGCAACGGCTCTCCATAGTGGAGGTTGTGGGCTCATACCTTGATCTAAAAAAATCCGGTAAGAACTACAAAGCACTTTGTCCTTTTCATGCAGAAGATACTCCTTCTTTTATGGTTTCCCCGGAATTAGGGATATATAAGTGTTTTGGTTGTGGGGCCTCGGGGGATATTTTTACCTTCGTCCAGGAAATAGATGGTCTTGCGTTTTACGACGTTCTAAAAAAATTTGCTGAAAAAACCGGCGTGGAGTTAGAAAAAGCTCCCCCGTCAAGAGACGTTTCCTTCAAACAAAAGATCTACAAAGCTAACCGAACCGCGCAAAAATTTTACACTCACCTATTGCTTGAGCATAAGTCCGGAAAGACCGGATTGGACTATCTACTAAATGACCGAGGATTGGAACGAAGCGTTATAGATGTTTTTAAGCTTGGCTATTCTCCTAAAACTTGGGACTTGTTGAATAATTTTCTAAAGAGACAAGGGTTTGAGGATGAGTTAGCGGTCAAGGCAGATCTAATAAAAGCGCGTAAGGAGCGTTCGGGGTATTACGATAAGTTTAGAGGAAGAATTATCTTCCCTCTTATTAGTACTGCAGGGAAAGTTCAAGGATTCATGGGCCGTACGATCTATGATGAGGAACCAAAATACTTGAACACTTCCGATACCCCTGTTTTTAGCAAATCGAACTTTGTCTACGGCCTTGGTGTGAACAGGCTTGGTGTAAAGAAGAAAGGGGCGGTTTTTGTAGAGGGTCCCATGGATGTGGTAAGCGCATACCAACACGGAATAGACAACGTTATTGCTCCTTTGGGAACTTCTCTTACAGCCGGCCATCTAAAAACAGTTTCCCGTTATACAAAGGATATTGTATTCTGCTTTGATACCGATGCCGCGGGCCTGGAAGCAATAAAAAGAGCAGTACTGATAGCAGATAAGCAAGGTTTGGACGCAAGCGTAGTGATGCTTCCCCCGGATTATAAGGACCTGGACGATCTTCTTGTAGAGGATCCTAAT
Source organism: candidate division WWE3 bacterium (assembly GCA_003564915.1). Taxonomy (GTDB): domain Bacteria; phylum Patescibacteriota; class WWE3; order UBA101185; family UBA10185; genus T3SED10-354. The sequence continues at coordinate 11,152 of PXDX01000012.1, forward strand.
CTAGGCAAAGAAGTACTCTCCGCGCCGGTATCCATATATGATTTCTTTATCGCCTACGCTATGAAGAGACATGACCCTAAGTCAGGAGTAGGCAAGAAAAACATTGTGGCCGAATTAAGTTCCCTTTTTAAATCTATTTCTAACGAGGTAGCTTTGGAGCATTTTGTGAAAAAGATTTCGAACGAGCTTGATATTTCGGAGAAAGCAATCCATTCGGTCTTTAGTTCGGAGGTCAGCGTTGATGAAATAAGCCGCTCCTTTTCCGCGGGCGAAAGAGACCCGCAAATTGAGATAACGGATCCGACAAAAGAAATCGAAACTTATTTTCTCGCTCTTTTAATCTCCTTGGAAGATATTTCACAGATAAAGCCTTTCTTGGAAGATTCACCGGAAAAATATTTTCTGATTGAAAAGGTTCGCAGGGCGATTACGGGTCTAAGAAGCTTTCTGAACGAAAAGGAGGAAGGGGAACTTGATATTAGAGCTTTTACTGATACAATGGACGAACAATCCAGCTCTTTTGTGAGCGACTTGTATCTATGGGAGAAGTTTCCGTTGGAGGAGGAAAAAATCTTATCGGAAATCGAAAAGGTTTTGGAAAGGCTAAAACGTCGACACGCTCGCTCCTCTATTGAGCACTTGACAAAGGAACTGTCTTTAGCGGAGATGCAAGGGGATTTGTCCAGAGTAAAAGAGATCGCTAAGAAGATAAAGGAATATTCACAAGTAATTAAGTAATGGCAAAAAAAACAAAAAAAGCAAATAAAAAGACCATCGTTGACGAGAAGGAAAGAGTAATCCAAAAACTTGTCCTAAGAGGAAAGAAGCAAGGCTACTTGACGGTAGATGAAGTACTTTCTGTTTTTCCTGAGGCAGAGGAAAACATTGAGAAACTGGACGAACTTTATGCGAGATTAATTAATGAGGACATAAATGTTTTCGATGTAAGTGCGGAGGGGCGTGAGGATGAAGATTTGGATTCCTTTGCTAAAGGCATACTTTCCAAGCTGGAAGCTGGGAAATCACGTTCCGCAGACCCCGTTAGAATGTATTTGAGAGAGATTGGAAAGGTGCCTCTTTTAAAGGCTGAAGATGAGGTCGAGCTGGCAAAGAGGATCGAGGAAGGGGATGAGGATGCTTTTGAGCACTTGACGCGTGCAAACCTCAGGCTGGTTGTTTCCATAGCTAAAAAATATATGGGACGCGGACTATCCTTTTTGGACCTGATCCAAGAAGGGAATATGGGCCTGATGAGAGCTGTTGAAAAGTTTGATTGGAGGCGCGGATTTAAATTTTCTACTTACGCTACTTGGTGGATCAGGCAAGCCATCACCAGGGCTTTGGCCGACCAGGCACGGACCATAAGAATCCCGGTCCATATGGTAGAGACCATAAACAAATATAAGAAGATCGAAAGGCAGTTGGAGCAGGAAAAAGAAAGAGCTATAAAGCCCGCCGAAGTAGCTGAGGAAATGGGAATAGATCTGGAAAAAGCTCAGCAGATTGTAAAGATCTCCCAAAGTACCGCCTCGATAGAAACGCCCGTAGGAAAGGAAGAGGACACGCGTTTGAAGGAATTCATCGAAGATAAAAAAGCACTTTCCCCGTTTGAGTCCGCAAGTCAGGAGTTGCTGCGCGGCCATGTGATGGATGTTCTGGAGAGCTTGAGTCCGCGGGAGAAAAGGGTTCTAGAACTGCGATTCGGTCTTTTGGATGGAAGAACCCGTACGTTAGAGGAGGTTGGTAAGGAGTTTGGAGTTACACGTGAGAGAATCAGGCAGATAGAAGCAAAAGCTTTAAGAAAGCTTAGACATCCCTCTAGGAGCAAACGTCTTCGAGATTATCTTTAATTCTCTTTTTGTAACTATCCACATCGGGTTGGCCGAAGGGGTTTATTTCCATGATATGGGCTAGAGAAACTATCTCTATCATCTTTCTTTGCATGAATTCACCGATACATTTCTCATCCAAAGATTCCAGAACCGTATTTCTGTAAGGTATTTCCTCCTCATCGTAAGTGGAAAGGACTGCTTTCAGAATCGCTTCTTGGTAAGAGTTCTTCCCTTTTACAGATAGAAACTCATGCTGCACATTTCGCATCCCCCCAACAAAGTATTGCTGAAGTGAATGCAGATCCTTGGATCCTTCCGAGATCGATGGGAAAATACCCTTACTCTCTTTTCCTAGACTCTCCCCTATTAACTGTCGATACCATTCAGCAAGAGCATATAGTTCTCTATTGAAAAAGAAGATGTTGTAAATATACTTACCGTTATTGTAGTTCTCAAAGATCTTCGATATTTCTGCTATCAAGGTGCCTTTTTCTTCTTCCAATGATTTTTTCGTTCCTAACATACCGCCGTTAAAAAGTTCAACGATATTTATGCCTGATAAACCCAAGGGAACTGTTCCTACTGAGGAAAAAATTGAAAATCTTCCACCTATTGCCTTCGGAATCTCAAGAGCTGCTCCAGGAATATTTTCAAATGCTTTGCTGCCGCTGATCTTGAATATTTTATATCCCTCACGGAGTGAAATTTCTTTTTGAAGAAGGCTCAGGTTTGTGCGCACCTCCGCCGTGCTTCCGGACTTACTAATAATAACTATTGCAGACTTTTCCGGAGGCTCTTTTTTTAACCTATCTGCGATCTTGGAAATTTCCCTTGGATCTATTTGATCCAGAAAATCAATCTTTACCAAATTGTCTCTTGATTTCTCTAGGGCCTTATATACTGCTTTTGTGCCTAACGAGGATCCTCCTATACCAATAAGAACAATATTTTTGAGTTCGGGTTCTCCGGCGCTTTTTATGGCTGCAACAGATGTTTCTAAAATATTCTCATCGTAGGGAAGGCGAATAAAACTTTCATCCGAAGTATATTCTTTTTGACGCGAAAATTTTTTAAGGCTTTCTAGGCAGGCTTCCAGTTCCCGATTCATTGATTGAAGTATAGCAGTTTTGAATAGCACATATCCATTAGAGGAAGGTTCTCCCGCTAGGGCTTTATTAGGCCAAATCATCTTGACTAATTGGCTATTTATCAGTAAAATGCTACTCGCTCATAGCAAACTATATGAACGAAACCGGGGTACGCACCAAATTGGAGAAAGTTTCTTGTTACAAGTGTGGCGCTTCATTGGAGGAAGCCTCTACTTTAATAATAACTGAGAATCCGTTCGCATCGGTAGTTCATACTACTTGCTCTGAGTGCAGCTCCCAGAGCATGGTGACCATAACCCCTTCGGGTGCCGGGATTGTCCCGTTGGTTTCGGATTTAGAGCCCGAGGAAGTGAAGAGGTTTTTAAAGATGGATTTGATTTCTTACGACGAGATCTTGGAGCTCCATAAGGAATTGAAAGGTATTGATGTATGCAAATTAATGCAGAAAAAAGAGAAAAGCTCGGTAAAAAGGTCAAAAGAATCAGAGCAGATAGAAAAATCCCCGCAGTAGTATTTGGTTCTGGAATGGAGTCCACTCCTGTAACCGTAGGTGTAAAGGATTTCATTGATGTTTACAGAGAGTCCGGCGAATCAGCTTTGGTTGATCTGTCCATTGAAAGCTCTAAAAATCCCATCAAAGTCCTGATTAGGGACGTGCAGTTGGATCCCCTGGATTATTCGGTTTTACATGTAAGCTTTTATAAAGTAGATCTGACTGAAAAAACCGAGGTAGATATACCCATAATTTTGGAAGGGCAGGATCAAATCGAATTGGTTAAAGTCGGAGAAGCTTTGGTTTTAAGCCAGCTTAATGAGATCATGGTTTCCGCTCTTCCGTCGGAATTACCCAGAGAGTTTGTTGTGGATGTTTCGGGTTTGGAGGAGATCGGAGACAGTATAACTGTGGGAAATCTTGATTACGACCGTGAGAAGGTGGAAATAGTCGATCACAGCGAAGACGATGTCATAGCCGTCTTAGACTATGCCACGATTGAGGAAGAAGAGGAAGAAGAGGTTCTGACCGAAGAAGATCTGATTGCAGGTCTTGAAGCAACCGAAGAAGTCGAGGAAGAAGGAGAAGAGCAAGAAGAGAGTGAAGTTGAAGAGACCGCGGAAGCCTCGGAGGAAGAAGAGTAGAAACGTTTTTTTCTCATTCGATTTATTAAGATTCATTAACTACACCCGCTCACCCGTCCAAGGAGATTTCTGAAGGCCAGTCGCTAATGATCAACGGAGGGGCGTCTTTCCCAGCAATTTCTTGCCATATCTTTTCTGTGACAAAGGGCATAAACGGGTGCAGCAGTTTTAAACACTCCGTATAAACGTAGTAGAGTACACTTAAAGCCCTTTCTTTGTCTTTCCTTTCTTTGATCTCCTCAATATATTGATCGGCCACAGTGTGCCACATGAACTGATAGATAGCTTCTCCCGCATCGGATATACGATACTTTTCAAGTTCATTATTTACACTTCTGATCAGATTGTTCAGCTCTTCCAAAATTTCTCGATCTTCTTTATCCAGATCAATGTCCTCAATGGATTGATAAATTAGGCTTTCCTCTTCTCTATACATTTCCATAAAACGCGCCATGTTCCAGATCTTATTTGCAAAGTTTCTGTATCCTCTGACTTTATTTTCGCTTAGAGCTGTGTTTTTTGCTAACGTGTTTCCTCCTACCAGCAGACCCATTCTCAGAGCATCCGCACCGTACTTATAAACCAGATCCATAGGATCAATTACGTTCCCCTTGCTTTTACTCATCTTCCTCCCTTTTTCATCGGTTATAGCTCCGTGAATATATACGTTTTTAAAAGGGACTTCGTCTGTAAGGTAAAGACTCATAATTATCATGCGCGCTATCCAGAAAAATAAAATATCCCACATCGTGTCCATGAAATCAGTAGGGAAATATTCTAAGAAGTCTTCATTATCAGGAAAGCCAAGTGTTGTTAGAGGCCACTGCCCTGAACTGAACCACGTGTCGAACGTGTCTGTTTCGCGAATAAAATCCCGTCCGGGGGATTTTCGCGACACAACATAAGGCGCTCCAAGAGGGGCAATAACTCTCTGGATCCCGGCTTTTATAGCGTCTATACTATATTCTTCTAATAATTCCCCGATTTTCCCTTCATGAGAAATTCCCTTATTATCTATAAAGGTTACTCTTAGATTCGGTATCTTTTTTATTGGGTACCATATTGGCATTTCAATTCCAAAGACTATTTGTCTGCTGACCGGCCAATCTTGGATTTCTTTGAGCCATCTTAAGATTTCTCTCTTCCAGCGCGGAAGATAGAAGTCAATTTCCCCGTTTTCTATTGATTTGATTGCTTTTTGCGTAAGTCCTTCCATTTTAATAAACCAGTTGGGTAAGGGAAGCGGCTCAATAGGGCGACCGTCTTTATAATCCACTAGGAGACCGTGTTCGTAATTTTCGTCTGTTTTCTCCAGAGCACCTGCCCTCTCCAGTATCTCGACAACTTTTCTTCTGGCGGGCTTTGGGTACATTCCTTCAACTTCTTTAGCCGCCTCAGTCATTTTTCCGTCCAACCCTATTACTGTTAATACAGGAAGCTCGTGCCTTTCCCCAATTTTGTAATCATTGAAATCGTGACCTGGTGTAATCTTTAACGCCCCCGTACCAAACTCGGCATCAACAAATCCGTCTTCAATAATCGGCAGTTCTCCCCCATTTAATGGATTTATCACCTTTTTTCCTATCAAATTATCATAACGGGAATCGTTTGGGTTCACCGCTATAGCAACATCGGCGTATATAGTTTCCGGTCGGACCGTAGCAACCGTTACGTGATCTTCTTCTCCCTTGACCTTATATTTTACATAGTACAAAGGGGATATCGTTTCTTTATGCGTTGTTTCGAGGTTGCTAAAAGTGGTTCCATGAAATGTGGAATAATTGACCATGTAGTTGTCTCTATAGATCAGGCCGTCCTCGTGCATTTTCTCAAAGGTATCGTAAACGGTTTCTACCACCTTATCCTCAAGCATAAAAACAGTTCTTGACCAATCAGCACTCATACCAAGTTTCTTAAGTTGATCTATGGCTAGATCTGAATTTTCTTCAACAAAGTTCAAAATTTCCGTAAATAAAGTGTCTTTATCAAAATCCAAGCGCGATTTTCCTCCCTTTTTAAGCTTTCGTTCGTAAACAACCTGAGTTTCAAAACCAGCATGGTCCGTGCCCGGAAGATAAAGGGTCTTATATCCCCGCATTCTTTTCACCCTTGCCACAAGATCTTGGATCGTGTAAGTGACGTGTCCGCAATGTAAAGGAGCGTTGGCGTTAGGAGGGGGCATGAGAACACAGAAAGTCTCCTCCCTTGTATTCAATCCCGCTTTCTTTCTATAGGAAAAACTTCCCTCCGGAGAGAACAGCCCATACTTCTCCCATAGTTTATAGATCTCTTCTTCCGCTTTTACATGGTTATAATTCTTATTCATAAAAATTCAATATAGAACAAGAGTCGTCAAAACTTACTTAAAGTATTTATGAGGCACTTTTATTCTAATGACGGCGGAATAGAGGTTCCGCAGCGTTAGTTGGACCGGCGCACATCAATATACCCTATCTTATTTTACCTTATTGCGTTAAGTACGGGGTTTAATGTTTTTACTTTTCCGCATTCTACCACAAAGTTCCTTTTGTGATTATATTGATAAGTAATTCTCTATGTTGGAGAAATTTAAAATGTTTTGGATACGATCGCTCTCGCCGCCTTTAAAGTTCTAGTTGTTTTAGGACGGGTTTAGATTCTTTATTGCCCCTACAACCAGAAAGCTTGGAAATTCTCTTTTGTGATCGAGAAGCTTTCTATCCGAGATCTTCTCGCCCTTACTGTGCTCCTTACTTATTTCGACGAAATCGGTTATTTCGAACTGATGTTGGGATAGTTTTTTTATGTAGAATTCCAAGGGCCTATGATAAGAAACAATACCTTTATCGCCGTACATGTTGTTTGGAACTTCCACGACGCTTTTATATTTTTCCAGACGTAAGTAGTAATTTTCCCCATCTTTAACCGTTTTGGCCAGATCGGTCCACGGATGTGGCATTGAGAACGCGAGCTTACCCCCTATTCTCAAAACACGCGCAATTTCATCGACAGTTTCCGAGAGCCTTTCAATGTCGTGGAAGGACATATTACATACCACCGCATCAAATTGATTGCTTTCTATTCCATTCATTTCGGCCGCATCCGCGACTTCAAATCTTATACCTAGTTCAGAAAATTTATCCCGGGCTATTTCAATTAGTTTTTCGGAAATATCCACCCCAACAACGTGCGCCCCTTTTGAATGTAGGATCCTAGCAAAATAACCTTGACCGCAGGCTAGGTCCAGTATGTTTCTATTTCTCACGTTTCCCAGAATGCTTAGTATTACGGGGTTTATGTAAGTTTTGTGATTAAAATCTCCGGAATCTCCAACAAGCTCATCATATTCCTCGGCGACCTTATTCCAGTTAGTGGTCTTACGTTTGAGCAGGTTGAGCATGTCCTAATTATTACATATTTAAAGCTTTGTTTTCTAGCTCTTCTTATAGACCGCGTCAAACTCGTCCTGAGTCAGGGTCTCCTTTTCCAGAAGTTTCTGGGACACTTTTTCTATTGCTTCTTCGTTGTCTTTTAAGATCTCCTTTGCCTTGCTGTAGGCCTCATCTATTATTCTCTTAATCTCGCGGTCAATTTTCGCTGTGATTTCTTCGCTTTGCGCGGAGTATTCTCCCATCTGGCGGGCTAGCCATATCTTTTCGCTGTCCTTGGATCCGAATGCAATCGGCCCCAACTTACTCATACCGTATTCGGTTACCATTTTTCTGGCTATTTTAGTGGCTCTTTCAATATCGTCTGCCGCACCGCTTGTGAATTCGTTGAAGAATATATCTTCAGACGCCCGTCCTCCCAGCATTGATGTAATAATAGATTCAAGTCTTGTTCTCGTTTCCTTGTAGCGGTCTCTTTCCGGAGGAAAGCTAGTATGACCCAGCGACCCGCCTCTAGCGGTTATCGAGACCCTGTTTACAGGATCCATTTCTGGGAGGTTTGAAGCTACAATAGCGTGTCCCGCTTCGTGATAGGCGGTTATCTTTCTCTCTTCTTCAGATTGGAGTGTCTTTCTTTCCGGACCCAGAGTTACTTTTATTGATGCCTCCTCCAGATCTCCTTCGTAAATCATGTCCTTGTTCTCTCTTGCGGCAAGAATTGCGGCCTCATTAAGCATATTTTCTATGTCAGCTCCGCTAAAACCGACCGTTTTCTTGGCTAATGATTTTATATCCACATCATCTGCTACCTTTTTCCCTCTAATATGGATTTTTATTATCTCTTCCCGATCCTTTAGATCCGGTAGAGGGATTCTGATCCTTCTGTCGAAACGCCCTGCTCTTACTAACGCCGGATCCAGCATATCGGGTCTGTTTGTTGCGGCTATTACGATTACGTTAGTTCTGGGATCAAATCCGTCCATTTCGGTCAGAATCTGATTTAAAGTTTGCTCTCTTTCATCATGTCCGCCTCCTATACCCATTCCTCGTTGCCTTCCAATCGCATCAATCTCATCAATGAATATTAGACTTGGCTGAGAAGCTTTGGCCATAGCGAAAAGATCCCTTACCCTTGCCGACCCCACCCCTACTAGCATCTCCATGAACTCACTTCCGGCTACGCTATAGAAGGGAACGTCGGCCTCTCCCGCGATCGCTTTCGCCATAAGTGTCTTTCCTACTCCGGCAGGGCCTACCAGTAAAATTCCTTTAGGTATACGGGCGCCAAGCTTTCTGTACTTTTCAGGATATCTCAGAAAATCCACTATCTCTGAGACCTCTTTTTTAGCTTCTTCGTTCCCTGCGACATCATCAAAACTTACGTCAGTCTTTCCTTTCTGAAAAAGCTTAGCTTTGGATTTACCAAATGATAATATGTCTCCTCCGGCCCCTTTCAATCTGCTCAAGAAAAATACCAGGATTAGTACCGGAAAGGCAATGGAAATTACTGTAGGCAGAATCTCTCCCCAAGGAGTAGGTCTCTCAACCTTATATTCTCCCGGAATATCATCAATATTTAATTCGTGCGCCGCCATGATCTCTGAAAAGCTCACCCCCTCTTCCTTTTCCGTTATTAGTTCCGTTCCGTCCTTCTTTTGGACTTCAATGGAATTTCCTTTTACCGTTATATTTTGAACTTCCTCATCTTTGATGAGCTGGATTATTTCATTAAGGGGGCGTTCTTCGGCTTGAGGAGTGAGGGCATCCCCGAACATTCCTACGACCAGCCAGACAAAGAAAAATATTAGCAGGTAAAAAAAGATATTTTTGTAAAAAGGAACGTTTTGGGGCGCTTCTTTTCCTTTCGGACTTTTTGCCATCCGTAGTTTCTTCTTATCTTTTGTTCTTTTTTTAAATATTTCTTTCATACTTACGTAGTAAAAAGTTTCGGTTTTTCTTTGTGCCCCAAGGATTATATCAGATAAGGTCCAGTTTCATCTTGTTTTCAACTTCAGACATTGTTTTCCTTACCTCTTCCTGAGCCTTATTTTTACCGGAAACCAGTATTTCACGTACATCCTCCAAGCGGCTCTCATAATGATTATATCTTTCTCTGATGGGTTCAAGGAACGTATTTAAGGCGTAAAATAGTTTCTCCTTTACTTCAACGTCCCCAACCCTCCCTTCTCTATAAAGTTGTTTAAGATCTTCCACTTCTTGCTCATTGGAGTTAAAAGTATCGTGGTATATAAAGACAGGATTACCTTCCACAGTTCCTGGATCCGTAGGATGAATGCGGTTTGGATCGGTATACATACCCATCACTTTTCTTTTAAGACTCTCTTCAGGCTCATTGAGATATATTGCATTATCCAAGGATTTTGACATTTTCGTATTTCCGTCGGTACCTACAAGGCGCGAAACTTTCCCCACGAGGGGCTCCGGCTCTTTGAAAACTTCTCCGTATGTTTTATTGAACTTTCTTACGATTTCACGGGCCAGTTCGATATGAGGAAGTTGGTCTTCTCCTACGGGAACAAGGTCCGCCTTAACTCCCAGAATGTCCGCGGCTTGTAGCAGGGGAAAGTTCACGAATCCCATTGAGAATTTGTCTCCCAAGTTTTTGTCGCGTATCTCTTCCTTTAAAGTGGGATTCCTCAAAGCTCTGTTATGAGAGACCAGCATGCTGAAGATGACTCCCAGCTTGTATATTTCAGTAACTGAAGATTCCGCAAAAAAACAGACTTTGCTTGGATCCATTCCCACAGCAAGATTTGCGATCGTAACGTCAAAGACCGATCTCGCGATTTTTTCGGGATCGCTGACGTATTTAGGATACGCAAAAGCGTGTAAGTCAGCAATGATGACAAAAGTCTCATATTCATCTTGCAATTTAACGCGATTTTCCAGCGAACCTGCGTAATGCCCTAGATGAAGTCTTCCGGTGGCATTATCTCCGGTGAGTATTCTTTTTTTCCTTGATCCGCCTGAGGATTCCGTAGCATCATTCATGCTTACAGTATACCGCAGATTTTACTTTTGTTCTGTTGTTACACCATCGAACTCGGGTTCGGAGGCCTCGGCCTCTTCTCTGGTTGCTCTAACCACTCCATCTTTATGATGAGGAGGCGAGTAGATCGTGTATAGCTTGAGAGGTTTATCGTCCGATGTGTTAATGACGTTATGCTCCGCTCCTGCAGGGACAACTATGGCCGAACCGTCCGTAACCCGGTACTCATTGCCGTCGATCACACACATACCTTCGCCGCCCTCAAATCGGAAAAATTGATCGTTTTCGGTATGAATTTCCATCCCTATTTCTCCGGCCGGCTTTATGGCCATAAGAACTAACTGGCTGTGCTCTCCTGTATAGAGGACTTTTCTGAAGTTCGAATTTTCTACTGTTTCCTTTTCTATGTTTGCGTGAAATCCTTTCATAATTACCTTTCTTGAGTATTCAACGAATTTTATAAATCTATGGAGATATTATATCAAAGGTCTATTTAAGGGAGTGATCAATACTTTCTTGAATCGTATGACCAGTGGAGCAGCGCTTGCCTTTGTTTCGGGCGGCATGTCCAATCTCCTTCCGTGCATGCATTTTTAAGTTGAGCCGCATGTCTTTTCATTCCCTTCCATCTTTTGATTTGCCTTTCGTCGTCAGGATGGCGCCTTCCCATGTAGTAGCGGCAGTACCATTGGAACCAGCCTCTGGGATCGTCAGGATGGATCCAGCCTTTTTGTTGCCATATTTTAAGGGGCTGGCTGGCATTGATGTTGAAGAAGTTTAGGTTAGGGTCGTGTTTTTCGGAACAGAGTTTAGCGTTTTCAAACCACTCGCTTGGGAATTCGTTTTGACAATCGGTCATGTACTTACCTCCAAATACGCCTAGTTCCAACATTTCTTTTGGAGTTAAATCAGGATTGAAATCAGGATCGAAGTTTTTTCCTTCAGGCTCGGCCAGTTTGTAGGTGTAATCTTTTTGCATTTTATCGTTTACGGTTATGGTTTTTGGTTTCATTTGTAAGATTAATATGTTTATGGAGTTGAGCCGGGCTTATTGGGCCATCTTACCGTAACATAATATTAATTAGAAACTTTGTGCTAGATAAAGATCTACACAAGTCGGACGTCCCTCAAAGTATCTTTACTGGTTGATTAGATTTTCCATCTTCTATATACTTTCCTTATGGCTAAACCTTACCAGAACGCAACCTTAATTTGTAGTATATTGACGGCGCTCGCCGCCATAGGGATTATATTGGGGCTTATTTATATGCAGCCGCTTATCCCCATAATATTACTGATTCCTACCGCAATCTACGAGGTGTATCGTACCGAGGGGAGGAGCACAAAGGCTGCCTCATGGGGCATGTTGATCTTACTTATAGCGGAATTACTGTTCGTGACATTTGGATTTGATTTTGACTTGGCTGAGTTTTTGGGTAGATCCGCAACATATTATAGAGGGCACAGGATTCCCTTGGGAAGCATTCAGGTAATAAGTCCTACTTTAATGGCGGTTTTGTCCATGGTTCTTCTAACCAACACCCGAGGACGTTATACAAGGTGGCTTGCAGGGATAATATTTGTTACAGCTTTCGCAATAGTGTATACGGTAGATCCGGTCGGTTTCGAAGAGCTTATAAGAATGGCAATCAACGAGGGGCTGCGTAGACTTTAGTTCTTTCGGTTGCGGTAGATTAAATATATTTTGCCATCTCTTATATATTCTGAGCGGTTTCTACTCGCTCCCTACATTCAAATCATCAAAGAACTTCACCGGATAGTCAAAATCATCGCTTTCTGTTTCAACTACTGCGGTAAA
>PXDX01000074.1 GCA_003564915.1 candidate division WWE3 bacterium
CTTTTCCTATAGTGACACCTCTTCTAGCTGTCCCCGTATATTTGATACCTGTTTTGTCGGGAATCCCAATTACTTTGGAAACCGTAGCCGTCTTGGGTAGATTAACCGCAGCCTTAATAATAGGATTTTCGGGAGGATTCCTTTATCTTTTGCTGAAAAAACATTTTTTTAATCACCAGGATCCCGCCAAATCGGAAAAAATGTCCTTGCTTCTTACTTTTATCTATCTTTTTGCCACAATAAATTTTGCCCACATCTCCCAAGCTTTGTGGCAGCACGGGACGGTGCAGCTTTTTACTATTCTGGCTTTGCTATCTCTATTTGATAAAAAGATCTTTTTAACCGGTCTCTTTTTTGGTCTTATGATCTTGACCCGGCCAACGGCAGGAGTTGTGGTTGCGTTACTTTCTCTGTTCTACCTTATTAAAAATGTCTTTTTGGATAAGTCGTTAAAGGACGCAAAAAGCAAATGGAAAAAAGCGTCCCGATTTTGTTTGCTGATTCTTCTGGGAATATTGCCTTCCGTACTTTTTTTCCTTTGGTATAACAGTGCCTATTACTTTTCAATTGCCAATCAAGGTTATGCTGATCAGATCTTTACCGAGTGGCGCGGAAGATTCCCCGAAGGTTTTTTGGGAATCTGGATCTCACCCTCCAAGGGAATCCTTATTTACTCTCCTGTATTGATCTTTTCTCTTTACGGAGCTTACCTTGCATTCAAAAAATGGAGTCGCAACCTTCACCATATAACTTTCTTTTCAATAATAATTGTTCATATTTTGGTTTACGGAAAATGGAAACACTGGTTTGGAGGTTGGTCCTTTGGATATCGAATGGCATCCGATATTTTGCCATTTTTTATACTTCTTTTGGTCCCGGCGGTCTTGAACCTGAAAATTGCCGATTTTTGGCCCTTGAATTCAAAATCCCAAGAATCACGGGAAGACTCGGGATCTAAGAAGCCCCACCTTTGTCTGTATATCTTTTGGATATCCTTGATTTACTCTATTTTTGTTCAGCTCTACGGAATCGTTTTTTATGACGGAATGTGGCATGCCGCTTATGATCTTGGAGACGTGAATACTACATGGCTTTGGTCAATAAGGAACAGTGAGTTCGCTTTTAACATTAGAAGGGTTCTGGTAGCTTTAGGATTGCGGTCATCGGCTTTCTGAACTAAAAATGTATAATGAACCTATGAACGGCTTATCAATAATCCTGTGCGCATATAACGACTCCCTTTATATTAGGGATTGTCTGAACAATTTAAAGGAAATAATGGATGCAGCGGATTTTCCCATTGAGGTTATTGTCAAGAACCAGACCTCGGAAAACAATTCAGCACCAATAATTGAAAAGGAATTTCCTTGGGTTAAATTGATCGACGGCGCTAATGTGGGCTTATCAAAAGCTTACAATATAGGTTTAAGCCATGCTTCCTATAAATACATTCTGTTTTTGGGAACCGATGCTTTTCCTGAGAAAGACGTTCTACCCGGAATGAAGGATTATTTTGACAGCCACAAGGATGTTGGAGCTGCAACCTGTAAACTGATATTGGAGGACGGCTCTTTGGATATGGATGCTCACCGTGCCTTTCCAACACCGTGGAACTCTTTTACAAAAGTTACCGGTCTGAATAAACTGTTCCCGAAATCCACATTTTTCAACGGATACTATTTGCCCGGCAAGAATATGGAAGAGCCGCATGAAATAGATCTTTGCATTTCACACTTTATGTTTACGCGGAAAGATATTTTGGATGATCTAAACGGATTTGATGAGAATTTCTTTTTATACGGGGAAGACGTGGATATTTGTTACAGGATAAAGCAAGCGGGATGGAAGATCATGTACCTTCCGCAATGGTCTGCAAAACACTTGAAAGGAGCCTCGTTGGGTATTAGAAAAACTACAAGGGAGCAATATAAAAAACCTTTGAAACATCGTTTAAAAATGCAAATGCTCTCGGCTCAAGCCATGGAATTGTTCTTACGTAAGCACTACAACGGTAAATACCCCCGCCCTCTGGTCTATTCCATGATATTCTCCACGCGTGTGCTGGGTCGATTTCGCGTCCTTATGGAAACTTTGCGCTAGAGACCGGCTGCGTCCGAATTTTCTTCAAAAAGTCCCGTATTTGAGATCCACGTGCATTTTCCCTCGCCGTTTTAACAAATCCGGCCTCTCTAGTATAATTGATTAAGTATCTGTATCCTGTCCTCTTTGTAAAGGCCTATGTCAGAAAGCAAACAGCAATATAACATCATCTGCTTCTCCAACCAGCTTTGGGATTTTCCTAATTGGACTAACAAACGGCATGTTATGTCACGTATGGCCCAAAAAGGGCATAATGTTCTTTTTGTGGATCCTCCAATAAATTTAGGCAGGGTATTTATCCGCCAATTATTGCGCGGCCACTGGAGTCTTGGGCGTACGGCCACTCGATTGAAAAAGGATCCTTCGGGAGTCCATATATATACTCCCGTAAGCGCAGTACCTTTTAGTAAGATCGCAGCAAAACTTCATGCACAAAGGATAAAGAAACTTTCCGTGAAACTTCTTGATCCCGACAAAAAAACTATTTTGTGGTTCTATCACGTGGAGATACCCAGTTTAGCCACTTACCTTGATACCTTGGACCACGATCTTTTGGTATATGATTGTGTTGACAACTACGAAGGTTTTCCCAGATACGATACTCCTGAGAAGAAAGAAATGATCAGGGCCAAAGAGCAGTACCTAGCCTCCAAGGCGGCGGTGGTCTTTGCTACAGCTCCGGGTCTTGTAGATAAGCTGAAACATTATAATGAAACGGTTCATTTCACTCCCAATGTAGGGGATTATGAGAAATTTCATAAAGCGGTTTCTGATTCACAAGAGATCCCGGATGATCTTGAAACGATAACCCGTCCCAGAGTGGGTTTTGCCGGAGCACTTGATGAGTATAAGTTTGATTTTGAACTTATGAAGGAAGTTGCAGAAAAAAATCCGCACGTGTCTTTTGTTCTAATCGGCCAAATTGCTTTAAAGGATCGGAAAGCGGATCTTTCTTCTACCCCATTAAGAGGTATAGAAAATATTCATTTTTTAGGGCATAAACCTTATGGAACTCTGGAAAAATACTATGCAGGATTTGACGGATATATAATTCCCTACGAGTTGAACGATTATACTGTTGGCGGATGTTTTCCGGTAAAATTCCACGATGCTTTGGCCGCCGGTTTACCGACTGTAGTTACAAACCTTCCTGCTTACCTTCCATTTAGCCATGTTTCCTATATTTCAAAGTCTAATGAAGAATTTGCAGTAAATGTTAGGAAGTCGCTTTTGGAAGAGGATTCGAGCAAGATTAAAGCTAGGCAGAAGGTCGCCAAAGAAAACAACTGGGATGGGAAAGTGGAAACCATGTTGGATATAGTTTCTAATCATATATGAATATTCTTTATGTTTTAGACTCAGGAGATCCGGGAGGTATGGAAAAACACGTTCTGGATCTGGCGGGAGGAATGCTGTCCGAAGGTCATAGAGTATATGTTTGGTGTGCCCCCGGACCTTACGCGGCAAAATTTAAAAAACAAGGCGCCTCAGTTGTTACCCGTAAAATTAAGTCCGATATTGATGCGTTTTATATTTTTAAACTGGCCGGATATATAAAGGAGGAGAAAATAGATCTGATCCACGCCCACGAACTAAAAGCAGTCGTGAACTCCTTGTTGGCTTCGTTCTTTGCAGGTCTAAGAACACGCGTTACCCATACACACACTCCAATATCCGAATGGCAAATATCACCTTTAAAGAAAAAAATAAATGTTTGGGTGTACCGATTCTTTGTTAATAAACTTTCTTCCTGTGAGATTGCCCTTACTGAGAGCCGTAAGTCCGTAAAGATAGCCGAAGGCATCGATCCCGATATTGTACAGGTTATTCCCAACGGAATTGATCTGGAAGAATTCACGATAAGTTTGGAACAAAGAGAGCGTTATAGAGAGGAGATCTTCTCAACCTATGAAATTCCTGAAGGAATGTATGTTTTCGGAAATATCAGCAGGATGACCAAAGAGAAAGGTCATGACGTTTTGATTCGAGCTTACAAAGAATTCACACGGATCCTTGAGGGAAAAGGATTGGAGAATAACTCGCATTTGTTCATAGGGGGAGGAGGTACGTTGGAAGATTCGATCAGGGATCTTGCTGATGAATTGGAGATAACTGACCATGTCACTATAACAGGAAGATTTGATTTTGAAGAAGGGAAGAAATTTTACAGTACATTCGATAGCTTTGTCTTTCCTTCTTTGGCTGAGGGATTTGGTTTTGTCTTGATAGAGGCTATGGCGTTTGGTTTGCCGGTAATCTGTTCAAATTTGGAGGTTTTGGAAGAAGTAGGAGGAGCTACGGTTCGTTATTTTGATGCAGGGGACTCCACGGACCTTGCTCAAAAGATGTTTGATCTGTACAATCGCACGGATCAGTACATCTCTCTTGGAGAAACTGCTCGTAGCAGAGTGGAGGATCTGTATACTTTGGACTCCTTTATATCAAGGTATCTGGATCTTTACGAGGAGCTTGTGCAGAAATGAAGGTTCTGATGCTGGGCAGAATTGGTTTGTTTCGAAATGGGGGAGGGGATAGGGTACAGATTGAAAATACGGCAGCCGAGTTGAGGAAGATGGGAATCGAAGTTGATACAAAGAGCGGCTTTGATATTGATTTAAACGGCTACGATCTTGTGCACGTCTTTCAATTGGATTGGACTCCCGAGACTTATTTTTATGTCCGTGACATCAAAGAAGCCGGCAAGCCCTTGGTCTTATCTCCGATACATCATAATGTGGATGAGGTAAAACGCTTTGATGATATGTATGCTTTTGACTTTAGAAGGATATCGCGTCTGCTTTTTAAAGAGCAGCATAAAAGAGATACTTTTAAGAATCTGTATCGTTGTATATTTACTCCGGCTAAAATCGAACCTACATTGAAAAGTGTTATCTTAGGGTTGAAAAATATGCATAGTGAGACGCTTGAAATGGCGGATATTGTATTGGTACAGACGGAACTGGAAGCAGCGGATCTGCAAAAAACCTACAACGCGAACTTTAACTGGATCAAGATCACTAATGGCGTTGGCGAGCAATTTTTAAATCCCTCAAAAGGAGATAATCCATTGGATCAAGAAAATTACATTTTAAGCGTGGGTAGAATAGAGCCTCGGAAGGATCAGCTTAGTCTTATCAAAGCAGTCGATCTCTTGAGGAAAAAAACCGGGAAAGATATTAGGTTGGTATTGATAGGTAAAAAGCCAAAAAACCGCCATTTTGAATATATTTGCAGATTTAACAGGTTATTAAAAAAGCACGCCTGGGTTAAACATATTTCTAAAGTTCCGTATGATAAGATGCCGCGTTACTATAGTCACGCTAAGGTCGGTGCTTCTGTAAGTTGGTTTGAAAGTACTGGTCTTACAAATCTGGAGGCCCTGTTTTGCGGGGCGAATATTGTGGCAACAGGGGATAGAGCGACTGAATATTTGGGGGATATGGCTTTTTATGCCGAGCCGGGAAATATTGAGTCCATTTCATTGGCTTTGGAAAAGGCGTATTCTGCTGAGCCGCCGCAGATTCCGGAAAAAATGTATAAAGACTATACTTGGACCAACACAGCTGAACGGACTCTGAAACTTTACAGAAATATACTAAAATAAGGGCTGATGACATCACAGATTTTTCTGGCAGCATTAATATTTATCGCTTCCTTGACTCTAATGGCGATGGATAAAAGATTAGGTATCTATGTTCTCTTGGTGGTCTCGATATTTCTTCACAAACAGCTTTTCAGTATATACCAATGGAACATTCTACCGATCCGCATCTTCATGGGAGGGTTTTTTATTTGGTGTATAGCCTATCTTTCCTTTTGGTTTTATAAAAATCGTGATTTTAAAACCATCTTTCAACACCTAAAATCTCCATTCATTTTTTTATTGCTTTCATTGTGGTTTGTACGTCTTCTTTCTTTGATCTTTAC
>PXDX01000106.1 GCA_003564915.1 candidate division WWE3 bacterium
AATATAATAGATGTAATAAACTCTTCTGCGTACAGCGTGCCCTTTAATGCTAAAATTTACGAAAAATCTTTGGAAAGTAACGTCATAGATTTCATGATCTACCGTGAGCTTATACTACACCTTACACGCTTATTTATTATACTTTTTGTCATAGGACTATTATTGCTTACTGGAACATGGAGGTGGGTATTTATAGTAGGTTCTCTGGGCTCCGCGTTAACGTATTTGGTAAACTTTTAGACTGGGTTGGTTTTATCTTAACTCCACCAGAGGTGGAATATTATCTCTCGGCATTCCGATAAGAGCTTCGACCTCGCCAAACTTTTCCACCACTTTATCGATCGTTTCTGCTTCTAGATTTATTCTGACCAAGGGTTGTGTGTTGGATCTTCTGATGTTGAATCTCCAATCAGGGAAATTTACGGAAATACCGTCGATTTTTTCAATATTTGCTTTTGAATCCTTTCGGTATTCATTTTCAACTTTCTTGAGAATTGCATCAGCGTCTTCAACTCGATAATTTACTTCTCCGGAATTGGGATATTTACTGTATAGGTAATCTACGGCATTTGTCAGCTCAAACCCTTCAGAGTACATTTGTAAAATCAAAGCAATGGTGACCATCGCGGAATCGCAGTTATAAAAATCTCTGTAGTAAAAATGAGAGCTTGCTTCCGCACCGAACAGAGCTTTCTTCTCATACATTTTCTGTTTGAAATTGGAGTGGCCGGCCACCGATTGATAGGTTTCGGCTCCAAGAGACTCCGACTCCTTAACAAAAGGCCATATTACTCTGGGGTCATGGATGATCTTTTTGTTGGGGTCATTCTCAAGAAGATATTTTGCTAACAAAACTCCTGTGTAAACGCCGTCAGGTTTTCGGCCTTTTTTATCTATGAAAAAGACTCTGTCCGCATCTCCGTCTATAGCTATCCCTAGGTCGGCACCGTCAGACAAAACCCGTTTTCTTAACTCCGCTACGTTTTCTTCTTTCATCGGATCCGGTACATGGTGCGGAAATTCTCCGTTGGGAACAAAATACATTTCTGCAACATCAAGATCCAAAACTCCAAAGACATAGTCGAACAATCTCCCCCCAATACCATTCCCAGCATCCACGATTATTTTTAGATCAGATCTTGGAGGATCTCTGATAAATGAGAGTATTTTCTTTCTGAACTCTGCGTATATAAGCCGATCCGAAAAACTCCCTCTTTTTTCACTTACGGATTGATAGGAACCTGATAAAA
The DNA here is from genome assembly GCA_003564915.1 of candidate division WWE3 bacterium. Taxonomy (GTDB): domain Bacteria; phylum Patescibacteriota; class WWE3; order UBA101185; family UBA10185; genus T3SED10-354. The sequence continues at coordinate 1,251 of PXDX01000106.1, forward strand.
TAATATCCTTGAGGTCAAAAAGCCCCGAATCCTTCCCTATAGGAGTGGCCCTCTTTCCCACCATTTTGCAGCCATTCCATCCAATCGGATTGTGAGATGCAGTTACAACGAGCCCGCCGTCATAAATTTCTGAGTATTCTCCCACAGTAAAATAAAGCATTTCAGTTGCAATCTCCCCCAAATCAACTACACTCACACCCGATTCCAAAAGACCTTCCATTAATGATCTTTTAAACATGAAACTATCCGGTCTTATGTCATGTCCTACAACAATGGTTTGGGGCTTGAATTTCGTAGCATAGGCCTTACCTAGAGAATAAAAGAATTGAGAATCCAAGTCTTCCGGAGATTTACCTCGAATATCATAGGCTCTAAAAACTCTATCCAAAGATTTTTTATCCATGCGTTTGTCTCAAAAATCCCGAAAGTATAACTAATCTTGGGACCTCATGTGCATGATCCCTCTTACAAATTCGCCAAAAGGTGAAGTTCCAATATCAGATGCATCGTCATCAACAACAATTGGTTCAGGAGAAGGCTCGGTCGGAAATTCTTCCATGGGAGAATCTTGGAACTCAATCTCTTCGAATATAAATTCAGGATTAATAAAATCACCCCCGAATATAATGTATGTCATGTTCTCTACGGCCTCCTCAAAAGGGATCGCGTTCACGGGTTCTTGTATGTTGGGGACTATATTGTGATTGGAAAAGTCAACCATGAAAGAGATTTTTGTGTTGAGATAATCATTATTTCCGTTTTGGTTGTTAATTTCTAGTCTGCGGATATAGAATTGTTCTTTATCAAACCAGATTTCCACTGAGACAGTACCTTCGTCATAACTCATTTCCGCATCACCTTCAATAGCTTGAGATAGTTCTTGGAGTGTTAGATCAAAAGATAACAGATACATTTCAACTTCCATAAGAGTTTCCTCAGTTAGTTGAATATTTTTTTCCTGAAAATCGTCAACTTTATCTTTAAAAATATTTTCGGTATTCGTAAATTCAGCTCTTTCGTTGATACCGAACATATCCTCCGTAAAAGAACTATCAATTCGGATCCATTTTTCATTAAGGTATTCATTCAGTCGATCCACGATCTCATCGGTCTCTTCCATCCCATAGAACAGCGAAAGCAGATCGTTGATTTTTACGAACAAAGTATTCTCCTTTAGCACAAATTCAGCATTTAAATCTGATTGATCCATCAAGTAAATATTACCCCTTGCATTGGTGAAAGAGGGATTGGAATTGTCTACATCTCCCAGAAGATTTATTGTCAATGTATAGTCCTGCAAATCCATTAACGCGGGATCAGTGGTAAACGGCAGTATTCCCGGTGACAGATCATAATTTTGTTCGAACACATACTCAACATCCAAATTAGCGTCAACAGAGTATGATATTAGAGTTTCTTTACTGTTTTTTTCAGCGAATTGTGAAAGAATATATCTTGGAGTTTTTGGCATGAAGCCGATACCTTGAACCGTATTAGTTATGTCCTTTTGCAGGCTGGGACTTCCGATATTAACTTGATCGTATGCTATAGCCACTGCCCCTCCTAAAAACAAAAGAATCAATACCATCAGCACGGCTATTATTATTAAAACGATTTTCAGTATATTGGGTTTTTTCCTGGGAGGTCTTTCTTCTTTGATCTCTTCGGGTGTTTCATTCTCCGGGGGGTTAGGTAAGGAAGGCGGCACATCATCCTCTGACTTTTGCTCCTCCTTATCAAAAGTGTCCTGATTGTTTTCATTATCAACTTCTGTAATGGGATCTTCCGAAACAGTATCTAAGTTTTCTTCGGAAGAATCCGGGGTCTGTTCTTCGGGGCCTGTGTTTATATCCATAGAACCATTGTACATAAATGATTTGGTATGCACAACGCAGCAACTTAATGAGGTGGTTGTTTTTCTAAGGAGGCATTGAATCTTTACCAAAATAAGTTACAGATTTAGAATGAGTTGATCTGTTTTGGCGGTAAAGGAAAAAAGGCAGAGGTTCTTTTCTTGTATTCTTGAAACTCTTCGTTTCCTTCATATTTTTCTTCCAACATAGGAATTCCGGAAACCTTGAGGATCAGGTAAGTAATGGTCAAAGGGCTTATTATTCCTAACGGCCAATACAAATATCCATAAAGAATAAAGAAAATACCCCACCACAAAGTCACTTCGCCAAAATAATTAGGGTGTCTTGTATATTTCCAAAGACCCGATTGCATGATATTTTCATCTGTTTCACCTTGAGCTTTCATTTTTAGAAATTGGCTTAATTGATAGTCTCCTACGGCCTCAAAGAAAAATCCAACGAACCATATTAAAATTCCGAAAATATTAATCAAGTTAAAGCCGTTTTGGAAAAAAATAGTTCCAAGAACAATCTGAAATGTAATTATGAACATCAATAAACCCTGCAGCATAAATATTTGAAAATAACTCCTTAAATAAAAGTTTTTCCCCCAATCCTCCCTCATTTTTTTATATCTGTAATCTTCTTCTTTATCTTTATTTCTAAGGTATACATGTGTAGCGAGCCTAAGACCCCACGCACTTACAAGAATTCCGACTGTGACCGTTATAAAATTGATATTTTGGCTTAAATAAAGGGATAACCACGTAACCATAATAAAACCTAATCCCCAAGCTATGTCCACATAATCAACCCTCCCTTTGACCATAGAAAAAACATACCAAAGGGACATGTAAATTATTATTGCGGCAAAAACGATAATAAATTGTGAGTACATATCACTTAATTATTAAATAAGTAATTGCAGATACTACGGCAGTGAGTACGGTACCCCACACAATATCTACCACGGTTATTTGTGCGGGCCAGTTCTTCAAAGTAGCGGCATTGGTAAGGTCATACGTAGAATAGGCCAAAAAGCCCAATAATGCCCCGTACAATATAGACTTAACAAATGAGTTTTCCCTAAGTGCAGGATTTACTGCAAATATTACGACCCCGATGGGATATATAATGTAAAAAATAGCTGCTGGTAGAATTTTAGGGTTCTCGGCCAACAGAGAGCCTAGATACTTTTGATAAAGATTTTTGGCTAATAGGCCTAACCACACGGCATCTATTCCCAAAAAGACTATTAAGGCTAAAAGGTACTTGGATATGAAATGATCCCAAAACATATTTTGATTATACACTAATACAATGGTCTCAACTAAGTTTTAAGATTAGGGTTTACGGCGGTTTATTATTATAAAAAAAGAGGGGGCACAACATACTACTATTGTTGTGAACAGGACCTAAATATATTAGGTGCCCCCATAATCCTGCCTTTTAATGCTATTAGATCTGATCTATCGGGCGAGGTGCGCCGATGACTTGAAAGCCACGATCCGCTAACCACTTGCAGACGGCTTCGGTTCGGGGTTCGTCGGCGAAGATGTACGTCTCCTCCATCCCATCGTCGTCACGATCCAGAGATGCGCCGACTAGGCCTCCAACTCGATCACGAAGTTGGGTTAAAGTACGAATGTCAACGCTTCCCGAAATTCTTATAGTAACTCTACCCATCATACTACCCTCTTGGGTAATTTGCGTCTAATTTTCGGAGAGGCGAGCGTCTCGTACTTACGTACGTCCAGAAAACATTTAACGGCTTCCCAATCTTCAGGAGAGAATTGCACGCACGTGCTATCCCCTACGAAATGTATAGTTGCTGGATTTACAAGCTGTGATAAAAGATCACAACCTGCCTCGTACGGCATCCTTTCATTCAGCCACACTTCATCAGACATATGTCCCTCCCCTTTACTATTACCAGAACTGTGGATAGAGTACCACAAAATTTAAAAACTTCAATAGGATGGGTATTTATAAAAATTTGGGGGAACACCAAATACATTACAATTATTCAATGCTCCCCCGCAAACTCTACTTCGGATGGTATCCGAGTTCGTCCAAGACCGTGGAGATAAGGTTTTTCTTCCTTGTTGGAACTCTTATTATAATTCTTCCTAACTCTTGCGAGACGGAAAAATTCACTCCCGCCCTTGTACTAATTTCTTTTATCTCAGCCGGAGATATTGAGGATGCGTCGCCCAAAGAAAACAAAGCTACTCTGTCGCTCCTTAACATCTCACCCTCCTTGTCGGGTGCCCCATCCAGGGCTTAGAAAATAAAGTAAAGAAATTATATCAAAAAACCTATATATGTACAGGAAGTACTAACTTCTTACGGGGATAGTAGAAGCACTGTTTCTTATGAATTAACTAAAAGCCCTACATTGCTTTTAATAAGGTAAATGAGAAGCAGGTTAAGATTACTATACTCTTTCTCTTATACAGCTGAGATTAACATATCGAATTGCTTGTTATCCCAGAGTTTTATATTCCTCTAAATTTTAGATTCCTATCCACTAGAATATCGGTTTTACTTGAGGTGCATAAAAAAGGGCACGAACCCAAAAAAACAACTCTAGGTTCGTGCCCTCACGTCAGTGAGGAAGATCTATCAAACTTACATCTAAAATGGGTTTGACCCCAAAACGTCTTAGGAGCCAGTCATCCGTCATATGTCTGCTTTCCAGATGTACAGTGCCTTCAACTATCTTTCTTCCGCCCCAGGGAGGGGCTCCACTTTCGGCATAGTTCCACAAAAGGGCAGCCCTAAAACGAGGGATGCCTTCGGGGCCGGG
>PXDX01000023.1 GCA_003564915.1 candidate division WWE3 bacterium
ATAATGGGGATCCAAAACCTCCCACAGAGCTGCCACAAATCCATTGTTTGCGCCGTGATGGGATGTTTTGTATATTCGAGTAGGCCTGCTCTGCTCGAGGTAAAATGAGTTCAGGATCCTAGACAGAACTTCCTTCTCAGCATCTCCTGTAAGAAAAGCGCTCACATAATCTCCAAATTCCGCCATTATTACCAAAGAAGTATTGTTCACATTTGAAGGCGCAAATCCTAAATAGCTCTCATCGGGCCAAATACACTGAAAATTCCAGCCATCAAAATAGTAAGAGTCGCCGGTGACAAAAGTATGTACATTTAGCGAGGGGTGATCTTGAACCATTTGTTTCCAATCCGTATATAAAACACTATCGTAGGAAACGGGATTGAAGAATACGTTCTTGACCGAGCAATGATCAAGAACCCTCATCAATCCTTCCAGATGATCCTGATGAGGATGAGTAAGAAATATTGAATCCAGCTTACAATTGTTAAGAGGAAAATAATCATTCAGTAAAAGATCGACCGTATATCCGGGACCCCCATCAATAAGGATCATCCCTTTACTGGGAGTTGATATCAAGATTGCATCTCCTTGGCCAACATTTAGAAAAGTGATCTCGGGAAAAAACCGCAGCTGCAGATCCAAAAACATTATTAGTTTGGCGAACACATAAAAAGAGAATAAAATAAGATGCTTTTTCATTCTTTTCTCTCTTGGATAAGGTCAAAATTCTCATCTCTATCTACCGCACCTTGAACGTCGTTAAATCTATCATCGATGCCGGAACTGGAGCCCGGGGCACTCCCCTTTCGATACCTTAAAAATAGAGCTGCTGCGATGATCCCGTAATAGAAGCACAGCTGAACAAGAGTAATTTGAAATTCCAGTTGAGAAATTCCCAAAAAAGAAAATACTCGGATAATATTTACGAATAAATCCAGCGGAACATACGCCAGAAAAGCAACCAAACGCGACACTATCTCCCCTACCGGAAACAGGATCAAAAAAATACCTCCCAAAATCGTTCCTATGGGGACAGTCCACAGCACCAAAGCATTTACCGGAATACTAATTAGACTGACTCTCCCGAAATAATATGACAAAATGGGCCAGACCAAAATTTGAGCTGCAATAGTAGAGACAAGATCCTCTCTGAACAATTCCGGCAGTTTTGAAACAAAGGTCAGATTTTTCTCCACAATACTGGTGAAAACGATCAGGCTCAGTGTTGCCGAAAAACTAAGCTGAAAACTGAGACTAAAAAGAAAGGCCGGACGCCATAAGATCATTATAAGAACCGAAACCATCAAAACCTTGAGCGTAGGAAAACTTCTTCCGTAATGCCGTCCTAAATAAGCTATGGAACCCATGATCCACGAACGAACCACAGGAGGTTCAAATCCCGAGATCGCTGCATAAAGAAAAGCAACTACCAACCCGATACCTAATTTGGTTCTGTCATAAAAGGATCCCAATAATGCCCAAACTACTGAGTAGACCAAACTAATATTATATCCCGAAACAACAACCACATGAATTGTTCCGGTCTCGATTAGCATTTCCTTAAAAAAAGGAAGCTTGCGGAAATTATCTATTCCGATCACCATTCCCAGCAACAAGTCGCTGTGAGGACTTGGAAGATATTTCTGCGCCCTCTCTACGGACTTATGTCTTATTTCCTCTAAAAAAGGATCGATTGCCCGAATAAAAGAAGGCATCTCAAGGCCGTCAGTTCTCTCTGTACAGGAGTTAAAATCTCCCTCGCAATAACTAAAGACCCTTACAACACATAGGAATATAAAAAATATCAGGGGTAAGTGGCTCCTATACCCATGGAGAGATCTTTTCACTGCAGAAGCTTCTACGTCCAAAGGGGTTCTAAAGACCATTCTAGAAGGTGACCAAATCGCTGATCTTGTTCACAAAATTTTCTGTAGCGCCCGTCTTCTCACGAAAATCGTCAAAATCGGTGTACGGACGATGTTCTATGATCCTCTCTGACCATACATCCCCTACTCCGGGAAGTTCTTTTAAAAGATCTTGTGTGGCCTGGTTAAGGTTGATTAAATCTGATCCTGCCGATGTCGAAGTCCCTTCTTGCGGAGCGGTGGAAGGAGTTGCGGGGGCGGTAATTACCGGAGAACCTGCCAAAGCGGCCAAATGAGCAAGATCTTTTTCAGAAGGCTTAGGAGATTCTAGAACCAACTCCTTGATCTCATATTCCGGAGCCGAAGGCGCAACTTCCCATACGAACGGTACATAAACCTTCTGCTGATCATAAAGAACGGCCGCCAGATTAAGATTTCTGGAGATCCACTTTTCCGAAACCTCATCTGTTGCACCCCCTGCCAAAACGATCAGATCAGCCAAACGGGATCCGGAATTCAGTGTATAAACCCCCGGAGAATCCACGGCTCCGGAAACATCTACCACTATTTCCGTTTTTTGAGGCAAAATTTCTGATTCAGCCCTTCCTGACGTTATAGCGCCAATTTCCTCCGAAGGGACGATACCCAGTACCTCCCTATTGAAAAAATAGACGTACGTTAAAACTCCTGCGAGCAAAGCAACGGAACATAAAGAAAAGTACAGATTTTTTGTTATAAAATCCTGCATGCATACTTTTTACATTTTTTTAAGGGAGTTTATAAGGGTCGATCTTCCATCCAAAATAGAACATTGCGAACCCGTATAATTACCGCATATTTCCCGCAAATATTAAAATCTATACACAGGCTTGTGGATAAACGATCTTAAGAGCAGTATTAACCGCATATTTCCCGCAATTTACAGATCCAAGAGAGTATTTCCTATAAGAAAAGTGAATATGGGTACGAGACAAACCAATAATACAACCGGGTAAACAATATTAATTGAATATCCGAAGATTCGGGATCAATCTATTCTGACAAGGACTGTTCTATGATGTCCCTAAAGGCGGGATTCTTGCTTATTCCCTTTACCAAGGAAATGAAGCGCCTCTCATTTATACTGTAGAAAACTTGGCGCCCGTTTTTTTGGTTCTTTAGAAAGCCTAAGCTGGCAAGAACCCTTAGGTGATGGGAGGCTAGATTCTCCTCCACTTTAAGGTTTTCAGCAACCTCGGTTACGTTGCGCTGTCCGTCACTAAGAAATTCTAAAATTTTTAAACGATTATTGTCCGAAAAAGCTTTAGATATTTTTGTAAGTGAAACCATGTATGAATATTACAACAGATATTATACGAATATCAACTAACGCATATTGCTGAATAACTAAAAACGCCTTCTGTACTGCAATGCTTCGGCAATATGACTCTCCTTTATTGAAAACGATTCCTCCAAATCGGCTATGGTCCTGGAAACTTTAAGCACCTTAAAATATGACCTTGCGGAAAGAGAAAAAACCGACACTGCTTTATTGAGAAATTGTTCTTCCTCAGAGTCCAAAGAACAGTACCGCCTGACCAATTTATTAGGCATATCGGCATTGCAAAAGATTTTATCCTTAACCAGACGATCAAGCTGAACGGAGCGGGCCTTTATGACCCTCCCCCTTATGGCGCTTGAGGATTCGGACCGTTCCTTCTCATTAGTATAGAGCAGCTTTGTTTTATCAACAGGATCTACTGACGAAATAAGATCAATTCTATCCAGGACAGGACCTGAAAGTTTACGATTATAATTAAGGATCTTGCCGGGACTGCAAGAGCAAGGAATATCAGTAGATCCAAAAAAACCGCAGGGGCAGGGATTACTGGCGGCTAATAAAATAAACCTGCAAGGAAAGCTAAAACTACCGTTCACCCGAGCTATTCTAATTGATCCTTCTTCCAACGGCTGTCGAAGCATTTCCAAAACCGGACGCTGAAATTCTGGAAATTCATCCATGAATAAAACTCCGCGATGAGCTAGGCTTATTTCACCTGGACGAGGTATGGCTCCTCCTCCAACCATACCGGCGTAAGAGATGCTGTGGTGCGGATTCCTAAAAGGAGGTCTGGTTATAAGCGACCCTTCAGGCGGAATATGCCCGGCAGCTGAGTAGATCTTTGTGACTTCTAACGACTCTTCCTGTGTCAGCGGAGGTAATATAGACTGAAAAGCTTTGGAGAGCATGGTTTTCCCTGCTCCGGGCGGTCCTTGCATAAAAAAGTTATGACCTCCGGCGGCAGCCACTTCTAAGCCGCGTTTTGTTTTCTCTTGTCCTATGACATCATTAAAATCCACCGCTCCTTCAAAATTATCGTGGTCAGAGACTTCCTCCCGGCGTTCATAAAAAGTAAGGGTTTCTTTACCTATCAAATGATTGTAAAGCTGTAGTAGGTCATCTAATGGATAAACTTTCACTTCAGGTACTGCAGCCACCTCATTTGAGTTGGATCTTGGAACAAATACCGAGGTAAAATTCTTTTCCCTGGAATATAGGCCCAGAAGAAAAGCCCCTCTGACATGACGTAATCCCCCGTCCAATGATATCTCACCAAAAAACAGAGACCTTTCCGGAAGGGAAAGACCATTTTCAAGACACATGATCCCTACGGAAATAGGAAAATCGTAAAACGAACCCTGTTTTGGCAGATCTGCAGGAGCTAGATTCACCACTATTGTTTTATCGTGAGGAAAGCCCAGACCTAAATTTACGAAAGCCGTTCTAATTCTGTGGCGACTTTCATCCACTGCTTTACTCGGAAGACCAATTATATCGAATCTTGGCAGTCCTCTTCGCATAATGTCTACTTCAACGCTTATGCCCCTTCCGTCCAAGCCATATGGTCCGGCTGAATTGACCTTAATTAGCATAATATGTGGAGCCTTCTTCAACTATAACTCCGTCTAAGGTAAGAGAGGCGACTGCCGAAATGACTTGGGACGCGGGAAGAGAGGTTCTCCTTATGATCTGATTCACATTCAAAGGTTCTTTCTTCAGCAATTCAAGTATCTTTGTCATATTGGGACCTAACGCAGAGGTTGCAACCAATGTTCCTGAAGAAAAAAGATCAGAACTCGAGTGGTTGCCAAAATAGAATTTCCTGATACAAGAACTGGAATAGGCTATATTAGCTCCCTTGGCTATTAACTGATAAATGCCTTTGGATCCAGGAGAAAATACATTCCCTGGAACAGCAAATACTTTTCTTCCTAGCTTCCGTGCATATGAAGCAGTGATCAAGGAGCCGCTGCTATCCCCTGCCTCAACGACAAGAAGGGCTCTTGATATTGCAGCAACAATTCTATTCCTTCGAACAAAGGTCCATTTACGGGGAGGAGTATCCTCCGGATATTCTGATATGATCAATCCCCCGGATTTCAATATTTGATCATAAAGGCTTTTTTGAAAAGAAGGACAAACAATGTCTATTCCACATCCCATAACAGCTACTGTCCTTCCTCCGACAGATAAGGCTGCTTTATGGGCTTCGGAATCAACTCCATACATGAAACCGGATACTACTGTTATACCCTTCGCAGCAACGTCGCCAACAAAATTTCTAGTGACTCTAATACCATAGGAACTGATTTTCCTGCTACCAACAACGGACAAGCAATTATCAAAATAGGTCTTATCGTAATTCCCTTTTATATACAAAGTTTTTGGAGGGTCTGATAGATCTCTTAAAGAATCGGGATACTCCGGGGATTCTAAATTCAATACGTCCATTTGGACATCTTAGTATCAAATAAGTGACTTCAAAAGAACGTAAGTTCCAGCCCCAATAGAATGTAATTATTGCAACTTGGATATACAAGCTTTCTTGTGTAAATATAGGGTATCGCATGCCTCCCCTGACATTGATTGTTATTTATAACCATATAGTATAATAGTCATAATATGAAAAACGATA
>PXDX01000094.1 GCA_003564915.1 candidate division WWE3 bacterium
GTCATGAAACCCATCGTCGTCGTTTGCCGTCGCCAATTCAAGAATATGGCCTACTTCATGAGCCGCTGCAATCTCCACGTATCCGTGGGATTCTGATACCGCCACCCAAGAAACAAATCCCCCTTCTGTCGCACCAATGGGTGTGCCGCCGCGTACAATAGGGGAATCATGGTCGAAATAGTCATAAACCTTTCCACCATTCTTGACAAAGAAAACTGAAACATCTCCCTCCCAATCTCGGTAATTGTATATAAAGGTATCCTCACCGTCGTTAAGTCGCCCGTCTTGGCCTTCTTCAAACGTCCACATTTCTGGTGTCGTGTAATCCATCCACACGAGCTCCCGAGTATCATAGGGAACGTCGAACGTATCGGAGGAAGAATCCAACGAAAAGGTAACGCCAGCCTGTCTAAAGACGTCATTGAGAAGGTCAACAATATCGTCTGGATCCACCTTGCTAACAGCAGGTGTGTTTGAAAACTTTGTTTCAGGGGAGTCGCTGTCCTCAATATGATAAACCCCGACACTAATCGGCCCCCGCTGGGGCAATACCATCACGTTTAATGTCAAGACAGTCCTCTCTGGATCATCCTTCCAAACGAGCCGGATGACTGTGTCCCGAATTAGACTCCCGGCCGCACTTTTTCCGGTGATCGTCAAAGGCTGAATCGCCTGAGTGGGATTCTTCGGTTCAATATCCACGAATTGGGGATCGTCCACAACGAATTCCATCATCTGCGCGATATCATCGCTCCCCACGTAAAGTTTGACAATGTCATTCTCGCCATCTTCTTCTCCATTCTGCGCCACGCTCGCCCAATAGACACCGGGATGGTCGCCTTGTTTCAAATTTGGCGGGCTGAATCCCCAATGAATCTTCCCGGGCTGGGCTTTGAGATGCGGACGGACGAGCATAAACGCCCGCTCCTCGGTCTGCTGCGTGACCGGATCCGTATAGTCTCCCATACCCGCGATGACGCCGTTCGCGCTGATGCACGAAGCGCGAAGGTTGCTCCAGCCGCTTACCGGATCGATCAGATCGTCGAGAAAGGCATGCATGAACTCGGCGGTCGGGGTTGAAGTCGGATCACCCTCGGAATCGCGCTCGGCCATCCTTCTCCAATAATGTCCCTCAAAGATAATTTCATCGAATCCATCGGCAGGATTGCTCACTCTCACAGGAAACCTAACCGCGGGATTTACAAACTGGACAGGTTCAACCACGGGTTCAAGCACGGTTAATCCAAACCGATCCCTTACCAAGATTTCAGCCGACTCAACCTGCCAGGACGGGTTCTCGCCACTCAACTGATATCCGACTATGGTTCTGTTGTCATTTATGTCGGCTGCCCGGAAGTTCAAAATATGGTTTAGGTTCATTCGGTAGTCCGTAGGGGCGTCAACCGGATTAACTCTGGCTATAAAATCGCCGTGATTATTGACTGCATGGGGAATCGCAATCATCCCTTCACCAGGGGGAGGTGGATTTTGACTGTATAGCCAATCGTTTGTATAAACGGTAAGTTGGCTCCAAACCCCTTTGGAGACATAAAATGTTTCATGATAATTATGGTGCCACTGGCCGAGGCTACTTTGGTCCTGACGCCAGATAATCATATCACCAAGATCGTTGGCAACTTGGACATTGGAAAGGTAGAATGGATTTGTCGAACTAGGACCGTCTGGCCCGATAAGCTCGGTGGGCTCCGTGCCGCCCGGATGCCAAGACGCCGCACGGCTGAAGCTCATTGGAGCTTGGGCATTCCCGTAGATCCATCCGTTTTCGTTCATTTCCACAGGTTCTATGATCGGCCATTCATTTCCAGCTAACAGCGCTCCATCATGGCCCTCCAATTGCTCGAGTTGCCCACTATTCCAACGCCAATAGCCGGTCCACACGGAATTCCCGAGAAGCACAGTTCCGGAATCCGTCACAGAAACTGGTGTCAAATCAGTATCCAAATCCACCACTGCAAATCGAGGGAGATCCGAAATAGCTGAGTAAGCGATATCGTTTTCAAGAATATAACCCAATCTAAACCAAATAGTTCCAGGAACTGCATTCGAAATCATCACACTGGCTATACCGGTATTGACATCGTAATTTACGACGGAAACAGGGGCATTCAAAACGACATTCCACCCTCCTGCTAAATTTCTTTCCTCGATAAGAATTTCATCCATCCCATCCGGTGATCCAGTCCAAGTGTATGTGACGGTCCCGTCGCCGTTATTGGTTCGATTTACGTTGCGTGGAGGTACGACAGTTGAAGCGGTTTCATCGGTAACATAAACTTCAAAAAATTCCGATGTTTCCCCTGCGGTTATAATAATATCATGTTGGGAACTTGGGGTTTCCGAAGCCCGAAAAAACACTGACGAAGAGGGCGGACGAATCATTCCGGCGGCGTCAGTTCGGAACTCGATGTGTTGATGCGCGGTTGCGGAATCGTAGGGCGCAAATACTAAACGGGGATGCAGATCACTCGTTTCAAACTTTAATGGAGCGTTAATCAAGGGTTCATCCGTTGCAGCGTGAACGATTCGAACTTGAAAGGCATAAAATGTATGATCTCCAGGAGCAACGGATTGACCATCCCCCGCCAGGATCTCGATAACGGGTGACTCTCCGTTGTAATAATCCAGTGGATCGGTTCCATTCAAAAATTCTTCTAGATTTGTAAAGCCGTCTCCGTCCACATCTTCCTCCGGATCGACGCCAAGCGCGCCAAAATGGAGGTATTGCCACCAGACCGGCAGAATATCGACGTCACGGTCCAGGGTCAGATTATAGGCGAACTCGAGCTCATCGGTGAGGAACTCGACTTCGTCGGGATCCAGGCAACTTTGATAGACAACCACTTCTTGGATCTCGCCGTCGTAATGGCCGGTGTCAGCGACTGCCCCGCCAAGGGCAACTTCATCGTCCCCGGTAAAGATGACGGCACCGGCATTAAGCGAGGCGCCCGGGATGCTTCGACCGTTGTGGTAGAGGTTGGCTGCCGCAACTCCTGTATCGGAGTCACGAGTGATCGCAAGGACCGTGACGATCGGCTCGTCCGCCTGGTAGGTGTGCGCCTGCTCGCTCAACACGCCGTCCACCGCGAGCCCATAGGCTCCGTCGGCGTTCATCTGGAGGGACAGGCGCCCACCGGAGCCTGATTGTTCCCAAAGGACCGCATTCTGAATCGAAGCGGGCCACCAAAGGAAAACCAGTCCGATTTCCTCCATGTCGTTTGAAAGGACCTGATCACCGAAGAGGATTTTGTCTTCGCCGTCAAAGGTCAGCGAGCCGTGGCCGCCCGGGTGATTCAATGGAGAGACATACGGTGGTCGCTTGCCGGGATCGTTCTGAAAGACAAAGAGTTCGTTGCCATCACCGATGTGGGGAACCCGGTATCTCCATTCTTCGACGTTCCCGTTTCCATCCAGGATCACTGAATCTCCACTTTTCGAGTCGAAGTCGGCGCTGAGCCAACGTTGAATTCCGTTAATTGACTCGACTTGGGTCTCGACGAGGGCAAATGCAAGCCGCATGAAACGCAAGCCGCTGGTTTCCGCAACGGTTATTTCATCAACCAGAACGACTTGTTCCCACTCTTCGTCCGGCGGATCCAGTTGCGTGCTGATGACACCGGGGCAGGCCAAACGGTCCCAGGGTCCGACCAATCCACTTTGCGCTTCGGGCTCCACTCTTACCAAGGGGGTGTGCCCGGCGTTGATTTTTCGGTGGTATATCACCACCAGATATTCGTCGTCCGAGCCGGTTCCGTATGGATCCGTCATGAGGTCAGACCAAAGGCGTTTGTCGCTTGGATAATTCGTCATCGGTTTCAGCCCGAATGCGAATTTGTAAGCGTTTAACAAATTATCGCCGCCAGGCGCGTCCCCAAGCTTCCGTTGACTATGGGGCACTGCATCGTATCCGGAAAAACCGTCGATCCAACTTAAGTAGGCCAAAGCCGCGCTTTTCGTCTCAACACTGCTCGTGGCTGTCACTGCTAGTGGAAAATGCGTTTCTTCCATTGGATCGGTGCCCAACTGATACTCCTCATAATTCGTCAAGCCGTCTCCGTCGGGATCGTCGTCGGGGCCGCGGAAATCCGTCGTCCAAACCCACCGTTCCAAAATCGAGTCGAATTCCGCAAAATGGTCCACAAGCCATGCATCCGGGAGCCCGTTTCCATTGGTATCGAAAACCAAGGGATTCAAGTCTAGCTGGTGTTCCTGCAACAAGGTCACACCATCACCGAGATGATCGTGGCTTCCCTGATGGTCAAGGTGGCCGAAATGGTGCAATTTCCAAACGTCGGGGATTCCGTCGCCATCCTGCGGGACCGTCGTCGGATCGTGACCGTCCAAATCGAAACTGAACACGATTTTCAACTGACCGATGTTGCCCGGGGCATAATTGTCTTCCACGGGAGTGTCCGGATCCCAAGGAAAATAATAATCCCAGCCCGAGGGATATCCCCGGTCGATCAGGTTTTGCCGGGTGTCGTAACCGACGGCCAGCAACCGGTCGTAAAACGGCTTGGCCACCGCTTTCAACTGGCCGAGATTGGCGGGAGCGAAGTTGGCGGGAGAACTGGTCTCGAATCCGTTAACCATCGCATCAATCACCGCACCCGCGCCGCCGTGGGCGGAAAGCTCATTCTCCAAATGGTCCCTCGCCATGGCGGCGACATGCTTGAGCTGGCCGAGATTGACCGGGGCGTAATTGTTCTCCGCGGCCTGCCCGTCGATGATCCGGGTGCCGGCGGCATCATCCGTCCACCAATCCGGGAGCAGGGGCGGGGTTTGGGCGCGGGCGGCGGCGCCCGACAGCAGAACAATCCCCAAAACGGGCGCAAGGGTGGCTAATCGATGATGTTTCATCGTGGTCAATTTCCTCGGTTGGTGAATGGTTTTTTGGGTGCGGGCTTGGCCGTTCAGTTGCCGAATTGTCCCATGAGAATGTCTCCCTGCGCCTGACTCATGATCATCTCGCCGCTCACCGTCAGCCTGCCGTTGATTTCGGTGTCACCGCTTTTATAAACGGTCAGGGCGTTGGAGGGATTGGCCGCGTCGGCTCCGTTGCCGATTTCAAAAACCGGGTCTTCGGATTCCCAAGTATTCGGTGTGCCCCCGCCGACATTGTGGCGGCCGATGGCCACCGAGGCGAAGGCTTCGGCGCGGGTTTCGAAACCGGCGGCAAGAGAGTTGACGCCCGCCGACTCGGTGTTGGTGTTCAACGCCACGGAAGTGGTCCCGGTGGTGGTCGCGGCATTGCCGAAAGCCAGCGAATTGGCGCTGTTGGCACTGGCCCAAAATCCCCATGCCAGGGAATTGGGAGCATTGGAGGCGGTGGAGGATCCCAAACCTCCCGCCATGGAGGCCCCGCCAGCGGAATGGGAGTTGACTCCAAAAGACGCCGAATTGGTGCCGGCGGCCAAGGTGTTGTTATTGGCGGCAAAAGAAAACGGGGCCGACGCACTTGTGTTTCGTCCGAAAGCAGTGGAGAAATACCCGATGTTGGCATCATCCCAAGCTTCCGGCGGGCCGGAATGACTCCACAAATCCCCCGCCCGCAGCGCGGCTTTGCGGGGATACCAAAGAAGTCCCGGCCCCGATTCCCCATCATCCCTCAATTTGGCCCCTTGACCAGAAGTTCCTTGAAAATAGACTCCGTCAATACCCTCCACGATCAGAGAGTCTTCCAGCAGCGTCTCTTCCTCCACCGTCAGTTTTCCCTCCACGATTACGTCATTTGCCCAACCGGATCCCGTCCCAAAAAGTAACA
>PXDX01000121.1 GCA_003564915.1 candidate division WWE3 bacterium
CTTCTTGTAAAGCACTATACAGAGAGTATCCTAATGAGGAAACTGCTAAAATTTCGAGATCAGCTTTTTTGGCGATCTTTTGAAGATAATCAAGATAGGAATCCTCCATGAATGAACCGAACCACGAAAGCTCCAACTTCTCTCCTTCCAATCCTACGGGATCCTTGACCTTCTCCCCATCAATTAAAAGAGAGATTTCAGCTGCGGTGATTCTAACCAAGTCAGTATCCATGTCACCTTTTTGAGAAGCCAAAAGATCCTGTGCCCTAAAAGTAGCGTTCTTTTCCGCCTGATCACGAAGGTCCTCCAGCTCCTCTTCAGTGAACTTGCTTTTTTCAGGGTGATTATAACGAACAACAGACATCAAATCTATACAATGATTCGAAGGGACCCCGAAAATGACCTTTTTGGGTAGATCGCTGTATTTATCAGCCATTTCTTCCAGCATAGCGTTTAAGGTTTGTGAAGTTGACTCAATTTTACTCGAAGATTCAAATAAATCGTTGGGGGAAATGTATCGTGATGACGTATATATGACGTCAATTTCTTTTTGATCCGAGGGATTAACCTCTCCTAAATCAGGGGGAAGACCCTCAGGAGCCTTAAAATAAATCAGATCCACCCTATAAGGATCTATACAAATCGCCAAAAAACCCTCACTCTCCTGAATGGGATCGGTTTTTTTTATGAAAGGCAGCCTGAGCATTAGCTTAGATTATACAAAAGAGGTGCAATTTTTGCTAATACAAGAAAGGGTGGGATGTTTTTAGAAGAAAGGTTTAGCAACGATATTTAGAACGGGAGCTTTGATCTTGGGGAGATAGGCTCATCCTCTTTTTGATCAATCCCGGATTTTTTGTTGATATATTCTTCTACTTCTTGAACGGGGACTCCATATTTCATACGCGATTTCTCTCTTATTTTCCGAGCCCGGTCTTGGCTTTTTTCCCTATTAGCTTCATTGACTATTTCCCAGTCTATCTTCATGGAGAATGGCCGGGTTGGATGCCCTTCGTAAAGTAAACGGGTGTAATAATTACCTACAGGGAGATTTATCAGATCACTCTGATTGAATGTGGGTTCAAATTGTTTTTCAACAAATTCTGCATCATCGGCTCCAATCCTAAAGACCACCATCGAACCAACATTACCAAATACTGCATCCCTTATTTCCTCATCAAGCTGGGAGATAAATTGATGAGCCACAACAAGGTTCAACTTATATTTCCGTGCTTCCGACAAAATAGTGGCAAAATCGGAAGTAGCAAAGTTCTGAAATTCATCAACATATAGGTAAAAATTAGGAAAATCATTTCTCCCTAGAATAGAGGCTCGTGCTAGTGCGGCCTGTAAAATTCTTGGGACCAGTACAAGGCCTATGAAATTGGAATTCTCCTCCCCAATCTTCCCTTTGGATAGATCTATCAGTATAATTTTTTTCTCAGCCATTATTTTATGAAAGTTAATTGCCGATTTTGGCTGCCCAAGCATGTTCCTCATGGTTCTGTCAGTCACAAACCTATCAAATTTGGATACAAAATAGCCCATTTTCTCGCTTTTATGATAGTCACTGGTTTTAGCCATTTCATCGGTCCAATATCTTCTTACTAAAGGATCCTCGATCTTAGGTAAGAAAGTTTTTGCGTAGGAATCATCTATCAAAAGCCTTAAAACATCCACCATCGTACTTTCAGGATCTGACATAGCGGTTAACATAACATTTCTAATCGCCCGCTCTAGCTGAGGACCCATGATTCCTTGCCTGTTTGGATCATAAAGTTTATAAAGCAAAGCAATGAAAGAATTTATCGTCATGTGTTTTTCCTCTTCAGAGTGTGATTCCAAAATATTCAATCCTAAAGGACGCTCTACGTCGGACACATCAAAAAGAATAACGTCGTCCACACGTTCCTCGGGTATCTTTTCCAAAATATCGTCAATATCGCTTCCGTGAGGATCTATGAAAGCTAATCCTTCACCGTTTTTTATATCCTGCAAAGCTAACGTTTTCATGAATTCGGATTTACCCGTTCCGGTCTGCCCAATAATGTAAAAATGCCGCGTTCTATCTTCCTGCTGCATGTATACTTTCCTTTTAAGACCTCTGTATTCGTTAAAACCCAAGTATATCCCTTTTTCGATCAGATCTTCCGGTGCAGGGCCATGACGGGCTTTTAACCATATTATTCCCGGAGTCTTAACATTTACCCCGGGAAAATGAAAAACGGTTGCCAACTCAAGTGTATTCAAAATTGAAGTATTCCTGTACAGAGGAATATCAAGAACGGGTATGCAAATATTGATCACATTTATTGTACGGTAAATAAAATTATCAATTGTGTTGTGTGCCTTGGGATTTATACGCTTGAACTTGTTATAGACAACATCCGTGAACTGACTAAAAGACGTAACAACGTTATTGATATGCTCTTCGGCCTTCTCTTTATTCTCGGCTATAGAAACTATTCTTATTGCAACGTCAAAGCCGGGCTTGGTAATTTTCTTTTCGACCCCATCAACAAGAGAGGTATCGATCTTTCCTCCGATTTCAGAGTCAGTGGATTTTAGCCTTATTCGTGCCACAAATCTTTGACCCTGACGCCTCCAGGAATCTCCGGCCGGCCTTACCATATACTGAACCGCGATAACGTCGTTTTCCGACAGCTTGCTCATTGAGGAAGTAATAGAACTCATGGGATCGGTTGAAAGATCTTCGAGAGATCTAATAGGGTAAAAAGAGCTACCGGACAATTTTAATTCAGCCACAGAAGTAAACTCACCCCTATCCCAAACCTCATTGGGATCAATAATATCAATTTCCGCTTCAGGATAGGCTCCGTTGATCTTCTTTTCTACTGCAAGAGCCAATTCGTCCGGAACCACAACATAAAAACCTATACCGGTCGATTTTGCTACTATTTCAAAAGAGATACGATACTGCCCTTTCCAAAGAGATTTCCACCAGGATCTTTTAAATCCGAACAAGCTGGAAAAAAATTGCTCCGCTTCTTCCATTTCAACTTCATTTTCCGAAGGAAGCTTGACCAAAAGAAAAGTCAATTTGAATTTTGACAGATTCTCCACTTTTTTCCGACGCCTTCTCATTAGAAAGGCCGTAATAGAGGTCATCAAACCCGCCAAAAAAATCAAATAGATCAAAACCCAAAATAACACGTAAAAGAGACGCACGAAGTCAATCTGAAGAATGCTCATCTCTAACCCTTTCAATAAATTTCTCTTCTTTCTCATCAGCATAGGCAGTTAGTGAATGTATCGAATTTAGGCTCTCGGTCTCGGAATATAGATTCTTCTCTCTCATATCAACTGTGCGAGCGTGAGAACGGGACGTCTTTTGATCCTCCCTTTCTTGAAGAGCTTCTCCGTCTTTCTTAGAAGGCTTCGGGGAAGGTTCTTCAGGTATCGGGGAGCTCTCTTTTTCCTCGACTTTAGCTTCGGGGAATTCAGGTCCTTTTACAGGCTGTAGGCTTTCTAAATTTTCCTTAGCATGGTGTGTGGAACTGAATTCACCAACATTTTTCTGCTCCTCCGAATCGGTATCAATTCTCTCTTCATACCATTCTTTACTCAAATCCGGACCATCTGCCGGAGAATTGTTCCTGGTATCAACCATATGTGAATACTTGTTTATCCTTCATCTTCGAAGGAATTTTCTTTACCCTCCAGACCGTCTTTTAAGGCAGTTACATAGGGTTTGGCCTTATTCTTCAAATCCTGGGCTACGGGAGTAGTTTCTTTTTTTAGCTCGTTGTACTTCTTGAGGCCGGCTTCGCTTGCTTCATCAAAACCTTCCTTAAAATGCTTTAGATCTTCCGCCAACTTCTTGCGGGTTTCCTCTCCTTCTCGAGGAGCAAATAAGATCCCCAGCAAAACTCCCACAGCAACACCCCACATGAATTTATTTCCTTTATTTGCCATCTCCACCTTCCTCCTTGTCATCCAGATCAATATCGAAAATATCCCCTAAAGTTGTGATGGATTTAACAGTATTAAATCCCTTCAACAAACCAAATAATATAACGGCAATCTTAACTGCTGATCCGGCTACAGTAGAAGAGATTGTACTAACATTGCCAATAATTTTATTTATGTTCTTAAACAATCGCCTAAGCTGAAAAAACAGATAGACCAAGAAAGCTATCCATAAAAGAAAATTCAAACATACCAAGAAGATAAGAATGTTTATTAAGATTTCTGTATTCATAGGCAGTTAATAAGAAAAGTATAACATAGAAAGCCGAATGTCCAGCAGGGAGCAGCACCCATTCTTAAATGGCGTTATTCAGTATTTTACTCTAATGATTCGCTTATTTCCTCATTATTATCGCTATCTGTCGGTTCGCTGGCATCATCTTCCTCATCAGATTCCGAATCCTCTTGTCCGTTATGTTGCTCGATAAGATCTTCAACCTCGGATGTAACTTCCTCTGGACGATATATCAAGGTCAAAATCTCCTCCTTTTTTCTCTCAAGTTTATTTATTGAAACTATACTGAGAGTGTTAACTCCCTCCTTTAAGTGGACGGAAGTTGCAAAGGTGCCATCAGCTTTCAGAAGGAGGGTCTCACCGTTCACAAGAACGGTAGAATCTATATCCGTCTTACCCGTAACATCCACTAAAGATCTTTCTACAACCATATTGTCTTCCGGATAATATATATCCAATCTTGGCGGCCCCTGGTAATTCTTATAAGAATGAAAAATATATCCAAAAAATGCGACCAAAATTAAAAATCCCAAAAAAGCTAAAATATTCCAGGGTGTAAATGATAGCCTTTGTCCTCGTATCTCCGGGGTCTTGTTCTTATTTCTCTCCGGATGAAGACCATCTTCAAATTTATATCCATGCTCTCTTCTCCATAGAGCTAATATCTGCTCTACATTTAGTTCGAGCATCTCGGCATATATCTTCACAAAGCCTCGAGCATGAATCATTCCATCAAAGATACCGTAATCATTATCTTCCATTGCGGCAATATATCGGGGATGAATCTTTATCTGTTTATACACATCGGGGCGGGTCAAATGCTTCTTCTTCCTTTGACTTTTAAGGATCTGTCCTAAATCGTTCATTTTATTTAAGAAATCTAAAACTCGGATTCCTCATCAAAACCTGAGAAACTGTCTATTAGAAGTTCTCGGGGGCGACTTCCGTCACGTGGACCAACTACTCCCTTCGCCTCAAGCTCATCAAGAATTCTTGCAGCTCTGGCATATCCGATCGACAAACGCCGCTGAAGTAAGGAGGCGGACCCTCTTCCTGCGGTAATGCAAACTTCTACAGCCTCATCAAAAAGCTCGTCAACAGAATCTCCTCCCGCTGCAACACTGGTGTTGGCCTGCTCCCTTCTATCCTCCATTTCCAGTACTTCCTCTTTATAATCGGGCTCAACTCCCTGATCCTTAAGATAATTCACCAGATCCGCCACCTCTTTTTCTGTAACCATAGCTCCTTGGAGACGGGTGGGTTTAGAAGCGTCGGGGGGAACAAAAAGCATATCTCCTTTACCTAAAAGCTTCTCTGCTCCGGGCTGATCAATGATTACTCTTGAATCCACCTGACTGGAAACATTAAAGGC
>PXDX01000046.1 GCA_003564915.1 candidate division WWE3 bacterium
AGCTTTGAAATCAGTTAACTAACAAAGCAAGACACCCTTTGAGGGGAAAAATACATGACTTTTGTATTAATCCTCTCATTGGGTTCCATTCTCCGCTTAGCGGAGCTGATGAGTCTTCCGTTTTTATAAACGGCAAGACGAAATGGAATCTCTGGAGTAGGGCCATAAGGACTTTTAAGCTCTTTAAATAAGAGTATTCTCACAATAAAGAAAGTCAAAACGAAAAGAAAAGAAGCTTAAGAATAACAAAGCGCCTATATGTACGGTGGAGGTAGGACCCCCTGCATACAGGTGCTTTTTTGTTTTTAATTTGAACTTATAAAAGTTCATCTAAAATTTTGAAGTAAGTTCAGTAACCCTATAACCTTATGCACGTTATTCCGGTCGATCATGTGAACACTCCCAGAGGTTATGACTCCGGAAGAAAGGAAATCGCTCTCTTTCAATTTAGAAGAACATAGTAGTTAAGGTTTCTTTTTATAAAATTTCTGATATTGTGTATCCGTCTACATATACCATCAATGTTTTTTAAAGTTATTTTCTTAGGACTTCAAGCAAGTAAGTTAATAAAACCATTAATCATATTCATTTCATAGTTTATAATAAATCCATGCTTGTAAAATCGATAAATTCCGCTCGTTCTATTGGGCAATCAAGCTCCTCTGAAATACTAACCCCGGAAAAAGAGAAAAAGGAAAATGCTTCGGCTAAATTATGGGTTTACACAAAAAAATACGGTGAAACCTTAAGCACTTTAAAACCCGGTTTTGAAGACGAAGCGGCAGAAAAAATACAAGGTGAATATAAAATTGAAGTACCCAGGGCAGTGACGAATATGTGCAAAGAGATTCGTAGTTTAGGGGGAAGAGCACTTTTAGTTGGGGGAAGTGTTAGAGATGCAGTGATATCTCAGGAATTGGAAGATTTTGATCTAGAGCCTAAAGATTTTGATCTTGAGGTTTATGGCCTTGAGCCTGAAACTCTGGATCTTGTTTTGCATGAAAATTTTAAAGAGGTAAAAACGGAAGGAAAAGCATTCGCGGTTTTAAAAGTTTCGGTTGAAGAACTAAAAGAACATCTGGATATAAGTATTCCGCGAAGAGAATCAAAAACAGGGGAGGGACATAAGGGATTTACTATAGAAGGAGACCCTACAATGAATATTTCTGAGGCCGCTTTACGTAGAGATTTAACAATTAATTCTTTAGCTTACGATCCTTTGAACGAAACTCTTTACAATTCCTATAACGGTGTCGAGCATATTCGGCAGAGGAAAATTGAGGTCACAGATGAGCAAGTTTTTCAAGAAGATCCGTTGAGAGTTTTAAGGATTATGCAGTTTGCCTCTCGATTTGAATTTGAAGTTTCTGAAACAACCTCCGTTTTGTGTAAAGAGATGGTTTGGAGAGGAGATTTAGATACGCTTCCGTCGGAGAGAGTAACTGAAGAGCTTAGAAAGCTTTTTGAAAAGGGGAGAAAACCTTCCATAGGATTAAATTTCGCTCTGGAGGTGGGTATTGTGGAAAGATATTGGCCTGAGGTGCACGCTCTTGTGGGTATACCCCAGGAAAGAGACTGGCATCCTGAAGGAGATGTCTGGACTCATACTTTACAAACGGTAAACGCCGCAGCCTTAATAGCAGATAGAGAAAATCTGTCAGATGAAGATCGACTTGTTTTGGGTTTGGCTGCATTAACTCACGATTTTGGTAAACCTGCAACTGCAGTATTTAAGGACGGGCACTGGAGATCGCATGGACACGAGGCAGCGGGGGTTGAGCCCGCAGAAAGATTCTTAAACAGATTCAATTTTTCAAAAAATGTAAAGTCTAAGGTTTTGGCATTCATTCCGGATCATTTAGCTCCGAAATATTTCTGGGATCAGGAGGTCAAACACGGAACATATATGAGAAGAGCAGTTAACAGGTTGGCGGATAGGCTGGGAAAGGCGGGAACGGATATTTACAAACTCTCTTTATTAGCAGAGGCCGATCAAAGAGGAAGAAATCCCGACCCTGAAGGAACTTTGAACCCTTTGAGCCGAGGTGAGGTTTCTGAATTGGATGAATGGCAGACTTGGTTGAAAGAAAAGGCTGAAAAATTAGAGGTGATGCGAAACGCGCCCAAACAACTATTATATGGAAGGGACTTGTTGGAAGCTCTTTCCTTAGATAAAGGAGGGATATGGGTTGGTTGTGTTTTAAAAGCTGTCCGCGGCGATCAATTGGATGCTCAGATTACCAGTAGCGAAGAGGCTTTGGAAAAAGGCTTACATTACAATAAGCTGTTTGGAGAGATTGTACAGGAGGTTGCTGATCAAGAAGGCATGAAAGAAGAGGAAGTCTGGTCTAGGCTTGATTCTTACGGCGATCCTCGTGTGGTATTGGCTCATGGCCTAAATTGAGTTGAGTTACCTTCTTTTTTTATTTTTTCATCGTTTATTTACCTGGCACCTACTCCTAGATCAAAAAACAAGGAGAAGGTTGGCACATTTCTTTTTTATCAAAAAAGAAAACCTTCTCCGTTACGACTACTTACTGAGTATGTTGCTGACCAGAGAAGTCAGTCCTCTTAACCCATCTCCTTTGCAGTAGAAGAAATCGGCTCCTGCCGAAAGGAGATCTTCTTCGTCGTCTTCTCTCCATGAGAGAGCAACCACGTCGTTCTCCGTGGTTTTAGCCTTCTCTATGAAGGCTATCTCTTGTGAGAGAGGGCAAAGATCGACGATGATCACAGGGTAACCCGTAAGAGCTGCTGAAATCGGTCCAGATATTGTATCGATCCCGTTTCCCAGGCTTCCCCCTAATCCTAGCTTCATTTCTTTCCGGCTTCTTCGGTCGTTGCTGCAGACTAAAACCCTCGACATCGCTGTCCTCCTCGGTGATTTTATTGGATCCGTGCCAAGATCCGTTATTTAGTCTCCAAACATCTGGAAACTTGTAACGCGACCATAATATAATAGGTTTCCCTTCTACGCAAGTTATTTGCTTTTACAGAACCTTTTAGTATCCTGATCTTTTCTTGAGTTTTAAGACAAAACAAGGGATACTACAAAATGTTTAGGATAGAAATGCGATTTTTTATGAAGAAAATGAAACCAATCTTATCCGTGATTAAAGGAATATAAGATGTCAAAAAATAATTTGTCTATTGGAATAGTAGGGCTGCCAAATGTAGGGAAGTCGACTTTGTTCAATGCTCTATTGCAAAAACAATCAGCTCTTGCAGCCAACTATCCGTTTGCGACCGTTGAACCCAATGTCGGAGTTGTTGAAGTTCCGGATGATAGAGTAAAATTTTTATCCAATTTTGCTAAAAAAGACTTTGGCAAGGAGCCGGAAAGCGTTGTTTCCGCGGTAGTAAAATTCGTTGATATAGCTGGACTAGTGAAGGGTGCCTCACAGGGGGAAGGCCTTGGTAACAAGTTTTTGAGCCATATAAGACAAGTCGACGCCATTTTACATGTTATAAGACTTTTTGAGGATCCGAATGTTGCAAGAGCCGGCTCGACCGATCCTGAGAATGATAAAAATATTGTTAATACGGAACTAATTCTGTCTGATATTGATACTATAGAAAAGCGCTTAAATAAGGAGGAACGTTTAGTATTTAACGATGCCGAGATCCGGAAAAAGGTGGCTATTTATAAGAAACTTTTGGATCACTTAAATCTTGGTATGCAGGTTCGACATCTGGAACTCGAAGAAAAAGAAAAAGAAGTCGTTAAAGAGCTCCAATTATTGACTCATAAGCCTGTTCTGTACGTTTTTAACGTAAGTGAAAACTCCTTCCTGGAAGCCTTAAACCATAAATTGAGTACAGAAGCTGCCTATATTTGTGCAAAGATGGAATCGGACTTGTCTGAACTTCCAAAAAAAGATCAAATTGATTATATGAGATCGATCGGAATCAGCGAGCCCGGTTTAAATATAGTCATTAAAAAAAGTTACGAACTTTTGGGTTTACAAAGTTTTTTTACTTACAATGCTAAAGAAGTCCACGCATGGACGATTGAGCAAGGGACTGTAGCTCCTCAGGCAGCAGGAAAGGTACACACCGATTTCGAGCGCGGTTTTATTAGTGCATTGGTCATATCGTTTGATGATCTAGCTAGAGTAGGAGGATGGAAGAATGCCCGCAAAGAGGGTCTGATCAGGACCGAAGGCCGGTCATATGTTATGCAGGAAGGAGATGTGGTTGAATTTAGGTTTAGTGTGTAGTAACATACCAAAGTTCAAGTGTAGTAAGATTTTTTGAAGAAGTTTCTATTCTATTTGGAACAACGCAGGTAGACAAGCGATTGTTGCCTCTAGTATAATGCTTTTGAATTATGAAGTCCTATGAAATAATGACAATTTATGATGCTGACCGTTCCGATGAAGAAGCCAAAGAGCTTTCTGAGGAAGTGGCCAAGCTTATAGATTCCCTCGGAGGTGAGGTGACGGATAGGAATTTTTGGGGCAAAAGAAAATTCGCATACCCCCTGAATCACAAAGAAGAGGGTTATTACGATGTCATTAATTTTCGTATGGAAAAATCCAAGCTGTCTGAATTCAAGACCAAACTTAATTTGATAGAGGACTTTGTAAGGTATTTAATTACGGCTTCAGATCTTTAAAGAAAGCCGGAAAGTTTTAAAAAATGGCAACAAGAAGTGTAAATAAAGTAATTTTATTAGGTAATCTGACTAGGGATCCTGAATTGAGATATACTCCCCAAGGAACCGCAGTAGCTGATTTTGGTCTTGCTACCAACAGAGATTGGATTTCGAATGGAGAAAGACAGGAATCAGTAGAATTCCATAATATAGTTGTTTGGGCTAAGCTCGCTGAATTGTGCGATCAGCTGTTGCAGAAGGGTTCAAAAGTTTACGTAGAAGGTCGTTTACAGACCCGTGATTGGGTAACCGAATCAGGGGAAAAAAGATATAAGACCGAAGTTGTAGCAAACGAGATGGTTCTTCTTGGGGGAGGCAAACCTTGGGAGGAATCCGGCGGAAAATCAAGCCCGTCTACTGAGAATGAGAATGAAGAAGTTCCTGTTGAAGAGGATATCTCCGAAGATATTGATCTAGAAGAACTTCTGGAAGGTACCGATTTTGATCTGGAGGAAGAGGAATAAAAACTAAAATCTTATGGGAAAGTTTGTAAGACCGAAAAGTAGAAAGTATTCGCCTAAGAGAGGGAGCAATGAATGTTATTTCACTAAACACGGTACGGAACCGGACTATAAAGACGTTCTGATCCTTCGTAGGTTTATTACCCCTCGGGGCAAGATTTTAAGAGGAAGCTTAACCGGATTGACCGCCAGGAATCAAAGACTTCTTTCTAAGGCAATCAAGAACGCCAGATACATGGCTCTTTTACCTTATACGGATAGACACGCTATATAAATCTGTATTACAGCCTACATCCATTTATGATAGTATAGGCGTATGTCCTTGTTAGCTGCCCATGTAGGTCAAGGTAGTAACACTTTTTTGATCGTAAAAGATCAAAATGAGGTTTTTGTAACACACTATCCTTATTCCTATGATCCCATCAATTTTTCGCATTCATTCTCACCGCAAAAATTCTATGAAGATCTCTTTTCAAGGATTGCCCAAGAGAATGGGATTGATCTATCAAAAACCAAGACCCTTTTGGTTTCCAGTCTGCCGGAGGAATATTTTTCCGGCTTGAACGCTGCCGCTTTTTGCCCTTCAAAAGAACTTGATATGGCATCCGATGATTACGGAGTGGTTTATATAAAAAGATATGTAGATCCCGAAATAATCGGAAGCACTATTTCAGATTCCCGCAGTGAAACCTCTATCGATATCCTTTCTAATATGGGTCTTTACGATAACCTGGTTCCCAGCTCCCTAGAAGATAACGTAGTTTGGGGGAGAGATGTCCTTTATAGTCATTATTATCCTCCCAATCTTAAAGAAAACGAGAAAAAAGTCCTTTTTACTGGTCCTGCATTGATAGGGGATATTCTTTCAGCTTTCTTCAAATATTCCCTGGCATTTTCCCAATTCAACAAACATGGAATATATGAATTAATCTTTGATGATAACGATCTTTACTATATATCCAATTTAGTGAAACGATTTGCAGAGGATCATTACCCCCTTATAGCAGATCATGTAAAGTTCAAAAATCCCGGATATCTGGCCAAATGTCGGGGAAAGGTGGAGTGCTTATTTAAACGTGATAACTCAAAACAGAGATTTCAGGAGGTAGACGAAGAGGATCTTTATGTATTTAGGTTAGGTGCAGGTGCAGGAGCC
Organism: candidate division WWE3 bacterium; assembly: GCA_003564915.1. Classification (GTDB taxonomy): domain Bacteria; phylum Patescibacteriota; class WWE3; order UBA101185; family UBA10185; genus T3SED10-354. The sequence continues at coordinate 6,275 of PXDX01000046.1, forward strand.
AAGGTTTTGATAAAAGGAAATAAGTGCCCTTCCATTGAAGCTCATGTAAAAGGAGGGGACTTGGGTTTTGTTATTGATACGCGTACAGAGGAATTTTGGGACGGTCAGGAATTATCCCATTTACAAAAATATAAGAAATGGATTAGAAATTTATCCTTTGCAAACGGGCATTGAATTAAATAAATGTATATACCTTGTATCCAAAAAGCATCTTATAAAAAAGATATCTTCATGGAAAGAACCTTACCTGAAAAAGGCAGTTTGGAAGTTTCTGTTGGGGATGAAGTTCGATCATTTACTGAGCTAGGAAGGACCTCTTCCGGAGTTTTGCTTTCCGGAGTTTGGGGGATCGTTGAAGACATAGTACCTGACCAGGCTGCTTTGATAAGAACATTTGCAGTTGATCTACATCTTTTGGTGAGTACTGCTCCCTACATTGAAGGTGAATTGATCGTTTTTCCGAATCCCTCCGATTTGATCCAAAAGCAGTACTTTGATAAATTTTCTTATTCATTGGAGGACAAGGTAGTTTATACGGGAAACAATGTTAGCTTGGATATTCTTAAGATAGCCGAGAGCTATGGAGTTGCGGGAATCCTTACGGGAGGGTGTAATCGGAAGACTTTTGATTATGCGCGTGAAAGAAATTTATTTTTAGGATTATTCTCCGGTTTTGGAAATTCGAGAACTCCTGATATAATCTTTGACGTGCTCAATGATCTTTCGACTCGCACGGTTTTTGTATCGGGTGAGGAAAGATACGTTAGAATACCGGTTTCTCCGGAATTTGATGTTAAGGAATGGTTCGGACATCACAAGCCCGATGTGGTATTCCGGGATATTAAAAGAGGGTCTAGGGTTTTGGTTCTTCAGAATCCTTGGTTTGGAGAATCAGGTCACGTGTTGGAGATAGTAGGCGGAGTGGTCATAGTTAAGCTTTCGGGTATAGGGAATACTATAGAAGTAAATATCCCTAATATTTTTGCGATTAACTGATTTTTATCCGTGAGGTTAATTTCACTTTACCATCAAATCTTCATAGTTTAATTTAAATAAATATGGAATCAGTCAAAAAATTTCAAAGAAATGCTGTCATAGTTCTTTTACTTATCGCTTCTTTTTTTGGCGGCCATTACTACGGTAAAAGAGGTTATGAGATAGAGATAAAACGCAATATTCCCATTGTTGAGATTACAAATCGGCACGCTTACCCTGAAGAGGTAGATTTTGCACTTTTTTGGGAAGTTTGGGAACAGGTTCGATCGCGTCATTTAGACAGACCCATTAACCCACAAGATATGGTTTACGGTGCCATTTCAGGAATGGTCAATTCCATAGGGGATCCCTACACTTCTTTTTTGGATCCAGGACAAAACGAAGTAGTGATGAGCGGCATCGAAGGAAAGTATCAAGGTATTGGAGCAGAGTTGGGCCTTCGTGACGGACAGCTGATAATTGTTGCACCTCTGGATGGATCTCCTGCAAAGGAAGCCGGAGTAATGCCCGGAGATAAAATACTTGAGATAGAAGGTGAGAGTACAATAGGTATAAGTCTTACGGAAGCCGTATCCAAAATTCGAGGAGATGAGGGGACCATCTCAACACTGACGCTTCAAAGAGGTACGGATGAGCCGTTCGAAGTAGAGATCAGAAGAGGGGTAATCACAATCGAAAGTGTTACTTGGGAGGATAAGGGAGACGGTGTGGTTTACATAAGAATCGGGCGTTTTGGCAGCGAAACCAATTCAAGTTGGGACCAGGTAGTTAGGGATATAAATTTGAAGATGTTGGAATTGGACACGATAATCCTTGATGTGAGAGGAAACCCCGGAGGTTATATGGATTCCGCGGTTTATGTTTCTGCTGAGTTTTTGGCAAGAGGAGATGTAGCGCTATATCAAGAGAGTGATCTTGGAAAGCTTACTGAACATAGAGATAATCGTTCCGGATTGTTTGAGCGCATCCCAGCAATATATGTTCTTATAGATAGAGGAAGCGCCTCAGCATCTGAGATTTTGGCTTTAGCTTTAAAGGAAAACTTGGGTGATATAGTAACTGTAGTGGGGGAGAACTCTTTCGGTAAAGGAACCATTCAGGACGCTAAAGACTTCAGAGATGGTTCAGGCCTTCACATAACCGTTGCAAAATGGCTTTCTCCGGATAAGAACTGGGTTCACGAGATTGGTGTTGAACCTGATGTGGAAGTGGAAAGGACAACGGATGATTTTGCTGAGGGAAGGGATCCTCAGTTAGATAAAGTCTTTGAATTGATAGGGGAGTAACGGGTTAATAATTTTCGTTGTAGAATATCTTAAATAATATGGAGAATGATTCACAAAACAGTAAGAAGAGGATAATTCTTGGTTTTGTCTCTTTGGCTGTATTTTCTTTTTTGTTCATTCAGATCACAGGAGGCCCAGACTTCACTCAATATAGGCACCGCATAGAGAGATTTACTGAGACGCTTCTTCGGTCGGAGGAAGAACGCGTAATTGAAACAAAGGTTCATCAGTTGGTGGATGAGGAATCAGCCGTAATAGAAGTTGTGGAAAGTGCCTCCCCTTCCGTGGTTTCCATTGTAATAAAGCGTGTGGACTTTGATTTTTTTAGCGGACCTTCTTTAACGGAGGCAGGTATAGGAACCGGGTTTATTGTAGATCCCAACGGAATAATTGTCACTAATAGTCATGTGGTAGAAGATCCCAATGGTGAATACTCGGTCATATTAAAAGACGGGATCACATATGAGGTTTCAGAAATACATTTGGATCGTACATCCGATCTAGCTATATTGGAGATTACGGCGAGAGGGTTACCGATTTTGGATCTGGCTGACTCGGATACTTTAAAAGTAGGACAGAAAGCAATAGCCATAGGAAATGCGTTGGGGAGATTTCAAAATACGGTAACGTCCGGTATCGTTTCCGGTATTGAACGTGAGATAGTAGCTTCGGGTGGATTCGGGGGACGGACTTCATTTTTTGAGGAGGTTATTCAGACCGACGCCGCACTTAATCCTGGCAATTCCGGGGGACCTTTACTAGACCTGTCGGGAAGAGTTATTGGAATAAACGTTGCTACAACCCCTAGAGCTGATAATATTGGATTTGCCATACCTTCAAATACTTTAAGGCCCATTTTGGTATCTTTCCTGGAGGAAGGCAGAATAATAAGACCCTATTTAGGCGTCTCTTACCAGATAATAACGGAAGAGATCTCGCGTTTGAGAGAGTTGCCCCAAGGAGCTTTCATATCAAGAGTTTACAACGGATCTCCGGCTGACGAGGCGGGATTGGAGAGAGGCGATATCATAGTTGCTTTCGATGGAGTGGATCTGGATCAAAGGAATACTTTAGCCCGCTTAATAAACCGAACTTCCGTGGGAGACATGGTTGAACTGCGAATAGACAGAGACGGAGAGGAATTTACCACCACCGCTACTTTAAGCGAGGTTCCGGAAAATTTTTAATTAAAATATTGAACCGCAGCGATCCATTCTCCTTTTTCTTTGTTTTCGTTTTTTAATGTCTTAATTTTCCGATGTATCTTTTTTTGCACTTATATCCCTTGTTTTTTTGATTATCTTATCTAGGTCGCCTCCTAAAACGGCATCAATATTATGGAAATTTTCACCTATTCTGTGATCAGTGATCCTGTCCTGAGGGAAATTATAAGTTCTTATCTTTTCACTTCTTTCCGCGGTTCCCACCTGTGTAGATCTAATTTCGGACAATTCCTTTACCTTTTGATCTTTCATCAGCTTATATAGTTTTGCGGCCAGCATATCCATTGCTTTTTGTCTGTTCTTTAACTGACTTCTTTCTTCTTGGCATTCCACTACCATACCGGTGGGAATGTGTTTGATCCTTACGGCCGTGGAAACTTTGTTTACATTTTGACCTCCAGCTCCTCCCGAACGGAAAAAATCCATTTCCAGATCTTCTTCTTTGATGTCAAGTTGAATCTTTTTAAATACAGGAAGTACGGCTACGGTAGCGGTGGAAGTGTGTATCCGACCGCTGGCTTCGGTTGTAGGAACTCTTTGAACTCTGTGTACTCCAGATTCTTCTTTTAAAAGATGATAAACACCATTTCCTTTAATTGACAAGATTGCTGTTTTTATACCACCGGCGGTGCTTTCAGAAAGAAAAATTTGGCTCACTTTCCAACCTTTTCCTTGGGCGAATCTAATATACATCCTGTATAGATCATGGGCGAACAGAGCTGCTTCATCTCCTCCTGTTCCTGCGCGTATTTCAAGAATGATCTCATTGGGTTTGATTTCGGGATCTTCCTCCCCTGAAGCTCCTTGATCGGAATGTGCCTCTTGGAAATCAATAGCGTTTAACGCTTCTTCCAGACCCTTTCTTTGTTCTACCAGGGATTTTAACTCCTGATTTGTTAGCTCCTTCAATTCTTTATCGGCACTATTTTTTGCCAAATCCTCAGTCTCTTTAATAAGACGTTCCAGCTCTTTTATTTGATTTTTTAGATTTTGTTTTGTTTCATTCATTTTTTATCTTTTACTAAAGGAATAATAACGCAGTTTTGAAAGAATTGCTATTTGGTTTGTGTTAAGAAAAAAAAGGTGCCGTGAGGTACTACATCATGTGATCGCTCACGGCACCCAACCGAGGAGGGTGCGAAAAGAGGGATTAACCTCCTGCGTTATTTTACACTAGATAATGGAAAAGTCAACTTGGCTTTCTTTGTCATCTCACATGCCGTACAAAATTGTTTTTTTGGAGTGTTTTGGAAGTTTGAACGCGATAAAATTTATTGGGTTAAAATAAACCCTCTCCAGCATTCCTTTACGATTCGTCTTGGGCCTCTTCAAGCATCTCTTTTAGTGTTCTTTTCTTCTTTTTTTCTTCTTGGGATCCTTTCCCTTTATCTTTTCCTTTCTTTTTATCCTTTGCTTTTTCTTCAGCGATCTTCAATTTTCTCTCAAATTTCTCTATCCTTCCTTCGGTATCAACGAATTTTTGCTTACCTGTATAGAACGGGTGACAAGCACTGCATATATCTACAGTTATGTTTGGTTGAGTTGATGTAGTAACAAAAGAGTTACCACACGCGCACGTTACTACGCAATCGGTATAAACTTTTGGTTGTAATTCCTTCTTCATAACGGTGGCTAGTATATCAGCTTTTTAAAGGCACGGCAATCATTATATAACTTCAGTAGTATAATTCACTGCTCAGATGGGGACAGTAGATTGCCCGGATTAATTATTAGGTTTACTGAATGTCTTTAATGATCTTCTTCTCTTGAGTGCCCGTTTTCAAATCCTTTACTGAGAAAACTTCTTCCTTTAGTTCCTGCTCCCCGATTATGACAGCCTTATCCGCGTCGATTTTATTGGCGTCGCTTAATTGTTGCGATATTGAAACCCCCTTTTCCAAGGAGCAGATAACGGATTTACCTCTTTCTCTGAGTTTTCGGGATACATCTAAGGATTTGGCCAAGAATACATTCTTAGGATCATCCGGCCAAACTGTGACAAAATAATCAATATTTTGGGAAATATTGGGCAGTAGATTCCATCCTTTAAGAAATTCGGTTAAGGTTATGTCTCCCATAGCAAAACCCGTTCCCGTCAATTTTTCATCGGAGAATAGGTTGACCAGATCGTCATATCTTTCCCCTCCGAACATTGCGCGATTATTGTTTGGATTTAGATCGAACTGCTCTATAACTATTCCGGTTGAATAATCAAACTGCCTCATTATTTTGGGATCGAATTTAAAATAATCCTCGTAGCCGGTCATCCGTATCAGATTGAAGAACCGAAGTGTTTCTTTTGCACCTTCGGACTTTTCCTTAAAATTTTGGATAAAATTCAGATCCGCTTCAAGAAAATCAAGCAATCCATTTATTTGAGATACCGTCAGTCCGACCTTCTCAAGTTTAAGTTGGAATTCTTCATCAGAGATCTTTGTTTTTGTGTCAACAATCTTAGTGATCTTATTCATTTGAGTATCTCTTTTGTCCATAGCGCCTTTAATACCGAGCTCCTCCTTTAAGTAATACTCGGCTAGTTTGCGGTTTGCTACTTTGATCTCAAACATGTCTTTTGTTGCACCCAATTTTTTCATTACTTCAACCGGAATAGTGAATACTTCAACGTCCGCAGACACATCTTCAATACCAAAGATATCGCAATCGAATTGGTAAAACTCTCTCCCCCTACCTTTTTGCGGTTTTTCATAACGCCAGCAATTACCTATGTTGAACCACCTGATGGGTTTCGGAAGGGAATGAATTTTTGCGGCTATCATGCGGGCTAGAGAAGGGGTCTTTTCAGGTCGGATAGCGACTTTCCTTCCTCCTCTGTCTTCAAAAGAATAAAGCTGTCTTTTAACCAGTTCCTCTCCTGATTTTGCTTCATACAATTCATACCTCTCTAAAAAGGGAAAATCGTATTCTTCGTAACCGAACTCAAGCGCCGTTTCTCTCCAAACATTAAAGATGTAATTTTGCAGTCTCTTTTCCTCGGGGTAGAAATCTCTGGCCCCGCGATAAGGATCTATCGATATTTTCGTCATAAAAGCATTATACACCAGTAGAATGAACCTAAACACGTATTGATTAGATTTGGACTTTAAATGAATGACAAATAATGAATATATTCCCAGCGGAGCGATATTGTACTTTTATTAAAACTTCCTTGGAAAAGAACAATTTTTATTGTCCGATTATGATCTAGGCTTCACTCTTGAATATGATAAAATTTTTATCTCTTGTTTTTAGTCTAAATTTTTAACAATGTGCTAATATATTTACATGAAAATTACCTATATCGGTCACTCAAGTTTTGAGATCAAAATCAACGGAAAGACCATCATTATCGACCCCTATGACCCTACTGTTTTCGGGTATGATTATCCTCAGTCATCAGCCGATATACTTCTTTTGTCGCACAACGATCCCGAAACCCGCTACATCGCAGGTGTCATGGATTACGATTTTATGTTGGATACTCCCGGTGAGTATGAGATATCCGAGATCTTTATTTTCGGACTATCAACCTATCACGACTCCAAAGAGGGCGCCGAATTAGGAGAGAATACCGCTTTTTTGATCGAAGATGAGAATTTCAGCGTGCTGCATTTGGGAAGTTTAGGACATGAACTATCACAGGAAGTATTGGAAAAAATAGGAGATGTTGATGTCTTGATTATTCCTGTAGGTGGTAATTACGTTATAGATGCTGAGACCGCTTCAAAAGTCATCTCATCTTTGGAACCCGGCATAGTCATTCCCATGCATTATTGGACCAAGGATTCCGAATATCCCGAAAAACTTGATAAACTTGATAAATTTTTGGAAGAAATGGGAGTAGGGAAGGGTGTAACCAAAAAAGATAAACTGGAGCTGAAAAATATATCGTCAATTCCTGACGAAACTAAAGTGGTTGTACTGGATCCGCAACATTGATAGTTGCTTTAGCTTTATTAAAAACTGCCCAAGATATAAATGGAAGAAGAATTTAATGAATTATTTTGTAAGATCTGAATAAGGAAGAATATGGTTGATTATTCGCAAGGACAAAATCTGGATGTACCTCCGCAAGATCTGGACGCAGAGAAATCCGTATTAGGATCGATTTTGCTTGATTCAGACAGTCTGGTGAAGGTTATAGAATTTTTGATCCCTGATCATTTTTATAAAGATTCACATCGGGTAATTTACGCAGCCATGGTAGCCTTGTATGAAAACCGCGACCCTTGCGATCTAATAACCGTTCCGGATCAATTAAAGAAAAACAAGGAATTGAAGAATAGCGGAGGTGTAGCTTATCTGACAGAGCTGGTCAATTCTGTTCCGACTACAGCAAATATTGAACATTATGGTCGGATAATCAAGGACCACGCAACACGCAGAAACTTATTATCAACCGCGGGAAAAATTGCGAGACTTGTAAGGGAGGAGTCGGATGTGGGAACTCTTTTGGATCGTTCGGAACAATTACTATATGGGGTTTCTCAAGACCGGGTCCATCAGGAATTCGTTCCGGTCAAAAAAACTTTAGAAATTACATTTGAACGATTGGATGAACTTTCAAAAACGAGAGGGGCTCTTCGTGGAGTACCGACCGGTCTGAAATCATTGGATCGGATGCTTTCCGGTTTACAAAAGGAAGAACTTATCGTTTTGGCTGCCCGCCCCTCCATGGGGAAGTCTTCACTTGCTATAAACATAGCTCAGCACGCTTCCATCAACCATGATCGTAAGATTGGATTTTTCTCTCTGGAAATGGGTCGGGAATCAGTTGTTGACAGAATGATTTCCTCCCAAGGCGATATTGATAATTGGAGAATCACGACTGGTAATTTGGCTGCGGAGGATTTTGAGAAATACGGAATTGCAGCGGGCGAATTGGCTGAAGCTCCCATTTTTATAGACGATACGCCGGGAATTTCCGTCTTGGAAATGCGCACTAAATCCCGCCGTCTACAGATGGAGCACGGTCTGGATCTAATAGTTGTAGATTATTTACAGCTGATACAGGGCAAGAATCTTGAAAGCCGCGTTCAAGAGGTTACATATATATCGCAATCCTTAAAGAATCTAGCCAGAGAGTTAAAAGTACCTGTTTTGGCCTTGTCCCAACTTTCTCGTGCTGTTGAACAGAGAGGAGGAGTTAAAAAGCCTCAACTTTCGGATCTGCGTGATTCCGGATCCATAGAACAGGACGCCGATGTAGTAATGTTTTTATATCGCCCTGATGACGATGACCGCGAGAACATGGGTCTTTTTGTAGCCAAACATAGAAATGGTCCGACCGGAGAAATTCCATTGTTCTTTAAATCTGACAGAACAAGATTTTTTGAAGTAAGCCGAGCAGAGGAAGAATAAAAGATATTTAACGGCGAGTGCCCGCCGTATAAAACGATATCTCGCGCATTTTTGTCTTTATTTATCATATTATGTATACTATTCGCACTATTATTTAGATCAAACGATTCTAAAGTTTCCGTTGGGATACGTAAATGTGTTAAAATTCCGGTGTTAGCGGGGGCAAGTGGCGGAACTGGTATACGCGTTGGTCTCAAAAACCAATGGGAGCAATCCTGTGAGGGTTCGATTCCCTCCTTGCCCACCATTTAAAATTTTGAGGTTGGGACAACTTCCAATTAGCTACCCCAACAAGTATTTCTTCTTATTCAACTCCAGTTCGCTCCGTATGGGTGACAGAATAATTCTTTTTGGATAATAAATAAGTCTTAAACAGGTCAATTCTGACTTGCAAGACTTGCGCCTTTATTGACCTATCTTGTAAAAGGCTGATTCATAAATACCAGCCATTTATGGAGAATCTTTTTTTGATAATGTAACCGCAGGGTATTTTTCTGAAAATTTATTTATTAATTTTTTGTTGAACAATTGTATTATCTGAAATTTTAATTCTTTTTTTGTCTCAAAAAAAGAGGGATTGGAGGTGAGTTTTTTAAGCCAAAAATTCCTTATTCAGCAAACTCTAACTTACTTGTCTCATTTTTCTTGAAGATAACATTCCAATGATATGTTTGGGTACGTTGACATAAGTGCTTACTGTATTCCACTAGTTCTAGTCCAATCTTTTTACCGCTTTCAACATCTTCATCAGTTCCGCCTTGCCATATGAGTAAACCGCCATCTTCTAAAACTCTATTTGCCTCCTGAATAGTTCTATTTCTTATGTCTTTTGGTAAGCAGGAAGCGAACAATACACCAATACCACTTTCTTTAAAAGGGAGATTTTGAGCATAAGATTGAAAATCAATCTGTCCTGTATAGCATAAAAATTCTCCGGTCATGTCATCGTACAAAGGACATCCAGGGGAGATGTTTGACTCAAAGACTTTTTTATCTAGTTTTGACAAATCTACTAGTTCAAAACCATTGTCGGTAGGACCAGCTATTTCTACCAACGGCCCATGTCTGTGCCTAATTTCTTCTTCTATAGAAAACCCCTCTTTAGTCCATTTTTCGTCGTCCATTTTAGCAGTGACTTCTATCGTCTCTGCTATCTCAGGATGAATTCCAAATTTTTCTTTAATTTTCTTCTTTAAGTCATTCAGATTTTGCATAAAAGGAACTCCTTCGGGAGACTCTTTCTCAATTATTGTTGGTGGTGTTTCGCCTGCTTCGAATATCATAATTTCTTTTATAATTTATAAGTCATTTTTCATTTGTGGAGGAACGGAATGAATGATAACACCTTTTGTTCCTCTTCTAAAAATAATAAAAATCTAAATATACTCCCTTATCTTAATCTTACAATATCCTTCTTGCAAGATTTTTAAAAAATACGTTATGTGCTTGCGTGTATCTGAAATTTTCATCCCGATTAAACGAAATAAACTTTGATATCTTTTTAGTCTGAGCACGATACCTTTGAATTGATTATTTCCCCGCGGATAATTTGGATGATACAATATCTTTTGTGATAGCAACGGATTTAAAAACAGGAACAATATTTGAAAAGGATGGGCAGCCGTGGAAAGTGGAAAAGTATTCCCACGTTAAATCCGCTCGTTCCGGAGTTACGGTAAAGATACGGGCCAGGAATTTAGTTACGGGAGAGACGCGGGATCTGAGTTATTCTGGAGAGGAAAAAGTTGACGATGCTTTTGTGGAAAGAAAAAGTACGCAATTCCTGTATCAGAATGACTCCTATGTGTTTATGGATCCCGAAACTTACGATCAATTTGAAATACCTTCGGAAGTGTTGGGAGAATCGGCAAAATTTCTAAAAGAAGGCGGGATGGTTCAGGTTCTTTACTACAACAGTAAGCCTGTCTCAGTAGAATTACCCAACAATCTGACATATGAGGTGATCTATACGGAGCCCGGATATAAAGGGAATACCGTTAGCAATGTATATAAGGATGCCAAGGTTGAGGGAGGCTTTGTGGTCAAAGTACCCAGTTTTATTGAGATAGGGGATAAGATCAAAGTGGACACTCGCACTGGGGAATATCTCTCCAAAGCCTGAGATTCCATCATTGAATTAAGTAGAATCACAGTATTTTGATATCATATGAGTATGCAGATTCCTTTTGAAATAGATTTATTTGGTTTTGAGATACAAACATTTTCAATATTTTTATTTCTCGGTTTATTCTTTTCTTTTTATGCGGTTTGGAGAGAGGGTAGAAAAGATGGTTTTGATCAGGAGAGATTTTTTGACAGCTATATTGTTGTACTTTTGATCTCGATAATTTTCTCCAGAATCTTTTACGGGATAGGCGCAAGATTTTTATTCGGTCCTTTTCTTGAACATGTTTTTTACTTTTGGCGTTCGGGATTTGGTGTGGATGGTTTCATTTTAGGTTTTATTGTAGGTACGTGGTTAGTGTCGCGAATTTATAAGTGGTCTTTGTTCAGGCTTTCCGATATCTATACTTTGGCTTTACTTTTAGGTATGTCAATGCTGTTTTTAGGACTCTTCCTTCTTCAAGAGAATTTGGATTATTTGGTATTTTTTGGTCTGGCTCTTGTCTCTTATGGTATTTTCTCAATGTTCCGCTTAAAAAAACTATTTTCCGGATCCATTTTCATTATCTTCTTGATCTTCATACTATTACTAAGCGTTTTCACCGATATGGTCGGTAGCGGCAATTTGCTATTCGATGTATTCTTGATTACAATGGTTCTGCTTACGTCTATATGGAGGATTAGAAAAAAAATGATCAATAAGAACTTACCACCTACATTTATCGCCAAGATCAAGGATATCTTGATAAGAAAAGACAAGAGTTTAGCTAATCAACAAAGGCTGCTCGAAGAGGAAGATCCTTACATGCAGGAAGGAAGGACTGAGGGGAATGCTGATGATGTTGATGAAGCGAATCTGGAGGATAACAGAAAAAATATAAACGATGCACAAAGAAATGTTGTTTCCAAAGTTAGTACTGCGGTCAAAAAAGCTCTAGGCAAGATAGAACGAGGGGAGTATGGAATTTGTGACAACTGCGGGGAGTCTATTGACTCCGCTCGGCTTGAAGCCTATCCGGAGACTTCCCTATGTACGGATTGTGCGAGACGTTCCGAAGTCTGACTTTCCCGATGTCCGTTTATAACTGTACCTATCCCTTTTCATTTTTAATGGGAATCGAAACGTACGCCCTTTTGGTTATTTTAATCTTTGCTCTATTTCTTTACTCTTATCACCGATCCGGAGTTTACCGCCCCAATAAAAAGATCTCATTGATGGGAGTGATGCTTATTGTTGTAGGCGGCTCTTACAATCTTGCAAATAGATACATTCACGGCTGTGTGGAAGACCCTTTATCTTTTTTTGGTTTTTTCGCATTTAATTATGCAGATATTTTCATAAATTTAGGTGTGGTGTGTTTTATTTATGCGTATGTTCGTTATTTCATTTCAAAAAGAAAGCAGCAAATTTAACAATGATTATATTAATAGAGTAGGGTAGGGGAGTGATAAAAATGAACGAACAACTATTGGAAAAGATTAGAATAATACACGAGGATCAAAACCTTTTGGTATTGGAAAAACCTTCCGGTTTGATAGTGAACAGATCCGACACCGCTAAGGAGGGGACATTGCAAGATTTTTTGGACGATTACTTGGGGTTGGAATACGATCCGGAATCGGATGATCCTTTTGTTCAGAGATCGGGTTTAGCCCATCGCTTGGATAAGGGAACATCGGGGGTATTAATTGCGGCAAAGAATTCCGATGCATTAAACAAGCTTATGAGAATGTTCAAGGAGCGCAAGGTACTGAAAAATTATGTCGCTTTGGTTCATGGTGAGGTTGAACATGCCAGAATGGAGGTCAAGGCTCCTACAGGTAGAAATCCAAAAAACAGGAGAAAATTTGCTGTAGTGAAGGGGGGTAGGGATTCAACGACTTATTTTACCAAAACCGATTCCAGTGGAGTATACACACTTATGAAGGTCAAGCCGTACACCGGAAGAACTCATCAGATACGTGTCCATGCTGTTGCAATAGGGCATTCGATAGTAGGAGATCGCTTATATGCTCCCCCAAAGCTGCTGGAAGAAGATCTAACTAAGTTCGGCAGATTGATGTTACATGCCAAGTCCATTGAGTTCACTCTTCCTGGTAAAAAGAAGAAATTAGCTTTTGAGGCAAAAGTTCCTTCCGAATTTTTTATTCCTTTCGAAAAGTATTAAAAAGAGCTTAAACTTTTGTTACAATATTTATAATGGCTCGTAACCCTGCCCGCTCCCGGAGAAGGTCCAGATCCAGGAGAAAAAACAAAAGATTGACTCGTTTTGCGCTTATAACCTCTCTATGCGCTTTCTTCGTTGTATTTTTATTTCTTTATCTGTTTGTTAAGCAGTTAAATCAATCGTATATTTCCGCGGATTTTCCGGGAACTCAAGACTTTAGATCAAAGGACATATATACAGTAGCTTTTTTGACTTCAGAAAATGATTTTATCAACTCACCACTTAAAGTGACAAGCATTAAAGTTTTGGTTTTAAGTACGACCTCATCGGATTTTTTGTTATTTGAAATTCCTGTTGATTTACAAATGGAAATGCCCGGAAGATTTGGAGAAGAAAATCTTTCTTCTATTTTCGCTTTAGGTTCTCTGGGTACAGTGGGAGACGACGGTTTTTGCAGTTCCCAATGTTTTGAAGAAGGTATGACTTATTCAATTTTTGCTTTGGAGCGCCTTTCCGGATTTAAAATGGATAGATGGATCTTTGCGGCTCCGGAAACTTCAAAACTATTTGAGGATGTGATTATATCGGGAAATATCTTGTCTTTACTTGATAGGAATAAGATAGCGGATTTTAATTCCAGTGTCAGAACCAATCTCACTTTGGCGGATTTTCTTCATTTGTATAGTATAAGGCGTAATTTCAGATCTGGGGATATGACTGAACTTTCTTTTACCACCGAAGAAGCTTTCGATAATAGGATTCGGCAGAGTACATTTAACTCCTCTGTGGCGGAAGAAAAATTAAGTATCGCTGTACTGAACGCGGCTGAGATTCCCGGGGCAGCGGCCTTTGCTGCTAGAGTAGTCAGGAATAGAGGAGGGCATGTGGTATCCATAGATAATGCAAACGCCATTTCCGACCAAACTATGATAATAGCTGACGATATAAATAGCGATACCGTAGCATATTTATCGGAATTCTTTAGGGTTTCGGAAATAATCTCCAGCGAGGACGCATCCTTATTGGATAGTGTAGTTACCAGAGTGGATGTTACATTGGTTGTTGGCCTTGACATTATCAAGATTTACTGAATAATTAGCCTAGGTAGTTTTTTAGCGCTTCAATAATTTAAAACCCATCTCCTGATTGAAAAATGAACATTATTACTATTTACGGTCCGTTATTATTAGGAGGAGGAATAATCTTACTTTTACTGGCAAAATTGATAAATCGCGGTGGTTCAACTAGTTGCATTTCCGAAGACGAAATCGTTATTTTAGAGGTGAAAGTTCCCCGAATCGATGATTCAGATGATTCTTCTAATCAATTATCCCCCCTAGCGGCTGAAAGTATGTTTGCCGCCATTCACGGTTTGCTTCAGGAAGATCCCGGAGCTCAAGAGCACTTTTCATTTGAAGTAGTGTCCCAGGGGGATGAGGGAATTCATTTTTACGTTGCCGTACCAAGACGTGTTTCAAAATTCGTTGAAAGTCAGATATATGCTCAGTATCATCGGGCGATGATCAATGAAAGTCCTGATTATATTGATATGCTTGACGACTTGGATTTTCTGGAAGTTGCTAATTTAGAGTTATCAAAACCTTATTTTCTTCCCTTAAAATCTTTTCTCGATCTGGAAGTTGATCCTCTTTCCGGTATTACATCTGTGCTTTCCCACGCTACCGGAGGCGATTTTCTTGGTATTCAGGTTGTAGCAAAACCTGCTCCGGATGTTTGGCAGTCAGAGGGCTACCGTTATACGGAATCTGTAAGAGGAGGATCGAGTTATAGACGGGGAGGATCTCCCGGAGAATTAAGAGCTATTATTTCTACCATGTCTCATGAGATAGGGCTTCTTATTGTAGATGTAGCAACAGGTCTTTTCCGCGGTCCCAGTGAAGGCGGGAGATGGTCCTATACAGGGAGCTCTTCCAATGGGGAGGCGGTTCGTCTATCACCATCCCAAGAATTGGAAATAAAATCAGTGGAGAACAAGCTTTCTAAATTAGGTTACTTTGTTCAGATACGTATAATATCCGGATCTTCTGATAGAACTAAAGTCGATGCTAATCTTAGGTCTGCGGTTGCCACAATGAAGCAGTTCTATACGGCAACTACGAACGGATTTAGAAAGTCTTCTTCTAGCAAGGGAAATGCCTACGAGCTTGAGAGATTCAAATCAAGATGTATCGATCATGATGAGGCCTTCATTTTAAATGTTGAAGAACTTGCCTCGGTTTATCATTTACCTTCCTCCTCAATTGCCACGCCGAATATGTCGGCATGGGTATATTCAAAAAAGGCAGAACCCCCATCAGAGCTTCCCACAAAAGACTGTACATATATTGGCGAGACCATATACCGAGATAAAAAAATGAAATTTGGTCTTAAAGACGGAGACGATAGATTAAGGCACATGTACTTGATAGGGAAGTCAGGTACAGGTAAGTCATCTCTACTTGAAACCATGGTAAGTCAGGATATTGCGAAA
>PXDX01000117.1 GCA_003564915.1 candidate division WWE3 bacterium
AAGATATCGCGATATCTCCATCGGCTCTGCCGGGCTGAACCTTTCCTGTGCGTGCGAGGCGATCAACGGTACCAGCACCAATACAGCAACAAGGAGTACTATTCTCATTTTCACGGGAAATCTCCTTTAGACTATACCCTACTCACTTCGCTTGGGCTGGTATTATAGCAAATTTATTCGATTTTAGCCATCCGGATAGTTTTTTATCACAATTTAGTTAGTCAACCTATCTAATAATTCAAAAGATGAGTTAGATCGATAGATATGATAAGTATCTAAAAATTTTTAAGTCCTAACGTTTCAGAAGAATTTTATATATCAGCAAAAAATTCTCCTCTGAATACTGAGTTGAAAAAACCGTTCTTTGTATAAATAATTCGTTCTCATTTTTTTCTTACATTCGTCTTATGATTGTTCAACAATGAAAAATTAGGATTTACATAATTGGTATGAGCAATCAAAATATAATATATTTAAACAATCAACCAGATCAGAAGACAGGGAAGGGTGGGATAAAGAAAATTTCTACAAACATTCAAGCAACGGCTTCCCTGATGATAGTCATTTCCATAATTGTGAGCGTTAATTATTTTCTTTTTCTTCTAAATCCGCTAAATGTCGGGAACTTATATGCTTACATACCGCTTGTTTTAAGTGAGTTTTACATAATATTTCAAACGACGGGTGCTTGGTGGACAATGCTTTATGCGGAAGAAAACCCCAGGGACGATGAATATTACGAAACACAGGAGAAGTTGTTAAAGAATCACGCAGCCTTAGGAAAAATTGCAGCTTTTATAACTGTCTACGGGGAGGCTCCGGAACTTGTGGAAAAGACCACTATCGGCGTTCGCGACATGGAGATCTCTCACGACACGTATATCTTGGATGACGGCAATTCTCCAGAAATAAAAGTGCTAGCCGAGAAATTGGATGTAAACTACATATCCAGAAGCACCAACAAAGGGAAGAAAGCGGGAAACATAAATAACGCCTTGAAGAAAGTGAACGCAGATATAATAGCTTTCTTTGATAGTGATTATGTTCCCAAAAAAGAATTCTTGATTAAGACAGTTCCCTTTTTTATTGATTCTAATGTAGCTTTTGTACAGACCCCTCAAAAATACAGAAATACGGACAATTTTATATCCAAAGGAAGTGACGACGCTCAAAGGATATTTTATGATATTGTCTGTAGAGGAAAGAATCATTTTAACTCAGCGTTTTGGGTGGGAACCAATGCTGTATTCAGAAAAAAGGCCTTGGAAAGTGTGGGTGGTGTTACTGTACATCCCTCTGAGGATATTCTCACCTCCTATCAGATTCATCAAAAGGGATGGAGAAGTATATATATTCATGAAGTTCTAGCTACGGGGATTGGACCCTCTACTTTAAGAGCTTACTTCAACCAACAGCTTAGATGGGCGGGCGGAAGCTTCGCTATTCTGATTAGAGATAATCCTATATTTAAGAGAGGGCTGACCGCGGATCAGCGGCTGCAATACTTACATGTAGGCACTTTCTATCTTGGTGGATTTGTGGTCTTAACTTTGATATTACTCCCTACATTATATATTTTATTCGGTTTCAAACCCATAGATACCACACTCTTAACATGGTTTCAGCACTATATTCCCTACTTCGTGGTGCAATATTTTACCGCTTGGTTCGTTTTAGGCAGATTCAGTACAAGCGCCGTGGTTCTTTCAATGAATTCATTTCCGGCATATATTTTTGCTTTCCTAGGTGTTATAAGAGATAAAGAAATAAAATGGGAAGCAACTAATAAGAGGGATGTTGAAAAGTCCTCGGGATTAGGCTATTTATACCCGCACGCTATCTTACTTCTTATTATACTGCTTTCTATTCCTATTGCACTTGTTCATATACGCGAGCCCGCCATCACTGCCATCGCATTATTTTGGACATTAGTAAACACGCTAATACTCTCGTATTTCATTTTTACCCACGTCTTCCCTGTTAGATTGTGGAACAAAAGGAGTGATAAATATGATAAATAAATTAGTTAATAATTTTCTTAAGTTGTTCATTATTCCCCTTTTTATAGTATCGGGAGGACTATATATTTTTGTAGTTAGAGCATATGAAAGGAGATATATCCAATCAGTAAGAGCAAATGTTCGACGTCAGACAGTAACTTTCGGTGCAGGAGCCGCAGGCTACATCAAGGAGATAAGAGTGCGCCCTGGAACGCACGTCGATAATGGTGATGTGCTTTTTACGTACGTCAATCCCGATATTGAAGGAAAAATTAATACTGCGGAGGCTGCAGCTGAAAGTGATTCACCCATCACGTTGGAATATGTGAACGAAACATTACAATTTAGCGTTAGATCAACTGTTAACGGTATTGTGGATACGGTTTATTTTGTGGAAGGAAATTACATCGAGGGGAATGATGCGGTAGTGAGTGTAAAGAAGAACCAAGAACGAATTGAGGCCGTTATAGAAGTTGAACCTGAAGATATTGGAAGAGTAACAAATTACCAAGATATCGTTATTGAATATCCTGATGGAGAAGTAGCACGGGGATCTATAGAATATATCAGACCAACTTACGATGAATTAACAAAAAGAATGGAATTGTCTATTATCCCTGGATACGATTCCGCAGATCATTTTGACGGAACTCCTGTAGAAGTGAAGATCGTGGTTGAGGATGCTGTAGCTGATATAGTAGATGATGTTGTTACCTCATACCTATAAATGTGGTTATAGACGCCTATGCTTCATGTAATTAAAGAAAAAAGATTATGGATTCTAATTCCTACTGTAATTGTAATTTTTACTGTCTTATTTGTTGGTATTGCCTTTTTTATTGAGAATTTTCAAGAGAATACCAGCAAAATCACAAATAAAAGGAAGATAAGGGACTTTTCAACTTTGATTCCTAAGGAGGGTGAGATCAAGTTTATTCAAAATCACTTATCTAAAAGGGAGGAGGGCTCCGCATTCCCCTCCAATACAAATAAAGTTTGGAGTTCTGTAGTTTTTAACAATCATCTAGAGTCCGCATATCTTATTCCTTTTGCGGTTAGGACGGGGCAAGACGGTTTAACTATTGGAGTGCCGGAAAAAAGTATCTCTTCGAATGTGATCTCGGCAAATATTGCTAGCAGAAATCTTAGATTAACCTCAGGTAATGGTATCAGGCGTGTAGACTTGACCAAATCTTCAGATCTTTTATTCTCTCTGGATTTTTATGATGATCAAGATAGGTTCCAATTTAATGCCACTTTTATACAGGGCTCGCCTTTTATTTATATTAGGTCCGAAGTGAGTAGTTTGAATCTGGACCCCAATCATTTTGAACTGTCTTGGGGGAAAGAAGGTTTGGAATTAATCAATGGCTCCGTGGAATTAGGGATATTTACCCAAGGGAGTATTTCGCAAGCCAATGAGGATATTCGAATAAATTTTGAAAATACCAATAACAGACAACTCACGATATACTTAAATTCAGGAATGGAGAGGCTTACACAAGAAGAGAAGGAACTATTTGCATCCAATTTAGTCCGAGACGTAAACACTACCGTGAAAGATAAAGGAAAGGTTTACGAGATTTCATACAATTTCAATTTTGTCGACGAGAGTTTCGGTACTGTTTTTGGTCTTTTACCCCACCACAAGCCCGTGAAAGAGGACAACGTAGGAAATATAGATACTATTCGAGGAACTCAGCGCTTCTTTAGGGTAGAGACAGATCGTATATCCTCAGAAATCCCTAAAATCGAACCTCTCGAAGAGCTTCTTATTCCTGAGGGGGTCTTAGGATCCGAAGAGATTGCGCTGGTTCAAGGCGCGTTAGAGCGGGATGTAGAAAGGCTGGGGGATCCCCCACCAACCAGTTATTTCGGTGGGAAATATTTGGCAAAAGTAGCACGTTTAATCCAGATCGCTGATATTATGGAACAGACCGATATTCGAAACACCCTGCTCGATCTTTTGGAGACAGAGCTCGCAGATTGGTTCACATATGAGGAACATAAAGAAGAAAAATACCTTGCGTACGATCAAACAAACGGGGGTATTATCTTTTTTACACCTGAGTTTGGATCAGAAAAGTATAACGACCATCATTTTCACTACGGATATTTTATCTACTCCGGTGCCGTCTTAGCGAAATTACGTCCAGCTTTCATTGATAAATATGGTGACGTAGTTGATCTGATCATAATGGATATTGCCAATACTCATGAAGAGAACTTTTATTTTCCTAAGATAAGAACTTTTGATTTTTATGGGGGACATTCCTGGGCTTCAGGTGATGCAAACTTTTTTGATGGAAATAACCAAGAATCCTCTTCAGAGGCAATCAACGCTTGGTATTCTATTTGGCTTTGGGGTAAAAACACCGGAAGGACAGATCTAGAAGAGCTTGGGCAGTTTTTATATTCCTCAGAAATAAACTCTGCCAAATATTACTGGTTAAATCACTATGAAAGAGAGGATATATTTCCCGAAGAATATCAACATGATCGCGCTAGTTTAGTTTGGGGGGGTAAGGTGGAATTTAACACTTTCTTTAGTACTGATCCATTAGCGGTTGACGGAATCCAATACCTTCCGATCACTCCTGGTTCTGTTTATCTATATGAACCCGAAGTAATTCAGAGAGATTACAATGTAAGACAGAAAGATCTTATTGGGCGAGAGGGGGGTTGGGTAGATATTAATCAAATGTATTATGCTATGCTTCCAGACCATTCGCCAAACTTAGCTGAATTCGAAAGATACCCCCTGGATGATGGAAATAGTATGGCCAATGCGTTCTACTGGGTACTTTACTGGAGATATGTGGGATCTGTAGATTGAAATTTAAATTTCTATCCACCCAGGGTGCTAGGTACATCCACCGGATAAGCGATCGCAACAGAGGATAGAATGACTTTAACTAGTTCAAAATTTTGTACAGACTTATAGAACTTTGGGTAATGTGCGTGGGCCTACTATGTGGAAGTGAGCTAGGTGCAGTAGTGGTTATGTATCCTACCTTCCTGCCGGGTTGAACCTTTCTTGTGCGTGCGAGGCGATAACACAAGAAGATCCTTCCAGCCTATAAATATAACCAAAGACTGAAATTATAATGATCATGCTTATGAAAATGTTGTAGGTCTTTGGGGTTTAAAATTCGACAAATCTAATGTCTCAAGGGCAGGAACCCTCCCAAAAGGGAGGGTATTTGCAGTTTGGAAATTACATTCCGCGTCCCATTGATCGGGCGTTTTCGGCTACTTCCAGACCATTTACGGGGGTTTCATCTCGGACTTGATCCACTACCAATGGTCCAAATGCGCTAGCGTTGTCGGCTAGGTCCAAGGGATCATCCTGTGCCCTTTCTGCCACAGACTCACCAAACCCTCTTAATTCAGTGCCCGGGGTCTCGTAGCCATATAATGCTGGCACTCCTCCTGCCATAATAAGTGTGAATGTAACTACTAATCCTAACTTTTTGTACAT